>NZ_JBEYUY010000004.1:0-512362 GCF_040643775.1 Streptomyces sp. NPDC047081 | reverse complement strand
CGTGCCTGGCCTGGTCCTCGGGACTGGCCCAGCAGACCGCGCCGAGCCCCTGGACCAGCGGGCCCACGGTGTCGACGTTGACGACGCTCGCGTCGAAGCCGAGGCCCAGCGCGATCCGGCCCGCCAGCAGCGAGGCCTCCGGCGCGGCCGGCGCGCCGAAGGAGGCGAGCCGCTCGGCCACCGCGGCGGCGTCCGCGACCAGCCGCCCCGAACCGCGCCCCGCGGCGAGCCGCGCCTCGATCAGCACCAGCCGTGCGTGCGTCTCCCACCAGGGGCGCCGCTGCCCGGCGAACAGCCGCACCGCCAGTGCCGCGCGCGCGATCGCGGTGTGCGGGTCGTTCGCCAGCCGGGCCGCCCGGGCCGCGACCAGCAGCAGCTCCGCCTTGCGCGTGGACTGCCCGCCGATCCCGTCGAGCACGCCTATCGCCGCGTCCGCCTCGGTGAGCGCCTCCGAGGCGAGACCGGCCGCCATCAGGACCTCGCAGCGCCGGATGTAGAGCATGAAGGACGGCGTGCCCAGCTTGGCGTACTGCTCCTCGGCCTCGTCGAGGAGCCGCAGCGCGACCGGTACGTCCCCCTGCTGGAAGGCGGCCAGGCCCCGGCTCTCCACGATGTCCGCCTTCTCGTGCTCCTGGCCGGTGGTGTCCCACATGGCCTCGGCGGCCGCGAAGTCCGCGTCCGCCCGGTCCACCGCGCCGAGCGCGAGATGCACGGTGGCCCGCAGGGTCAGCGCCCGAGCCGTCCAGATGACGTCGTCGGCCTGCCGCAGCACGGGAATCGCCCGCCGTACGTCCTCCAGCGACTCCCGGTGCCGGCCCAGCACCCAGGAGGCGTACGCCCGCCGGTACAGCACGCGTGCGCGTGTGTGCCCGCCGCTGACGACGACACCCCGCTCCAGCGCCTCCAGGCCCTGCCGGGTGCGGCCGGAGTGGACGAGCGCCACACCGAGCGTGGCCAGGACGTCCCCCTCGCGGTCGGCGTCCTGGGCGCGCGCCGCCAGGTCCCGGGCCCGGCGCAGATGGTGCAGCGCCAGCCTGATGTCGCCCCAGTCCCGCTGCCAGATCCCGATCACCTGGTGCGCCACGGAGGCATGCCAAGGCGACGGATCGGACACCAGCACGCCCTGGGCCCGCGCCAGAGCCTCGTTCGGGGCCGCGAACACCATCGGCAGCAGTTCGAGAACCGAGTCGCTTCCCGCTGTCACCCCAAGGATGGTAGTGGCCCTGGTCACGCCCCACACCGGTTTGTCGCTGTATCAATCAACGGGCCCGCGACTCTGATTGACGACTGTCGCCTCAGTGGGAGGACACGCCATGGCACCACAGCGATTCCACGAGCAGTTCGACCAGATCCAGCGCTCCATGCCCGACGTCCCCCTGGCGATGGGGCCCGACGACGCGGCGGAGTTCATCTACGAGAAGGGCGTGGTCCTGGCCCGGGACGGTGAGGAGGCGCGGCTCGTCGAGGACAGCGTGCGCACCCACTTCACCGAGGCGACCGGCCTGACCGCCGACCACGTCCGCCGGGCCGGCCCGGAGACCAACCGCTCGGGCATCACCCGCATCCAGGTCGGCGACCCCGGCCACGGCGACCGGCACTCCGACCGCGCGGTCGCCCACGCCCTGCGCGCCATGCGCGAGCACGAGGGACGACAGCAGCGCCGGCTGATCAGCCGTAACCACGTGGTCTCGATCGCGCCGGTCAACTCCTGTCCCGGGGACGAGCCCGTCCCCGCCCCGCTCACCGGAGGCACCAACCCGGCCGCCGCCTCCGCCGGTTACGACGGGGACACCGCGGTCAGCGTCCTGGTCATCGACAACGGCCTCACCCACGACTACTCCGCCGTCCCGCTCCTCGCCCACGTCCAGGGCGACCTGCACGGCACCGAGACCGACTCCGACGGCAACCTGCTCCAGTACGTCGGCCACGGCACGTTCATCGCCGGCCTCCTGGCCGCCGTCGCACCCAACACGAACGTCACCGTCCGCAACACCCTGAACGACGCAGGCGCCATCCTGGAGTCCGAACTCGGCCAGCGCCTGTTCGACGCCATAGACGAGCACGGCTGGCCGGACGTCATCAGCCTGTCCGCCGGCACCGCCAACGGCAGCACCGAAGGCCTGATCGGCCTCGACGCCTTCATGGAAGAACTCCGCGCCCAGGGCACCCTCCTGGTCGCCGCCGCCGGCAACAACTCCAGCGCCACCCCGTTCTGGCCCGCCGCCTACGCCAGCCTGTCCGACTACGCCGACGTCGTGCTGTCGGTCGGCGCCCTGCGCGGCGACGGCGAGTACGGCGCCTGCTTCAGCAACCACGGCGCATGGGTGAACGTGTACGCCCCCGGCGAGCGCCTCACCAGCGCCCTCACCGGCTTCGACGCGCCCGTGCCGTACGTCTACCAGCACACCACCTACGAGGAGTGCCGCTTCGGCTTCACCTACGCGTGCACCTGCCAGTACCCGCGCCACACCGGCGTGCTCAGTGCGGCCGGCACGCCCAGCTCCGTCAAGGCGGACCAGGTGATGTTCGAGGGGTACGCGCACTGGAGCGGCACCTCGTTCGCCACCCCGGTGGCCGCCGGCATGGTCGCCGCCTACATGACCGCCAACAAGATGGGCGACGCGCGCGCCGCCCGTACCCAGCTCCTGGCCGCGAACGGCGCGTACGCGGAGGTGCGCGGGGCGCACGTACCGGCGCTGCGCCCGCCGACTTGGCGCCCGGCGCCGGTCACGCAGCTGGCTCCTCCGGCATGAGGTCTGGAACGGCCCCTTCCACGGCGTACGATGTCATGCCGTACACGAGGGGTGGGGCCGTGGACCGAGCAGATGTCGGCGCGTTGGTCCAGTCCGCCGTCGATGGCGACGCGGCGGCCTGGAAGGCGCTCGTGGAAGGGCTGAGCCCGCTGGTGTGGTCCGTCGTGCGCGCGCACCGGCTCTCCGACGCCGACGCGCACGAGGTGTACCAGACCGTGTGGTTTCGTTTCGCCCAGCATCTGGGGCGGATCCGCGAACCGGAGAAGGCGGGGTCCTGGCTCGCGAGCACCGCGCGGCACGAATGCCTGAAGGTGCTCAAGAGCTTAAGGCGGCTCACCCCCACGGACGATCCCCAGGTCCTCGACCGGATCAGCGAGGACCGTACGCCCGAGCAGTCGTTCCTCGACCTGGAGGAGGCAGCCGCCGACCGCGAGCGCATCCGGCACCTGTGGCAGGAGTTCGAGGAACTGGGCGAGCGGTGCAGACTGCTGCTGCGCGTCCTGATGGCTTCACCGCCGCCCAGTTACCAGGAGGTGTCCTCGGCCCTCGGTATCGCCGTGGGCAGCATCGGACCGCTGCGCCAGCGCTGTCTGCGGCGCCTGCGGGCACGACTCGAAGCACGGGGAGCGGCGTGAGGGACATGGACGACATCAGTGACATCAACGGCGAGGATCCGGACGGCATCGAGGACCCGGACGACACCGACGACCTCGGTTTCGACCTGCTGGAGGAGGAACTCCGCCAGGCCGCCGGCATCCTGGACCCGGTGCCGGCCGAACTGCGGCAGATCGCCGTGGAGGCGTTCGCGCTGCACGACCTGGACGCCCGTATCGCCGAGCTGACCTTCGACTCGGTGGTCGACGCCATCCCGGTGAGGGGAGCGGTGGACGTACCGCGGATGCTGACGTTCCACGCGGGCGGCGTCACCGTCGACGTGGAACTGACCGCACAGGGCCTGATGGGGCAGGTACTGCCCCCGCAGTCGGCCCGTATCGAGGTGCTGCGCGGCCCGCAGGCGGGCGCCCCGCTGACCACCGACGACATGGGGCGCTTCACGTACGGCGAACCCCCGGCCGGTCCCTTCGCACTGCGGCTGCGGACCGGCGAGGGAGTCCTCGTCACGGACTGGCTGACGGTTTGACCCGCGACCCTGCCCGCATCCTCACCAGGTGACGGGCAGGGTCCGCGGCCCCCGGATCATCGTCCGGCGCCGCCACACGACCTGGTCCGCGGGGACCGCGAGCCGCAGTCCGGGCATCCGCTCCAGCAGCGTGTCGACCATCAACTCGGTCTGCATACGGGCCAGTACGGCGCCCGTGCAGTAGTGCGAGCCGTTCCCGAAGGACAGGTGCGGGTTGGGATCGCGGCCGGTGTCGATCCGGTCCGGTTCCGGGAAGACGTCCGGGTCGCGGTTGGCGGCGAGATAGGAGACGTACACCGGGTCGCCCGCGGCGATGCGATGGCCGTGCAGGTCGACGTCCTCCAGGGCGATGCGGGCCAGGCCGACCGAGGTGCGGTGCGGGATGTAGCGCAGCAGCTCGTCGAGCACGGGTCCCCGGGCCGACGGCTCGCGTGAGCGCATGTCGGCCATCAGCTCCGGCCGCGTGAGCATCAGGAACAGCATCTGGCCGCAGTTGTGGGTGACGGCCTCGCCGCCGATCTGCAGCGGCCCGGCGAGCCCGACGGCCTCCTCCTCGCCGATCTCACCGCGCGCGACGGCGGCACCGAGCAGCGAGTACACGTCCTCGTCCGTGCTGTGCGCGCGGGCCCGGACCGTGTCCGTGATCCAGCCGTACATGCCCTGCTTGGCCCGGTCGGCGGCCTCGGCGCCACCGTTCGTGGAGATGATCTGCCGGGTCCACGCGTGCACCCGCTCCCGGTCCTCGGCGGGCACCCCCATCACCTCGCTGACCACGGCGATCGGGAACGGCTCCAGCACCCGCTCGATCAGGTCGGCCGGCGGCCCGTCCCGCAGTACCCCCGCCACCAGCTCGTCGAGCAGCTCCTGCGCGCGGGGCCGCAGCCGTTTCATCGCCGCCACCGTGAAGGCGCCCGCGACCGGCCTGCGCAGCCGGTTGTGGTCGGGCTGGTCGGCGAAGGCCAGCGAACCGGGCCGCGGCTTGAAGTGCGGGGCCATCCTGGTCACTTGGCGCCGGGTGACCTCGGCGCGGCCGAACCGCGGGTCGTTGGTGATCGCCTTCACGTCGGCGTGGCGGGTGGCCAGCCAGGCCCAGCCCTCGCCGTGCGGCAGCCGGATGCGGGTCAGCGGGCCTTCGCGCATCAGGTCCGCGAGCACCGGGTCGAACTCGGTGCCGGCCAGGTCGAGCGAGGGCCAGTCCCGCACGGGCGGCGGGACCTGGGCGGTCAGGAGGGTGGGATCCTCGGTCATGCCCCCACCCTCACCGGCCCCCGCCCGCCTGTCGCGCGGGAGTGCTCCAGCCGGAGGTCAGCCCGACACGGCGTCGACCAGCCGGGCCAGCGCCGCCCCGAGCCGCCCGAGCCCCGGCCCGGGAGGCCCACCCGGCTCGGTCATGTACGTGTCCCGCCGGATCTCCACCATGAGAGCGGACACGCGGGCGTCCTTCCCGTAGAACTCCAGGGGTACGTACGTCCCGCCGAACGGACTGTCCAGTCCCGTCTCCCCGCAAGCGGCGAAGGCCTCCCGTGCCGCCTCCAGCAGCTCGGGCGGCGTGTGGAAGGGGTCCGTGCCCAGACAGACCTGCGGGCGCGGCCCCTCGCCGTGCAGCTCGTACGGCAGCGCGGCACTCGGATAGGAGTGGACGTCGACGACGACGGCCCGCCCGGTCGCCGCCAGCCGGCCCGCCACCGCCTCCGCCATGGCTTGCGCGTACGGCCGGAAGTAACGCTCGATCAATGGCTCGGGGTCGCCGTCGCCGGGCCGCAGCACCTCCCGGTGGGTCGTCCGCGTGTACACCGCGCCCATCCCGACGGACAGCATCTCCTCCCGCTCGTCGGGGAAGCGCTCCGGGTCGACGACCAGCCGCGACAGCCGGTTCACGAACCGCCAGGGAGCCGGCCCCGCCGACCCGGCGGCGACCTCGGCGATCTCCGCCGTGTGCGCGTCGGTGATGTGGTCCAACTCCCGTGCCAGGGCGGTGTCGTCAAGCACGATCCCGGCCCGCACGGCTGCCGGGATCTCCCGCGCCGAGTGCGGCACGTGCAGGATCACGGGGGAGCCGTCGGCGCCGGGCAGCAGCTCGTAGGCGGCAGTCATCGCCGCCCGCCGAACTCCCACTCATGCACCTCGATGTCGGCGTACCGTTCCGCGGTCAGAAGGGCCCGCGCCTTGTCGGCGTCCGAGGCCCGGACCAGTGCCGCGGTGCCGAGCCAACGGGCGCCGTCGTCGGACAGCAACGGCCCGTAGGCGACGATCTCGTCCTTGTCCGCCGGTACGTCGAGATCGGCGGCCTCTCCCGAACCGAACCCGAGCACCAGGTACCGATTGCCGCCACTCCGGCCGCCCGGGAACTCCCACATGGTGCGCCCCAGCAGATTGCGCCACCGGCGCAGCAGCACGTCCCGGTACACACCGGCCTGGTAGTTGGGCTCGTCGAAGGCGAACGCGCGGGCGGCGGCGGGATCCGGGAGATCGACGATGTGCACACTGCCGGTCGGCGTCTCACCGTCGACGCCGAACGTCGGACCACGCGCGATCAGCTCGGCCTCGAACCGGTCCATGTACGACCAGTGCGCTTCCCCCAGCTCTTCCCGCAAGGCGAGTGACCCGACCCGGTCACGGTGGTAACAGAAGAACTCCATGGCCACAGCCTGCCAGCCGGTGGCTACCGATCGCCCCGGGATATCCGTACGACCGCGAGGCCGCCGTCCAGATCGACGGTCGTCCGGTGCGGCGGCGCCCCGTCCTCCTCGTCGTCCCGCAGCACCAGCGCCGACTGCCGCTCCTTGAGCTCGTTCTGCTTGCCCGGCGAGAAGCTCGCGTGCAGCTGCTCGAACCCGGTCGCCGACACCTGCCCCTGCCGCCCGCCCATCCGCCACGGCAGCAGCCCGGCCCGCCCGGCCCGCAGCAGCAGCTGATCGGCGAAGGCGATGACGGTGAGCAGGATGACCAGGCCCGGCAGCGTCATGAAGACGGCGAATTCCATGCCGCCAGTATGCGGGCCGAGCGCGGGCCGTTGTCAGACCCGCGTCCTACTCTCGGACCATGACCGTCCACGAGCTCTCGCGCACCGACGCCCGCCGTATCGCCGTCCGGGCCCAGCTCCTGGACGCCGTGCGGCCGGAGGGGCTGTTGGAGGTCGTCCGTGGGCTTTCCCTGCTGCAGATCGACCCGACCGCGGCGATCGCTCCCAACGCCGATCTGGTGGCCTGGAGCAGGCTCGGATCGGCGTACGCACCGGCCGAGTTGACGGCCGCACTGGAGAAGCGGTCGCTGCTCGAACTGCAGGCGATGATCCGGCCCGCCGAGGATCTCGCCCTGTACCGCGCCGAGATGGCCGAGTGGCCGGAGCGGGGGACGCCGTCCTCGTGGCGGGAGTACCACCGCACCTGGGTGGCGGCCAACGACGCCTGCCGCAAGGACATCCTGGCCCGCCTCGGCGCCGAGGGCCCGCTGCCCTCCCGCGCCCTGCCGGACACCTGCGCCAAGCCGTGGAGGTCGAGCGGCTGGACCGACAACCGCAACGTCACCAAGCTCCTGGAGCTGATGGTGCAGCGCGGCGAGGTCGCCGTCGCAGGCCGCAGTGGCGGTGACCGCCTCTGGGACCTCGCCGAGCGGGTCTACCCGGACACCCCGCCGGTCCCGGTCGAGGAGGCCCTGCGCGTCCGCGACGAACGGCGCCTGCGCGCCCTCGGCATAGCCCGCGCCCGCGGACCCGAGTGCCAGGTCGAACCGGCGGACGTGCGCGAGGCGGGGGAGGAGGCCGTAGTCGAGGGCGTGCGCGGCAAGTGGCGCGTGGATCCTGCCCAGTTGGGGCGGTCCTTCGAGGGCCGTACGGCCCTGCTGTCCCCCTTAGACCGCCTCGTCCACGACCGCAAGCGCACCACCGAGCTGTTCGAGTACGAGTACCAGCTGGAGATGTACAAGCCGGCCGCCAAGCGCCGCTGGGGCTACTTCGCGCTCCCGATCCTGTACGGCGACCGGCTCGTCGGAAAGCTCGACGCCACCGCCGACCGCAGGGCCGGGGTGCTGACGGTGCACGCGATCCACGAGGACGTGCCCTTCGAGGCGGCCGTGCGCCACGAGGTGGGTCAGGAGATCGCGGACCTGGCGCGCTGGCTCGACCTGGAACTCGTCCTTCCCCACTGAAGGGGCAGCGCGGGGGCGGACTGCACGCGTACGTCGAGGAGCGAGTGCTGACAGGAGTACGACGGTTCCCTGTCGACCAGCAGCTGGTAGGTGATCGTCGTGCCGCTGCCGATCCGCCCGGGACCGATCCTCAGCTCCGCGCCGTGGATCCGGGCCGGCGGGGCCAGCGCCGCGCTCGGCAGGGACTCGCCGGCGAGGATCTCGGCGTACGGCACACCGAGGCTCACCCGGAACGGCTCGCCCCGGTCGAAGGCGCTGCTGGCGATATCGCGCCGCCCCCGGTTGGTGAGCACCACCGTGACCAGGTGCGGATCGGCCAGCAGGGTACCGTTGCGCCGGATCTCCAGGCTGCCGTCGATACGCCGCCGCACCAGCCGGGCATGGGTCACGGCGTAGGTCAGGCGCCGCCTGGGATGGGAGACCCTGAACGCCGCCCAGATCGCGCCCCAGCCCCCGAGGACGGCGACGAAGACCCCGGCCGCGGCCCAGAAGGTGTCCGTCGCGTAGAAGGGGCCGGAGGCGAGGGCGTCCATGGGCTGCTCCGCTCAGTGACGGCGGACGGGGCCCGCGCCCGCCGCGTCGAGGAACCTGCGCCATTCGTGCGGCGAGAACACCAGGGCGCCGCCGCCGGGGTGCTTGGAGTCCCGGACGGCGACGACATCACCGACGACGGCGACCTCGACGCATGCTCCGTTGCCCGAACTGCGGCTGCTCCTGCGCCAGTCGGCGCGTATCAGCTCGGCCCGCGACGGCCGTCGGACGTGGTGCGTGGTCATGACGCGTGCATCTCCCTTGCGATCCGCTCCAGGGTCACGGATGTGTCGTGCGGGTCCGGAGCGGCGGCCCGCACCAGGTCGAAGGTCTGGATGAAGGTGCGCACGTCGCGCTCCTTCTCCAGGTAGACGTTGCCGGCGATGGAGTTGACGTAGACGACGGTGGGCGTGCGGGGCTCGAACTCCAGCAGGGAGAAGGTGCCCGCCAGCGCGGCGTGCGCGCCCTTGGCCGTCGGCATGACCTGGATCGTCACGTTCGGCATGGTCGTCGCCTCGATGAGGTGCTCCAGCTGGGCCACCATCACCTCCCGGCCGCCGACCGGCCGGCGCAGCGCGCTCTCCTCCATCACCACCCACAGCTCCAGCGGGTCCGGATCGCGGGTCAGCAGCGCCTGCCGCTCCTTGCGGAAGCGCACCAACTGGTCCACTTCCTGCGGCTCGTTGGGCCGTACGGCCGCGATCACGGCACGGGCGTACTCCTCGGTCTGGAGCAGGCCGTGCACGAACGTCGGCTCGTACGAGCGCAGAACGCGGGCGTCGGCCTCCAGGCCCGCGTAGGTGGCCATGCCCGAGGGCAGCACCTCGGCGTAGTGGGTCCACCAGCCCTGCTGCTGGGCGTCCTTGTGGATCTGCATGACCGTCTCGACGCGCACCGGGTCGGTGACGCCGTACCACTGGAGCAGGTCCCGTACGTCCCGTGCCTTGATCGGGGCCTGGCCCGTCTCCACCCGGCTGATCTTGGACATGGAGCACTCCAGGTGGCTCGCCACGTCCTCGATCCGCTTGCCGGCGTGTTCCCGCAGGCGCCGCAGCTCGGATCCGAGCTGGCGCCGTCGTACCGTCGGGCCCCCGGCCGTGGCCATCGCCTCACCCCTCGCACTCGACAGGCCGATGTCTTGCTCCATGCAAGTGTGCCCGCCACTCAACGGCCTTGTACCGGCGCTGACTTGGTTCGAGACATTTGGCTCACGCAATTGCGTGGAGGAAGTCCCTCTGCCGGAAACGCCGCCGCCCCGGCAGGCGGAATGCCTTGCCGGGGCGGCGACTTGGGGACCCTCGGGTCACCGGCGTCAGGTCACTGCGGTCAGCTGAGGGACGCCAGCGCCTCGTTCCACGTGGCGGACGGACGCATCACCGCGGCCGCCTTCGCCGGGTCGGGCTGGTAGTAGCCGCCGATGTCGGCCGGCTTGCCCTGGACGGCGAGCAGCTCGTCGACGATCTTCTGCTCGTTGGCGGCGAGCGTCTCGGCGAGCGGCGCGAAGGCCTTCGCGAGGTCGGCGTCCTCGGTCTGCGCGGCCAGCTCCTGCGCCCAGTACAGGGACAGGTAGAAGTGGCTGCCGCGGTTGTCGATGCCGCCGACGCGACGGGTCGGGGACTTGTCCTCGTTGAGGAAGGTCGCCGTGGCGCGGTCGAGGGTGTCGGCGAGGACCTTGGCCTTCGGGTTGTCCGTGGCCGTTGCGTACTGCTCCAGGGACGGCACCAGCGCGAAGAACTCACCGAGCGAGTCCCAGCGCAGGTAGTTCTCCTTGACCAGCTGCTGGACGTGCTTCGGGGCGGAGCCGCCGGCGCCCGTCTCGAACAGGCCGCCGCCCGCCATCAGCGGGACGACCGACAGCATCTTGGCGCTGGTGCCCAGCTCCAGGATCGGGAAGAGGTCGGTCAGGTAGTCACGCAGCACGTTGCCGGTCACCGAGATGGTGTCCTCGCCGCGGCGGATGCGCTCCACCGACAGCTTGGTGGCCTCGACGGGGGCGAGGATGCGGATGTCCAGGCCCTCGGTGTCGTGCTCCGGCAGGTACGCGTTGACCTTGGCGATCAGGTTGGCGTCGTGTGCGCGGGTCTCGTCCAGCCAGAAGACGGCCGGGTCGCCGGTGGCGCGGGCGCGGGTGACGGCGAGCTTCACCCAGTCCTTGATCGGCGCGTCCTTGGTCTGGCAGGCGCGGAAGATGTCGCCCGCGGCGACCGGCTGCTCGATGAGGACGTTGCCGGCCTGGTCGACCAGACGGACCGTGCCGGCCGCCTTGACCTCGAAGGTCTTGTCGTGGGAGCCGTACTCCTCGGCCTTCTGCGCCATCAGGCCGACGTTCGGGACCGAGCCCATGGTCGACGGGTCGTAGGCGCCGTTGGCGCGGCAGTCGTCGATGACGGCCTGGTAGACCCCGGAGTACGAGGAGTCCGGGAGCACCGCGAGGGTGTCGGCCTCCTGGCCGTCCGGGCCCCACATGTGGCCGGAGGTGCGGATCATGGCCGGCATCGAGGCGTCGACGATGACGTCGGACGGCACGTGCAGGTTGGTGATGCCCTTGTCGGAGTCGACCATCGCGAGGGCCGGGCCCTCGGCGAGCTCGGCCTCGAAGGACGCCTTGATCGCGTCGCCCTCGGGCAGCGCGGCGAGGCCGCCGAGGATGCCGCCCAGACCATTGTTCGGGGACAGGCCGGCGGCGGCGAGCGTGGCGCCGTACTGCTCGAAGGTCTTCGGGAAGAAGGCGCGCACGACGTGGCCGAAGATGATCGGGTCGGAGACCTTCATCATCGTGGCCTTCAGGTGCACCGAGAAGAGCACGCCCTGGGCCTTGGCCTCGGCGATCTGCGCGGTGAGGAACTCGCGCAGCGCGGCCACGTGCAGCACGGACGCGTCGACGACCTCGCCCGCGAGGACCGGTACGGACTCGCGCAGCACGGTGGTGGAGCCGTCCTCGGCGACGAGCTCGATCTTCACCGAGCCCGACTCGGAGATCACCACGGACTTCTCGGTGGAGCGGAAGTCGTTCTCGCCCATGGTCGCGACGTTCGTCTTGGACTCGGGGGACCAGGCGCCCATGCGGTGCGGGTGGGTCTTGGCGTAGTTCTTGACCGAGGCGGGGGCGCGGCGGTCGGAGTTGCCCTCACGCAGGACCGGGTTCACGGCGGAGCCCTTGACCTTGTCGTAGCGGGCCTGGATCTCCCTCTCCTCGTCGGTCTTCGGGTCGTCCGGGTAGTTCGGCAGCGCGTAGCCCTGGCCCTGCAGCTCGGCGATCGCGGCCTTGAGCTGCGGGATCGACGCCGAGATGTTCGGCAGCTTGATGATGTTGGCCTCGGGCGTCTTCGCCAGCTCGCCCAGCTCGTGCAGGGCGTCCGGGATGCGCTGGTCCTCCGCCAGGTACTCCGGGAACACCGCGATGATGCGCCCGGCCAGCGAGATGTCCCGCGTGGCCACGGCGACACCCGCCTGCGAGGCGTACGCCTGGACCACCGGCAGGAAGGAATACGTCGCCAGGGCCGGGGCCTCGTCAGTGTGCGTATAGATGATGGTCGAGTCAGTCACCGGGTGCTCCGCTCCACGTCTGCAACATTGCTCGACATCAAGATATCTCGTGACCGAGGCCGGCTCGACAGGGGTGGGGAGTGACATGGCTTGCCCTGGTCGAGGGCGAAGCCGCCACCGGCATGCAACCAATCGCCGGATCTTGTGGTCTCGGATGTAGATCGTGCATCTGATCGTCGACGGCCGGAGTTGACCACCCAGCCGTCCGAGCGAAAGCTGACCATGAGATATCGCACCAGAGTGACGGCCCCAGCGGCCGCCCTGATCGGTACGGCCGCGGCACTGACGGTGGGGGGTACGGCGCACGCCGCGCCGAAGGACGCCGCAGCTCCCGGCCCAGAGACCCTCGGCGACCCCGTCTACCCGAGCCTCGGCAACGACGGCTACCGCGTCGCCGCCTACCACCTCGACCTCGCCTACGACGCGACGACCAAGCTCGTCGACGCCACCGCCACGCTGAGGATCCGCACCACCCAGGCCCTGACCCGCCTCTCCCTGGACGCCCTCGGCCTGGACATACGCACCGTCCGCGTCGGCGGCCGCACCGCCGCCTTCGAGCAGGTGGACGAGAAGCTGCGCATCACCCCCGCCCGCCCGCTGCCCGCGAAGGCACGCGTGACGATCTGCGTCGAGTACGGCGCCGACCCGGGCCGCGCCCTCGCGCACACCGCCTGGGTCGTCACCCCTGACGGCTTCGCGATCTGCCCGCAGCCGAACTCCGCGCACACCGTCTTCCCGTGCAACGACCACCCGTCGGACAAGGCGGACTTCACCTTCCGCGTCACCGTCCCGGCCGGCCTGCGCGGCGTCGCGAACGGCCTGCTCACCGGCGCCGAGACCCTCGCCGACGGCCGCACGGCGTACTCGTACCGCTCCCGCGAACCGATGGCCACCGAGCTCGCGCAGATCACGGTCGGCGACTACGTCGTCAAGGACCGCCAGGGCCCGCACGGTCTGCCCCTGCGCGACGTCGTCCCCGCCGCACGGGCCACCGCCCTGGAGCCCGCCCTCGCGCTGACCCCCGGCCTGGTCGACTGGCTGGAGCAGCGGCTCGGGGCGTTCCCGTTCGAGACGTACGGACTGCTGCCCTGCAACTCCGACGACCCGAACGCCTTCGACTTCACCGGCCTGGAGACCCAGACCCTCACCCTGTACAAGCCGAACTTCCTGCTCCAGGAGGAGAAGAAGATCGGCTCGCACATGATGCACGAGCTGGTCCACTCCTGGTTCGGCAACATGGTCAGCCCCGCCACCTGGGCCGACCTGTGGCTCAACGAGGGACACGCCGACTTCTACGGGCTGCTGTACCGCTACGAGCGCGGCTGGGCCGACTCCCTCGGCCTGACCACGATGGAAGCCCGCATGAAGGACACCTACGCGCGCGGCGACCAGTGGCGCCACGACTCCGGCCCGGTGGCCGCGCCCGACGCGGTCAACCTCTTCGACAGCCAGCGCTACCTGGGCGGCGTACTGGTCCTGTACGCCTTCCGCGAGCTGGTCGGCGAGGACGTCTTCCACGCCGTCGAGCGCGCCTTCCTGGAGCGCCACCGGGGCTCCTCGGCGACGACGGAGGACTACATCGCCGTCGCCTCGGAGGTCTCGGGCCAGGACCAGTCCGGCTTCCTGCGCGACTGGCTCTACGGCACGAAGACCCCGCGCATGCCCGGCCACCCGGACTGGACGGTCACCCCGGTCCAGTCGTCCCTGGCCTCCCCCCACAGCCGCAGGGGTGGCCACTGGCACGAGAACTCGGCGACGCTGTAGCGCCGGACCGGCCGCCCCTGCAGGGCATTCTCGGACAGGAGTGATCAGAGGCGCTCCGCGACCGCTGCGACGCGCTCGCCGTCGTGCTCGCGCAGCAGCTCGCGGAGCGCTTCGCGCACGGCGTTGTCCTCCTGCTCAAGGCCGGTACGGCGCAGCGCCTGTTGCCAGGCCTGGTCGTCCTGGGCCCCGAGGGCGAGCCAGTACAGCCCGGGGCGACCGTCCACCGCCCTGCGCAGATGGGCCTGGAGCGCGGGCCAGCGCGCGGCGATCTCCGCCAGGACCACCAGATGCAGCGCCTGCTCCACGGAGAGCCGGTGGGGTCCGCGCTCCTTGTGCCCGACCACGCGCAAGTAGAACTGCCAGATCGTGAGCAGCCGTTTCGCCTCGCGGATCGACAGGTCCGTCTGTTCGCCGAGGCGCTGTTCGAGGAGAGCTCGGACGGTCGGGTGGGTCTCCAGGTTGCGGGCTTGTGCCTGGGCTGCCGACTCGGGTTCCGGCCAGCTCTCGACGCTCGTGGGCGCGGGGGCCGCGCCGCTTCCCGTGACGGGCGCGGGAGACGGGCCGGTCGTCCGGGCCTGGGCTTCCTCCTCGGCCTCCGCCTCGGGAGTCTGTGCGGCTTCGGCGGTCTGCTGTGTCTCCGCCGGGTCCGGAGCGGTCGACGATCCCGTGGTCGGGAGGTGTGCGGATGCCGTTACCGGGCCCAGGAGCCCGGTCAGGGCCGAGCTGATCCCGGTGTCGTCGATGGGCGGCAGCGGCACCGGGAGTTGGATCAGCTTGCGCAGGAAGGTCCAGCCCCAGGACGGGTCGCCGTTGGGCGGGCGCTGGGCCCTGAGCCCGGATTCCTTCTCCTGGTACGCCTGGTCGAGGTGACGGGCGACGACCGCCGGGTCGAGGCCGATCACGAAGCGGCACTGTCCCTTGTCGTTGTTCAGCGCGCCGGACAGGAACAGATTGATCGCCTCGAACACCTCGGCGGTGGCCTTGGGGGAGCACCGGTCGAGGTCGTCCACGAACACGATCAGCTCGTCGCCGCTCTCGCGAAGGCTGGCGAGCAGCTCCCGGATGTCGTGCTGGACGAGATAGAGGTAGCCCGACCGTGCGTGGTAGAGCGGATCGCGCATCGCCGGGTCGACCGCGGGGCCGGCACCGGGGGCGAGGGCACCGCTGAGCACCGGTCCGTCCAGGATCTCGGCGGGGAGGTAGGAACGGGCGCGTCCGAAGCAGAAACGGACGGCGGAGTGCACAAGTCCGATCGACACCAGCGCAGCTGGCAGCAGGAGCGCGAGCGACGGCGCAGTCGCCTTCCAGCCCCAGAGGTCGTATCTCTTGTCGTCCTTGGCGAGTTGCGCGATCACCGGTACGAGGAGGGCGAAGACGGCGACCTTGAACAGCGGCGAGCGAATGTTGCGCCAGAAGGTCATGCGCAGCTGCCGGGTGTCCAGCCGGAGCCGGTTGCGCAGGAGCCAGTAGCGCTCGCGGGACTTCACGTCCGGTCCCAGGCAGGGCTGCGTCGACTCGAGGACGGCCGCGGTGAGGCCGGCCCACACCTGCTCGTCGGACTGGTGGGACCAGGGGTCGAAGCGGGCGATGACGGGACGCCGACGGGGGGTGGCGGACGGGGATTGCGACGGCTGCTTTCCGTCGCGTCCGGTGAGGATGCGATGGGCCTCGGCCGCCGAGAGGTACGTCGGGGCGGGCTGCCGATCGGTCTCGTCGGCTTGCTGCTGCCCCGGACCGGGAGCCAGCCGCCGCTCCAGCTCCTGCTCGATCAGCCCCATCGTGGTCGTCTTGCCCGAACCCCAGGGACCTTCCAGTGCGACCACGGCCGGGCCGGTCATGTCGGTGTGGCCCACGATTGCTTCTGGGGACCCGTCCGGGGCGGAGAGAAGGAGGTCCGCGACGGCTTTGACGATCGGCGTACGGCCCAGGAGGTCCACGTCCGCCTTTCGGTCGCCGAAGCCTCTTGTTTGGAGGGCGGCTTCACCGAGGGATGCCGGGGGAGTGGGTTGTGCAGCTGACTCGTTCGTGAGAGACAGGTTGGACGAGTAGGGCAGGTATCGCTCTTCGAACCGCTCGACGGCGTCAATCACCATGCGTGGTGCCCGGGAGGAAGCGAACAGGGCGCGCAATGCGGCCGTCTGAATTCTGCCGATCGCGTCGAAGCCGGGGCGATCGAGGTCTGGGATCTTGACGCGGTTGGCGATCTCGTTCCAGGACTCATGGGCGAGCTCCGGAAATTGATGCAATGTCGGTGTGAAGGCCGTCACGGCTCGGAGGAAAGCCTCCGGGCGGCCTTCTCCGGTGACCAGAGGCCCTAGCTCGGTGTGTACGGCGCTGTCCCAAACGCTCCGTACTCCTGATGGAGCGGACTCCAGGCTCGGCAACTCCGGAGCTCCGGGCATGTCTGTTCCATCCACCAGAACCAGGATTCTGAAGGGTTCGTTAGATCTCCGAAGCAGGGCTCGCTCGATTACGGTCAGGACTGGATTCAGCGAGGTGTACGGCCAGTCGAGGACGAGCAAGGTGGGTTCCACAAGTTCCGTCAGCGCATCGAGCAGACCTTCGGTTGGGTCTTCCTGCAAGATGCCCACGGCCCAGCCCTGTTCGGACATCGTGGTCGCGAACTCTCTGGCCAAACGGCGCTTTCCGAAGCCGGGTGGGGCTGTGCACACGTTGACTTCGACGTCATCCGTCGAGTGGGTGCACCACTTCGTCAGACGGTCGAACTCCTTCTCCCGGCCATAGAATGGAACGGCTGCGAGCTCAGGTTTGAGGAGGTCGAGAGGAGAAGCGGCGTTTCGGTGCGGTAGCGGTGAGTCAACCCATTCCGCCAGTTCCACAGGCTCCGTGACGAGGGGCCCGCCGAGGATGTGCTCAAGGAGCTGAGGCAGGTCTTCAGAATGGCGAATTTGGCTTATCCGTACGACTGCCAGCCGGTCAGGAGGTTCAGTGAGATCCGAGACGATGCCCACCAAGTGATCCCCGACGTATACAGGTGCACCGCGGACAAGGGGGCCGGAGCTGCTGTGGAATGACGAGGCGTCCTCGGAAAGGACCCAGGCCGGCGTGAAAGACCCGGACACAGGACTGATGGTTCCCGTCAAACCCACCACGTGCTCCGAGTCCTTGTCCGCGACCCTGGTCACGACAACGCACGACTCCGGACGGCGGCCGGAGAGAGTCCCCCATTTGATCGGGGCTGGAGCCAGGCTGCCTCGGAGCGACTCGAAGTCGTCCATCACCAGTAGGGCGAAGTCGTGGTCCCTCTCGCCGTGCCACCCGACAGTGCACGGTTGCCCGGGTCCGTCGGGGCTCCCGGCAGTGAAGTGCACATGGAAGGTCGGTGTTCGTGATACAGCGCCCTGAACCATCCTCACGCTCGTGAGGATCAGCCTTTCTCCGATCCAGAATCCTGCCCCCACCACCTGATCATCGACCGTCACGGTCACGATCCGAGCCGCGTCCACCCCCACGCCCCCACCCCTCCCAGCCACCGGCCGACCCCACCCCCTACCAGATACCAAACCGGCGGCCGCGGAGGGATGAACTCAGCTCACCCCGGCGTCGATTCACGCTGCTGAGGTATGACCACCGCCCCCTGCTGCAGCGCCACCGTCCGCGCCGGAGCCGGAATCCGGATGCCCTCCTCTCGGTAGCGCTTGTGCAGGGCCTTGATGAACTCGTGCTTGATGCGGAACTGGTCGCTGAACTCGCCGACGCCCAGGATGACCGTGAAGCCGATGCGGGAGTCGCCGAAGGTGTGGAAGCGGATCGCCGGTTCGTGGTCCGGGACCGCGCCGGTGACCTCCGTCATCACCTCGGCGATGACCTCCATGGTCACCCGCTCGACCTGTTCGAGGTCGCTGTCGTAGGCGACCCCGACCTGCACCAGGATCGTCAACTGCTGCTCGGGACGCATGAAGTTGGTCATGTTCGTCTTGGCGAGCTGCCCGTTGGGGATGACGACCAGGTTGTTGGAGAGCGCCCGGACCGTCGTCTGGCGCCAGTTGATGTCCTCGACGTAACCCTCCTCGCCGCTGCTGAGGCGGATGTAGTCGCCGGGCTGCACGGTCTTCGAGGCCAGGATGTGGATGCCCGCGAAGAGGTTCGCGAGCGTGTCCTGGAGCGCGAGGGCGACCGCAAGACCGCCGACGCCCAGGGCGGTGAGCAGGGGCGCTATGGAGATGCCCAGCGTCTGCAGCACCACCAGGAAGCCGATCGCCAGGACCAGCACCCGGGTGATGTTCACGAAGATCGTGGCCGAGCCGGCGACCCCGGAGCGCGAGGTGGTGACCGCCCGCACCAGACCGGCCACGACCCGGGCCGCGGTCAGCGTCACCACGAAGATCAGGACGACGGTCAGGATCTGGTTGACATGGTTCTGGACCGTTCTCGTCAGCGGCAGCACCCCGCCCGCGGCAGCCGCGCCGCCGACGATCGCCGCCCACGGCACCACCGTCCGCAGCGCGTCCACGATGACATCGTCACCGCTCCAGCGGGTGCGGTCGGCGTGCTTGCCCAGCCAGCGCATCAGCATGCGCAGCAAGAAGGCCGCCAGCAGGCCCGCGGCCAGCGCGATTCCCGCGAGGACCAGGTCGTCCACGGTGAGCGCTCGGTTCACCGGTTACCTCCAAAACTCAGGATGTGCAGCCGCTCATCCTGCCGCATCCGCACAGAGGTTCGTACTCCGCACGTTTAGAGCTGTTCAAGCGGAGCTGTCAACTTCCTGTCGAGACAGGGCAGTTGACTTCCGCTGCGGCCCCTCGCGGACTTGGCTGCTGCTCTGGCTCCATCGCACAACGGCTTCCGGACCCCCCACCCCCAACGGAAGGCAGACACTGTGCACCAGGAATCGCTCGACTACCTCGTCATAGGCGCCGGTCCGGCCGGACTCCAGCTCGGCCGGCTCCTCCGGACGGCGGGACACGACTACCGCATCCTGGAGAGCGGCGGCACCCCGGGCACCTTCTTCCGGACATTTCCGCGCCACCGCAGACTCATCTCCATCAACAAGGTCCACAACGGCACTTCGGACCCCGAGCTCAACCTCCGTATGGACTGGAACTCGCTGCTGTCCGACGACCCCGACCTGCTCTTCACCCGTTACACCAAGCGCTACTTCCCGGCCGCCGACGACCTCGTGCGGTATCTCGCCGACTTCGCCGAGGCGTTCAAGCTCGACATCGCCTACGACACCCGGGCGGTCCGCATCACACGGGACGGGAACGGGTTCGCGGTCACCGACCAGCACGGCACCGAGCACCGTGCCCGGCGGCTGGTCATGGCGACCGGCGTCACCCGCCCCTACATCCCCGACGTTCCCGGCATCGAGACGGCGGAGCAGTACGCGGACGTGTCCGTCGACCCCGAGGAGTTCACCGACCGGCGGGTCCTGATCCTCGGGAAGGGCAACTCCGCTCTGGAGACCGCTGACAACCTTGTCGAGACGGCCGCCGTGATCCACGTGGCGGGGCCGCACGGCATCAGACTCGCCTGGAACACGCACTTCGTCGGCCATCTGCGCGCGGTCAACAACAACTTCCTCGACACCTACCAGCTCAAGTCCCAGAACGCCCTGCTGGACGGCCACGTCCAGTCCATCGAGAAGGACGGCGACCGCTATCGCGTGCGCTTCAGCTTCTCCCGGGCCGACGAGGTGGTGAAGGAACTGGTCTACGACCGGGTGATCGTGTGCACGGGCTTCCGCTTCGACGCCTCGCCGTTCGACGAGGACTGCCGGCCCGAACTCGTCATCAACGACCGCTTCGCCGCGCTCACTCCGGCCTATGAGTCCGTCAACGTGCCCGGCCTCTACTTCGCCGGCACCCTGATGCAGCAGCGCGACTTCAAGAAGTCCACCGGCGGCTTCATCCACGGATTCCGTTACGCCGTACGGGCGTTGAGCCGCATCCTCGACGAACGCCACCACGACCGCCCCTGGCCCCACAGCCCTCTCGCGGCCGAGCCGACGCGGCTCGCGGACGCCGTGGTGGAGCGCGTCAACCGGAGCTCGGCTCTGTGGCAGCAGTTCGGCGTGCTCGGCGACCTGATCGTCACGGAGCCGGACGGGACGGCCCGCTACCACGAGGAAGTCCCCGTCGACTACACGCACGGGTCCCAACTCACCCGCGACCGCGACTACTTCACCGTCACCCTGGAGTACGGCCCCGACCACGACAAGGTCGACCCCTTCGACATCACCGTGCGCCGCACCGCGCAGAACTCCGTCGACGACGCCTTCGACGCGTCGTATCTCCACCCGGTGATACGCCACTTCCGCGACGGCGGGCTTCTCGCCACCCACCACCTGGCCGAGAACCTGGAGAACGAGTGGGATCACCCGGACGTCCACCACGCCCCGCTCGCCGCCTTCTTCGCCCGTGAGCTGAACCGGGAGCCGGCGTCGGAATCCACCGGCGCGGGGCGGTGAGGCGGCCGTGATGTTCTGTGTGAAGGACTTCGAGGCGGCGGCACGGGAGAAACTCGACCCCGTGCACGCCGACTTCATCGCCGGCGGCGCTCGCGACGAGATCACCGTACGGGCCAACGAGGAGGCGTTCGGCCGGCTGCGTCTGCTACCCCGCGTGCTGCGCGGCCGTGCGGTGTCGGATCTGGACGTCACCCTCTTCGGCGGCCGTACCCGGCTGCCGGTCCTGCTCTCGCCGACCGCCTTCCACAAACTCGTCGATCCCGAAGGGGAGTTGGCCACCGCGCGGGCCGCGGCCGCCGCCGGGGCCGTCATGATCGCGAGCATGGCGTCGACCGTGGCCGTCGGCGAGGTCGCCGCCGCGGCCCGCGCCGCCGCCGGACCCGGCGAGACCGTACCGCTGTGGTTCCAGCTCTACCTCCAGCCCGACCCGGAGATCACCGAGGCCCTGGTCCGCCGCGCCACCGACGCCGGCTGCACCGCGCTCGTCGTCACCGTCGACTCCCCGGTCCTCGGCGCGAGCGAACGCAACCGGCGCAACGGCTTCCACGACCTCCCCGCAGGTCTGCGCTGCGAGAACCTCGTCGACCTGCGCGACGGCGAGTTCGGGCACGTCCGCCAGATCGCGATGTCCCCGGAGTTCTCCTGGGAGCACATCACCTGGCTGCGCTCGGTCACCGACCTGCCGATCCTCCTCAAGGGCGTCCTGCACCCCGAGGACGCCCGGCTCGCGGTCCGGCACGGCGTCTCCGGGCTGCTGCTGTCGAATCACGGCGGCCGTCAACTCGACACCGTCCCGGCCACGTTGGAGGTGCTGCCCGAGATCGTCGCGGCGGTGGAGGGCCGGATCCCCGTGCTGCTGGATGGCGGCGTGCGCCGCGGCACCGACGCGGTCAAGGCACTCGCGCTCGGCGCGCGGGCGGTCGGCATCGGCCGCCCGGTGATGTGGGCGCTGGCCGCCGACGGCGAGAAGGGCGTGCGCAAGCTGCTGGAGCTGCTGCGCGAGGAGATCGAGGACGCGCTCGCCCTGTGCGGAGTGGCCGGGCTCGACGAACTCACCCCGGGCCTGGTCCGCCCGGCCTGGTCCGGTCCGCTGTTCGGCGGAGCGGTCTCATGAGCGCGACGGGATGGCTGCTCTCCGCGGCCGCTCTCGCGCTGGTGGCGAGCCTGCCGTACTGGCTGCCGAAGTCGGTGGTCGCGCTGCGCGTGCGCATCTTCGCCCGCGTCAACGGCGAGGAGGGCATCGCCGCACCCGGACTCGAAGTCCCCGCCGAGGAGTTCAAGCAGGTGTACGGCCATCCGGCCGCCAATGGCCGCAGCCGGGGCGCCGCCCTCTCCGACCTGTTCTGGTACTGGCTCTCGCCCGGCCCCGAGGTCCACCAGGAGCATCTGGAGCCCGGCCCCCGCTACGACGAGGTGGCCCGCACCACCCGGCAGATCCTCGCCGGGCCGTCCCGCGCCGAGTGGACCGAACTGGTCGGCCGCTGCACCGGGCGCGTCCTGGACGAACTGGACGGCGACGAGCGCGTCCACCGCGTGCGGCTGCGCGACCTGATGATGCCGGTGTGGGCCGAGGTCTACTACGAGGTCGTCTTCCGCGAGCCGTGTCCACGCCCCGTGCGCGACCTGATCGTGGGCAACGCCGACGACGTGGTCTCCGCCCTCAAGTGCACGCGCCTGCGCCACATGGACCGCCGGACCCGTCTCACCGCGTACCTCCGCGAGCGCCTCGCCCACGACCCGCCGCCGGTGCCGCTGCCCGTGCTGCTGAGCGAGCGGGAGCGGGCGTACTACCTCCAGGGGACCTTCTTCAACACGGCCGTCGTGCAGATGTCGGAGGCCATGGCCCACCTGCTGCTCGCCCTCGCCACCCACCAGGACGTACAGGAGCGGCTGAGGTCCGGCGACCGCGACTACCTCGACCACGTCGTCGACGAGACCCTCCAGCACTTCCCCCTGTTCGGCGTGGCCCACCGCATCACCACGGCGGAGATCCCGCGCGCGGGCCGGCCCGCCATCCCCCCGGGCTCGGTGCTTCTCTTCAACTACCCCGAGTACCAGCGCTCGGGCACCACCGAGGCCGACCGCTTCGACCCCGACCGCTGGTTGTCGAAGGACACCCGGCCCACCGCGTCCATCCCGTTCGGCGTCACCGCCAACCGCCCCTGCCCGGCCCGCGGTTTCGCCGTGCTCACCATGCGGGTCGCGGCCGAGGAGGTGTTACGGCGGTTCCGTCTGGAGTCGGCCGCCGAGCACACCCGTTCGCTGCCCAACCGCGGCCCCTGCCTGCTGGTCCCGCACACGGACCAGCGCACGCCCCGGCTGCGGCTCGCGGCGATGCGCCTCGCCGACCACTGGGCGAACGTGCCGCGCAGCCTCACCCAACTCGTCCTCGGCACCTACATGGTGTGGGACGCCCGCCGCCAGGGCCTGTGCCGACGTTACTTCGCCGAGTCGTCCGGCGGCCCGTCCCCGTCCGTCGTCGGCAGCCGCTGAGAAGGAGCGACCATGACACCTGTCGAACTCGCGCCCGCCTTCTTCGCGGCCGTCGTCGTCATCCTGCTGACCTGCCGAGCCGTCGTCGCCGTCAGCGGCCGGTTCGGACAGCCGCCGGTCGTCGGCGAGATGATCGCCGGAGTGCTGCTCGGCCCCTCGCTGTTCGGGCTCGTCGCGCCCGCCGCCTCCGACGCGGTCTTCCCCGCCGAACTGAAACCGGTGCTGTACGTGGCCGGACAGATCGGCCTGGTCGCCCTGATGTTCCACGCCGGATACGAGTTCCGGGCCCACGCGAACCGCGGGCTCGCCGGCACCGCCATGGCCGTGTCGGCCGCCGGGGTCACCATCCCGCTGGCGCTCGGCGTGAGCCTCGCGCTCGCGGCGCACGGGCGGGTGGACATCTTCGTCGACGGCGTCTCGGTGTGGGTGACGGCCGCGTTCGTCGGCGTCGCCCTGGCCATCACCGCGTTCCCGATGCTGGCCCGCATCATCACCGAACGCGGGCTGGCCGGCACCCGGTTCGGCTCCCTGTCCCTCGCATCCGGCGCCACCGACGACGCGGTCGCCTGGATCCTGCTGGCCGGCGTGCTCAGCGCGGCCTCCGGCAGACCGAGCAAGGTACTCACCGCCGTCGGCGGCTCACTGCTCTTCGTGGCCGTGCTGTTCCTGGTCGGCCGCCGGCTGCTCGCCCGGATCGTCGAACGTCCCGGCCTGCGCGACGACACGCGCCTCCTCGGCACCGTCGCCGTGCTGTTCTGCGCCGCCTGGTTCACGGACATCATCGGCCTGTACGCCGTGTTCGGCGCGTTCTGCGTGGGCATGGCCATGCCCCGCGGCGAGGCCGCCGAACGCGTGGTACGCACCACCCAGTCCGTCACCCAGGTCGTCTTCGTCCCGATGTTCTTCACCTACTCCGGCCTCAACACCCGCTTCGACGTGTTCGCCGACCCCGGAGTCCTGCTCTTCGGCGCGGCGGCCGTCGTACTGGCCGTGGTCGGCAAGTTCGGCGGCTGCTGGGCCGCGGCCCGCCTGCGCCGCGAACCACCGGCCGTGGCGGTCCGGGTCGGCGCGCTGATGAACGCCCGCGGGCTGATGCAGCTGATCGCCCTGAACATCGGTCTGTCCGCCGGGATCGTCAGCGAGTCGCTCTTCTCGGTCCTCGTCCTCGTCGCCCTGGTGACGACGGTGATGACCGCCCCCGTCCTGTCCTGGCTCGACCGCCGGGACGCGACAAGGGCACAGACCCACACGGCGATGATCGACCCGCAGCTCACAGGTCCGTGAACGACCCGTGCCGTCCCGCACCCGACGCGAACCGGGCCGCCCCCTCCAGACTCTCCGCCAACACACCCATCCCATAACGGAGTTCACCGCGCATCGCAGCCGACTCGTCCAACCCGTCCTGCTCCAGCACCGAAGCCCGGTCGCCCCGCAGGCACGCCTGCGGGAAGCGGGCGATCCCGGCGGCCAGTTCCTCGGCCGCCGTGCGGGCCGTCCCGGTCGGGACCACCCGGTTCGCCAGCCCCATCTCACAGGCCTCCGGCGCGCCCACCGCCCGCCCCGTGAGGATCATGTCCAGCGCGCGGCTCTGCCCGATCAGCCGGGGCAGCCGTACCGTCCCGCCGTCGATCAGCGGGACGCCCCAGCGGCGGCAGAAGACCCCGAAGACGGCGTCCTCCTCGGCCACCCGCAGATCGCACCACAGCGCCAGCTCCAGACCGCCCGCCACCGCGTGCCCGGCGACCGCGGCGATCACCGGCTTGGACAGCCGCAGCCGGGTCGGACCCATCGGACCGTCCCCGTCCTCCGCGACCCGGTTCCCCCGCTCCGTGCCGAGCGCCTTCAGGTCGGCGCCCGCGCAGAACGTGCCGCCCTCGCCCCACAGCACCGCCACCGCGGCCTGCTCGTCCGCCTCGAACTCCCGGAACGCGGCGGCGAGTTCGGCGGCCGTCGGCCCGTCGACGGCGTTGCGGACCTCGGGTCGGGAGAGGACGACCGTGGTCACGGGTCCCTGGCGCTCGATACGCACCGGCATGTCGGCTCCTGTCGTGGGTGGGCAGTCACCTCCGATAGTGCCGGTGAGTGCCTCGACCGGCCGCCCCGGGGCAGGCCGCTGTGCGAGGCTGAAGGTCCACAGCGAGGGAGTGGTCGCGATGGCAGCCGATCGCACGACCCCACCGGTCGCCGTCGTGACCGGCGCCAACCGGGGCATCGGGTACGAGGTGGTACGGCAGCTCGCCGACCGCGGCCACCACGTCGTCCTGGGCTCCCGCGACCTCGACAGGGGCCGCGCCGCCGCAGCCCGCATCGACCCGGGCGGCGAGCGGGTCACCGCCGTGCAGCTCGACGTCTCCGACGAGGCGAGCGTGTCCGCGATGGCCGACCGGGTCACCCGCGAGCTGGGGCGGGTGTCCGTGGTCGTCAACAACGCGGCGATCCTGTACGACACCTGGGCCCAGGCCCGGTCCGCCGACCTCGGCGAGGTGCAACGGGCCCTGGACACCAACCTGTTCGGCGCCTGGCGGGTCACCCAGGCGCTGCTCCCGCTGCTGCGGCACAGCCCACATCCACGGGTCGTCATGGTGAGCAGCGAGGGCGGTTCCCTCCAGTCGATGAGCGGCGGCACCCCCGCCTACAGCGTCTCCAAGGCCGCGCTCAACGCCCTCACCCGCATGCTCGCCGGCGAACTGCGCCGCGAGCGCGTCCTCGTCAACGCGATCTGCCCCGGCTGGGTCGCCACCGACATGGGCGGCCGGGGCGGCCGCCCGGTCGCCGAGGGCGCCGCGGGCATCGTCTGGGCGGCCACCCTCCCGGACGACGGCCCGACCGGCGGCTTCTTCCGGGACGGCAAACCGGTGCCGTGGTGAGCGAACCGAACGCCGACCGGCCTGTTCCGGCCGCCGGTTGAGGGCGCGGTCCCTCAGATCACCTTCAGCCGCACCAGCGCACCCAGCGTCAGCGCCCCCGGCAGCAGCGGCAGCCACACCGTGATGATCCGGTAGGCGAGCACCACCGCCGTCGCCACGGCCACCGGGCCGCCCGCCGCCACCAGCGCCACGACCAGCGCCGCCTCCACCGAGCCGAGCCCGCCCGGCGTCGGCACCAGCGCCACCGCGACCGTCGCGGCGAGGTAGGCGACCGCCATGTGCACCGGCGGCACCGGCAGCCCCAGCGACAGCCCCACGAGGACCAGCCCGGCCGCCTGCAGTGCGGGGAAGGCGAGCGAACCGCCCCACAGCGCCAGCGCCCGGGACGGACGGGTGTGCACCGAGCGCAGTTCGCCGAGGGCCGTGCGCAGGAAGGCCGCCGCGGTCGTGCGCAGCCGTCGTACGAAGGCGAGGACCAGAGCCGCGACGACGGCGATCGCGCCGATCGTCAGCAGCAGGGGGCCCATCGCGTCGTCCGGCAGCAGCGAGCCGAACCGCAGCGCGTCCGGGAAGGCGAGCAGCAGGGTGAGCAGCAGACCCACCCGCGTGACCGACTCCGCCAGCAGGTACAGCGCCAGCGCGGCCGAGGAGCGGGCGAGCGGGATGCCGCACACGGTCATGAAGCGCAGGTTGACCGCCCCGGCGCCGAGGCCGGTCGGCAGCAGGTGGTTGGCCGAGCCCGCCGCGAACTGGGTCGCGAGCAGCCGCCGCCTGGGCAGCCGGTCCATCACCGCGCCCTGCCGGGTGAACGCGGCCGCCACCCAGGTCAGACAGGTGGCACCGGCCGCGGCGAGCAGCCACGGCCACTCGGCCGACCGCAGATGGCCGAAGCCCTCGGCGAGGACGTCACGGTGCTGCACGGCGATGACGGTGACCAGCAGGAGCGGAAGCAGGCACAGGATCTGGCGGACCGGGACGCGACGGGGGAACCGTCCCGGCGTGGGGCCTTGGGGAAGTTGAACCGCAGTCACACTCGAAGAGGTTTTCCGCACCGCGCCAACTGCGGGTTGCGGGATTGCGGCGGGCGCCTTACGGACGGAAAGCGGCTGGGGAGGCAGGGCCATGAGGTCCTTCGAGGTGGGGGACGGAAAAGCGGGAGTATTGACCTCAACAACGCTCGAGGTTCTACGTTCTCTCCCATGAGCATGGAGACCACAGCCTGGACACAGCTGCACAGTGTCATGACCGCCCAGCCGGAGCGCCGCCCCTTCGCGCGCGCCACGCTGCGCCGCATAGGAGCGTTCGCCCGTCCGCACCGCGCCCGTATCGCGCAGTTCGTGCTGCTCGGGGTGGTGACCGCACTGCTCGCCGTCGCGACCCCCGTGCTCGCCGGACATGTCGTCGACGCGATCGTGTCGCACGGCGACGAGGGCACGGTCGTCCGCCTGGCCCTGCTCATCGCGCTCATCGCGGTCGCCGAGGCGGCCCTCGGCATCCTCGGCAGGCGGCTGTCTGCGTCGCTCGGCGAGGGGCTCATCCTCGATCTGCGCACGGCTGTGTTCGATCATGTGCAGCGGATGCCGGTCGCGTTCTTCACACGGACACGTACGGGCGCGCTGGTCTCCCGTCTCAACAACGACGTCATCGGCGCCCAGCGCGCGTTCAGCAACACCCTCTCCGGAGTGGTCAGCAACCTGGTCACGCTCGTGCTCACCCTCGCCGTGATGCTGACACTGTCCTGGCAGATCACCCTGCTCGCGCTGGTGCTGCTGCCGGTGTTCGTGGTCCCGGCCCGCCGCATGGGCACCCGGATGGCCCGGATGCAGCGGGAGGCGGCGACGCTGAACGCGGCGATGGGCACCCGGATGACCGAGCGCTTCTCCGCCCCCGGCGCCACCCTGGTCAAGCTCTTCGGGCGCCCCGAGGAGGAGTCCGAGGAGTTCGCCGCCCGCGCCCGCCGGGTCGCGGACATCGGCGTACGGACGGCCACCGCCCAGTCGGTGTTCATCACCGCGCTGACCCTGGTGTCCTCCCTGGCCCTCGCCCTGGTCTACGGCCTCGGCGGCTGGTTCGCGCTGCGCGGCAGCCTGGAACCCGGCGCCGTCGTCTCCCTCGCCCTGCTGCTGACCCGCATGTACGCGCCGCTCACCGCCCTCGCCGGGGCCCGCGTCGAGGTCATGAGCGCCCTGGTCAGCTTCGAGCGGGTCTTCGAGGTGCTCGACCTCAAACCCCTCATCGAGGAGAAACCGGACGCCCGCGAGGTGCCCGAGGGCCCGGTCGCCGTGGAGTTCGACGACGTCCGCTTCGGCTACCCGTCCGCCGACAAGGTCTCCCTCGCCTCCCTCGAAGAGGTCGCCTCCCTGGACACACGGGGCGGCGCCGAGGTCCTGCACGGCATCTCCTTCCGCGCCGAACCCGGCCAGACCGTCGCCCTCGTCGGCTCCTCCGGCGCCGGAAAGTCGACCATCGCCCAGCTCCTGCCGCGCCTGTACGACGTCGACGCGGGCGCCGTACGCGTCGGCGGCGTCGACGTCCGGGACCTGACCGCCGGCTCCCTGCGCGCCACCCTCGGCATGGTCACCCAGGACGGCCACCTCTTCCACGACACGGTCCGCGCCAACCTCCTGCTGGCCCGCCCCACCGCGACCGAGCCCGAACTGTGGGACGCCCTGCGCCGCTCCCGCCTCGACGAGCTCGTACGGTCCCTGCCCGACGGCCTGGACACCGTGGTCGGCGAGCGCGGCTACCGCCTGTCCGGCGGCGAGCGCCAGCGCATGACCATCGCCCGGCTGCTGCTGGCCCGCCAGCACGTCGTCATCCTCGACGAGGCCACGGCCCACCTCGACAACACCTCCGAGGCCGCCGTCCAGGAGGCCCTCACCGAGGCACTGGAGGGCCGCACCGCGGTGGTCATCGCCCACCGCCTGTCCACGGTCCGGGCCGCCGACGTGATCCTGGTGATCGAGGGCGGCCTGGTCGTGGAACGCGGCACCCACGAGGAACTCCTGGCGGCGGGCGGCCGGTACGCGGAGCTGTACCGGACGCAGTTCGAGGAGCGCGGCGACGCGGTGCCGCCGATCGCCGCCCAGGAGGCCGTCGCCTGAGGCCGCCCGCACCCTGACGGCGCAGCGCGCCCGATACCCCGTACAAGGGTCGAAACACGCAGGTGGGCGGCGGTGCTTGGGTGGCGGAGGGCGCGGCACGGGGCGCTCGATCGGTTGCGGGGCACCGGGCGGGTTCTCACGGTGAGCGCAAGACAGCTGCACTCGACAGCCCCGAAAGGAACCTGCATGTCCCCCCTCGTAACCCGTGGACTGCTGCTGCCGTCCGTCATCTGCGCCGCGCTGGTCTTCGGCCCCGTCGGCACCGCCGCCGCCACGGTCGGCGCGTACCGAGGAGCCTCGGATCCGGCCTCCTCGCAGTCGTCCGTCCCCGGGTCCGTCACGGCCGCGGACACCGAGGACATCGGTCCGTGGCTCGACGAGATGAAGCACGAGATGCGGGACGACGTGCACGTCCACGGCACCGACGCGCTCGCCCCGCTGCTCGACGTGCTGACCGACCTCACGCAGCGGGGCACCGCTCCGCTCGGCGTCCAGGAGGCCGCCGACTACCACAAGGCGGTCGAGAAGGCGTACGCCACCGCGCTGCGCGGCGTCGAGCAGCGGGCCGTCGGCACCGACCGGGCCGCGGTACCCGCCGCCGACCCGATCGCGGACGCCGTGGCCCAGCTCCAGAAGACGGTCGCCGACCTGCTCAAGGCCCTCACCTCGCTCGACCTGGGCGGAGTGCTGAGCGCGGTGACCGGCCTGCTCTCGCCCGTCCTCTCCATCGTCACGGGACTTCTGGGCAGCCTGCCGGCGCTCCCGGCGACTTCGTAGCCGACGTACCGGATTCGGGGGCGGGCCGCCTGACGCGGTCCGCCCCCTTCCGCGTGTGCGCGGTGTGACGCGGTTCTCGGTGCGGTCCCCGGAGCCGTTCCGTACCCTGGGCTGCGCCTCAACTGAGAGCCCTTGACCTGCACGCAGGCAGGGAGCCGAATTCTGGGAGCACCGCATGCTGCGCACCATGTTCAAATCGAAGATCCACCGTGCCACCGTCACCCAGGCCGACCTGCACTACGTGGGATCGGTGACCATCGACGCCGAACTGCTCGACGCCGCCGACCTGTTGCCCGGCGAGCTCGTGCACATCGTGGACATCACCAACGGCGCCCGCCTGGAGACGTACGCCATCGAGGGCGAACGCGGCTCGGGCGTGATCGGGATCAACGGCGCCGCCGCCCATCTCGTCCACCCCGGCGACCTTGTGATCATCATCAGCTACGCTCAGGTGACCGACGCCGAGGCGCGGGCACTCGAACCCCGGGTCGTGCACGTGGACCGCGACAACCGCGTCGTGGCCCTGGGCGCCGACCCGTCCGAGCCGGTGCCGGGCTCGGACCAGGAGCGCAGCCCGCAGGCCGTACCGGCCTGATCCCGATCACCGTCCGCCGGACCAGGAGCGTGCCCATGAGCGACATCGAGATCCGCGACGACCGGGCGGCGGGCCGCCTGGAGGCCTTCGGTGACGGCACGGACGGCGAAGTCGTCGGCCACATCGAGTACTTCGTCCTCGAATCGCCGGCGCGCGCCCTGGTCCCCGTCCACACGATCGTGGAGCCGGCCCACGAGGGGAAGGGCATCGCGGGTTCCCTCGCACGGGAGTTGTACGACATCGCCGAACGCGAGGGCGTCGTCGTCGCCCCGCTCTGCCCGTACGTCACCAAGTGGGCCGAGCGCCACCCCGACGTGGCCCCGGCGCCCGACCCCGAGCTGCTGCGGGCGGCGAAGCAGTGGCTCGTGGCGCACCCCGGAAGGTTCTGACGACATGCTCGCCCTGCTGCACACCTCACCCGCGCACGTCCCCGTCTTCGAAGCCCTGCGCGACGAGGACCATCAGGGCCTGGAGCTGCGGCACTTCGTCGACGAGGAGCTGCTGGCCCGGGCCCGGCGGGAGAGCCCGGAGGCGGTGGCGGACGAGGTACGGGCCGTGCTGGACAAGGCAGTTGCCGAGGGCGCGCGGGCGGTCGTGTGCACCTGCTCGACCATCGGCGCGGTGGCGGAGGCGGCGGACGTGCCGGTCCCGGTGCTGCGTTCGGACCGCCCGATGGCGGCCGCGGCGGTGGCGCTCGGGCCCCGGATCACCGTACTGGCCAGCGTGGAGAGCACGTTCGGACCGACGACGTCCCTGATCGAGGAGGAGGCCCGCCGCGCGGGACGCCCCGTCGAGGTGCGGACCCGCCTGGTCGAGGGCGCCTGGGACCGGTTCGCGGCGGGAGACGGCGAGGGCTGCGCACGCCTGGTGGCGGACGCCGCCGACACGGTCACCGGGGCCGACGCGATCGTCCTGGCCCAGGGCTCCCTGGCACCGGCCGAGCAGCTGACGACGACCACGATCCCGGTGCTGTCGAGTCCCCGGCGGGGCCTCGCGGCGGGCGTGCGGGCGGTGCTCGGCGGATAGACCGCCCGGTCGGCCCGGCCTCGTGGCATGGCGCGCGGATGCGGGGCCGATAGAGCCGCATGGGCCCCTCCCGTCATGCGGGCGGGTGAGTGGGGGACGCGGGCGCCGGGTACGCGTGGAGTAGTCCAGAGCCGATGTCGACCGACTGGCCGGAGGACACCATGACCGACCCGTATCCCACCCCCGCTCCACCCGGACCCACGCCCGGACCGGATCCCCGGCCCCCGGACCCGTACCCGTCACCGGTCCCCACGCCGCCACCGGCCCCGGGCCCGGAACCCACGCCACCGTCGCCGGGCCCGGGACCGGCCCCGGAACCCACGCCGACCCCCGGCCCACCCCCGGACCCCTCGCCCTCACCGGTCCCGCCGGGCCCGGAACCCGTACCGAACCCGGAACCGGGACCGCCGTTGACCTGAGCACGGCCCGAACGGCGGCCGTCCGGGCCCGGGGGCGATCCGGCCCCCGGGGCCGGGCCCGGGCGCATCCGTCAGCCGCCACACGCTGTTCACACGCGATGGGGAATGCCCTTTCCCCGCACGCCGGTTGGCCCGGATATGACCATCGGCGCAGCGCTCAACCTGCAGCACCGCATCGACCTCACCGTGCAGCTCGCCAGGGAAGCCCACGAGGCCGGGCTGCGGTCCGTCTGGTTCGGGCAGACCTTCGGCTACGACTCTCCCTCGCTCGCGGCGATCGTCGGCCGTGAAGTACCCGGCCTGCACGTCGGAACAGCCGCGATCCCCGTCTTCGGCCGGCACCCGCTGCTCGTCGCGAGCCAGGCGCAGACCGCCCAGGCCGCGACCGGCGGCCGCTACCACCTCGGCCTCGCGCTCGGCACCAAGCACCTGACCGAGACCGGCTTCGGCATCCCGTACGAGCGTCCCGTCGCCCGGCTCCGCGAGTTCCTCACCGCCCTGCGCACCCTCATCGAGACCGGCGGCGCCGACTTCCACGGGGAGCTGCTCACCGCCACCACACCCCTGCCCGCGTCCGTGCCGGGCGCCGAACCGCCGGTCCCGCTCCTCGTCGCCGCCATGGCGCCGCAGGCCCTGCGCGCCTCCGGCGAACTCGCCGACGGCATCCTCCCGTTGCTCGCCGGTCCCCGTGCGCTCGCCGAGCACATCGTCCCCGCCGTCACCGCGGCCGCCGAGGCGGCGGGCCGGCCGGCACCGAGGATCGTCGCCTTCGTGCCCGGCGTGGTCACCGCCGACGTCGAGGCGGTGCGCGAGAAGGCCACCGAACAGCTCGCGTTCTACGAGCAGTTCCCCTCCTACCAGCGCGTCCTCGGCCTCTCCGGCGCGATCCGCGCCGCCGACGTGGCCGTCATCGGCGACGAGGACACCGTCGCCGCCGAGGTACGCCGGTACCGCGAGGCCGGGGCGACGGAGGTGGTGTTCACGGCCACGGACCTGGGCGGCGACGAGGACCGCCGCCGTACCTGGAAACTCCTCGGCGAACTCGCCGACGGCTAGCCGCGCAGCCCGCCCGCGTCCACCGTCGCGGCAACGGAAGAGGCGGCGGCCGGCCGCCCGGGCCGCCCGCCGCCTCGTACCGGCAACCGCTACGCGCCGACCTCCGACCGGTCCCCGCCCCACAGCGTGTGGAACGAGCCGTCCCGGTCCGTGCGCCGGTAGGTGTGCGCGCCGAAGAAGTCCCGCTGCCCCTGCGTCAGCGCGGCAGGCAGGCGCTCCGCGCGCAGCGCGTCGTAGTAGGCGAGGGCCGCGGCGAAGCCCGGCGTCGGGACGCCCTGGCGGGTCGCGGCGATCAGGACCTCGCGCCAGTCGTCCTGGGCGGCCGCGATCTCCTGCGCGAACGTCTCGTCGGACAGCAGGCTCGGCAGGTCCGCGCGCGCGTCGTACGCCGCGCGGATCCGGTCCAGGAAGGCCGCGCGGATGATGCAGCCGCCGCGCCAGATCGCGGAGACCGCGCCCAGGTCGATGTCCCAGTCGTACTCCTCACGGGCCGCCGCGATCTCGTGGAAGCCCTGGGTGTAGGAGACGATCTTCGAGGCGTACAGCGCCTGCTCGACGCGGTCCGCGAAGGCCCCGGCCTCGGACTCGGACAGCGGAGTCGCCTTCGGGCCGGCGAGGCCTCGGGACGCCTCGCGCAGGTCCGCGTGACCGGAGAGGGACCGGGCGAAGACGGCCTCCGCGATGCCCGACACCGGAACGCCCAGGTCCAGGGCGATCTGGACGGTCCAGCGGCCGGTGCCCTTCTGCTCGGCCTGGTCCACCACCACGTCCACGAACGGCTTGCCCGTCGCCGCGTCCACGTGCGACAGCACCTCGGCCGTGATCTCGATCAGGTAGGAGTCGAGCCGGCCGGTGTTCCAGGTGCGGAAGATCTCGGCGATCTGCGCGGGGGAGTACCCGGCGACATCGCGCAGCAGCTGGTACGCCTCGCCGATCAGCTGCATGTCGGCGTACTCGATGCCGTTGTGGACCATCTTCACGAAGTGCCCGGCGCCGTCGGGACCGACGTGCGTGACACAGGGCGCGCCGTCCTTCGCCTTCGCGGAGATCTTCTCCAGCATCGGGCCGAGCGAGTCGTACGACTCCTTCGGGCCGCCCGGCATGATGCTCGGCCCGTTCAGCGCGCCCTCCTCGCCGCCGGAGACGCCCATGCCGACGAAGTGGATGCCCTGCTCGCGCAGTTCGCGCTCCCGGCGCCGGGTGTCCGCGAAGTGCGCGTTGCCGCCGTCGATGATCATGTCGCCGGGTTCGAGGAGCGGGGCGAACTCGTGGATCACCGCGTCGGTGGGCTCGCCCGCCTTGACCATGATGACCAGCCGCCGCGGCCGCTCCAGCGCCGCCACGAACTCCTTGGCGGTCTCCGCCGCGATGAAGTCGCCCTCGTGCCCGAACTCCTCCACCAAAGCGTTCGTACGCGCCACCGTGCGGTTGTGCAGGGCGACCGTGTAGCCGTTGCGTGCGAAGTTGCGGGCGAGATTGCGGCCCATGACCGCGAGTCCCGTGACGCCGATCTGGGCTGAGTTGCTCATTCGGTTGGCTCCTAAAGGATCCGGTATCGGTGGTGCCGGTCGTGCCCGTCAGTATCGCCCCACCGACCATCCTGACTTGCCGGTACGCCGAGCGCACATCCGGGCCGCCCGCGCTGCCGAAGGCAGATACGCACGACAGGCCCCACCCGCCTCAGCATTTCCGCAACTGCCGTGTATTCCTGTTCCTTTGCGGGACAGGGCGGCCGATTGCCGTCTTGTCATGGCCTGTTCGTGGCGCTTACTTTTGGCCCTCCTGACGCTTGTCGAGGGGGATCTCCATGGCCGTACGCGGCCGGCACCGCCGGTACCAGCCGAACAGGATCAACCGGGCCTCACTGACCGTCACCGCCGGAAGCGCCGGTATGGCGATCCCGCTGATCGGCGCCGGCACCGCCCACGCGGCCGACGTCTCGACCTGGAACAAGGTCGCCGCGTGCGAGTCCAGCAACAACTGGAGCATCAACACCGGCAACGGCTTCTACGGCGGGCTCCAGTTCACCCAGTCCACCTGGGAGGCGTACGGCGGCGCGAAGTACGCGAGCCGCGCCGATCTGGCCACCAAGGACCAGCAGATAGCCGTGGCGGAGAAGGTCCTGGCGGGCCAGGGCCCGCGCGCCTGGCCCGTCTGCTCGGTCAAGGCCGGCCTTACGCGGGGCGGGGACACACCGGACGTCCACCCGGCGAGCAGCACCACGAAGAAGACCTCCGTCGAGGACGTGAAGCCGCAGACCACGCCGCAGTCGCGGGCGGGCACGGCCGAGATGTACACGGTGGTGCGCGGCGACAGCCTCTCCGAGATCGCCGAGCACGAGGACGTACGGGGCGGCTGGCAGCGCCTGTACGCCGCGAACCGGAGGACGATCGGCTCGGACCCGGACCTGATCCTCCCGGGGCAGCGGCTGAACCTGAACGGGAAGGCGCCCGCGACGCATCCCGCGTCGACGAAGTCCTCGACCAAGTCCTCCACGAAGAAGGAGGACAAGACCGAGAAGGCGTCCTCCGTCACCGAGGAGAAGGCCAGGACGAGCAGCCACTCGCTGGTCGCCCCGGTGTCGGGGCCGATCGGCACGCCGTACCACGTGGCGGGCTCCTCCTGGTCGAAGGGCTACCACACCGGCGTCGACTTCCCCGTACCCACCGGCACCTCCGTGAAGGCGGTCGGGGCGGGCACGGTCGTCAGCGCCGGCTGGGGCGGCTCGTACGGCTACCAGGTGGTGATCCGGCACCCCGATGGCCGCTACACGCAGTACGCCCATCTCTCGGCGATCTCCGTGCGGGCCGGGCAGAGCGTCGGCGGCGGCCAGCGGATCGGGCGCTCGGGGGCCACGGGCAACGCGACGGGCCCGCATCTGCACTTCGAGGTGCGGACGGGGCCCGGTTTCGGTACGGACATCGACCCTCTGGCCTATCTGAGGGCCGGCGGCGTCAGGATTTGACGCGCACCCGGTGCCGGTCCGGCTCCGGCGCCGCCACGTACGAGCCGCCGTAGAAGCGGTAGCGGGCGGGGTCGGCGGGCTCCTCGTCATCGCCGTCGTAGGCCACCGCCAGGACCGTGGGCCCCGCCTGGGCGGGGACGACGACCTTGTCGTGCAGCGCGGCCACCGGCTGCTCGGGCACCGCGACCAACAGGTCCTCGACCGGTGTGGACTCGACCGGCGTCGGAGCGGACTCCGCCGTGGTGCGGGCGATGCGCTCCGTCGTCAGCAGGATCAGGCCGCCCGCCGCGACCACGGCGCAGCTCAGCGCGAGCATCGTGCCCGTGGTGCCGTAGCGGAAGGTCTCGCCGAACATCGTGATGCCGACCGCGGCCGCCACCACCGGGTTGACCACCGTCAGCGTGGCCAGCGGGGCCGCGAGGCCCGCGCCGCGGTAGGAGGCCTGCGACAGCAGCATGCCGGCCGTCGCGAAGACGCCGATGACGGCCAGGGACGGCAGGTCGGAGAGGGTGACGCCGCCGGTCCAGTCGACCGCGACCGTCTTGGTGAAGACCGAGGACATGCCGAACGCTATGCCGGACGCGGTCGCCAGCAGCATGCTGCGCACCGCCGGGTGCCGGTGGGCGGCCCGGCCCGCGATCATCAGCGTCACGACCACCGAGCCGGTGACCACGGCGACGGCCACCCGCTGCGCGGTGTCCAGCGACTGCCCGTCGGAGGTACCGACCAGGGCCAGCAGACCGGCCAGGCCGACGGTCGCCATGATCGCGCCCCGCCAGGCGGTCGCACCGGCCTTGCGGCCGACGAACAGCGCCGCCATCGGCAGCGCGAACACGATCGTCAGGGCGCCCAGCGGCTGCACCAGGCTGAGCGGGCCGTAGGCCAGCGCCACCACGTGCAGCAGACCGCCGAGGCCGTTCAGCGCGACCGCGGCCCACCACGTGGGGCGGCGCAGCGGCGCGTACTGTTCGTCGGGGGAGGAGACCGCCACGTGCTCCTGCACGATCGCCCCGCCGGCGTAGGCGACGGCGGAGACGAGCGACAGCAGAACGGACAACGCGAGGGCACTCATGAGCTGCTCCTCTGCGTGTGGCGGGGATCAGTCCCGCGCGACGAACGGTCGGCCTTCATAAGCAACACGATGCCTTGTCGATCTGTTCCCGTCGTCGTCCCTGAGCACGCAATGGGTCCTACTGCCGATGGAGTACGAATCGGGCACTGTCATACCCAGGGTGGGTGACCCGCGGGGGACGCCCCCTGGAGACGCCCCCTAGGGGCCTTGGTACTACTGCTTCTCGTGGACCTCGACCCGGAACTCGCCGCCCTCGCCCCGCTCGGCGGCTTCTTCGTACTACACACGGGCGGAGCGCCGAGTTCCGCTCTGTTGACGCTAGCGCGGGCCTACGAAAACCGACCCTCGGAGGTTTACGGAAATTCCATAACTTTCCGTACCGAAAAGGTCACGACGGCCCTGCGCGCCCCCGAGTTGCGCATCGGCGCCTCGGTCTTCCAGCAGGGACTCGCGGCCCGCCTCTGGTCGGTCACCCTGGGCTGCGCCGCCGCCTACGGACAGGTCCCCGACCTGAACCCGGAGCTGCTGCACTGGAACCCCGACGCGAGCGCCCCCGAGGACCTGTGGCTGTCCGAGGTCCGCCCGCTGCCCGCGGACCCGGCGACGATCGCGGACCTCGTCCTGCACGGCCACCTCGAACCGCTGGCCGCCGCCCTGCGCGCCCACTACCGCATCGCCCCCGGCCTCCTCCGGGGCAACGCGGCCTCCGCCCTCGTCGCCACCGCCCGCCGGCTGGGCGCCCCGCCGGCCGTCCGCGCCCTCACCGCCGCACTCCTCGCCCACCCCCTCCTCGCGGACACCGGCACCCTCACCGGCACGGCCTTCCGCCGCCGCAGCTGCTGTCTCTACTACCGGGTACCCGGCGGGGGAGTGTGCGGTGACTGTTGCTTCACACGACCGCCGCGCTCTTCCCCGCGCGCCGCATCTGGGTGACCATGTGGGGGACCAGCCGCTGAGAACAGGGGGTTCCGGGTGCGAGTGGGCCTGTTGACCCGGGAGTACCCGCCGGACGTGTACGGCGGCGCGGGCGTCCATGTCGAGTTCCTCGCCCGGGAGTTGGGCGACCTGGTCGACCTGGAGGTGCACTGCTGGGGCGAGGGCCGCGGAGTGGGCGTCGTACGCCACCGGCCCTGGGTCGCCCTCGACGCCGCCAACGACGCGCTGCGCACCTTCTCCGTGGACCTCGCCATGGCCGCCGGCCTCGAAGGCCGCGAGCTGATCCACTCGCACACCTGGTACGCCAACCTCGCCGGCCATCTCGGGAAGCTGCTGTACGGCATCCCGCACGTGATGACCGCCCACTCGCTGGAGCCGCTGCGCCCCTGGAAGGCCGAGCAACTCGGCGGCGGATACGCCCTGTCCAGCTGGGCCGAGCGCACCGCGATCGAGAGCGCCGACGCGGTGATCGCCGTCTCCGGTGCCATGCGCGAGGACATCCTCACCTGCTATCCGACGCTGGACTCCGCCAAGGTCCACGTCGTGCACAACGGCATCGACACCACCCTCTACCGCCCCGACCACGGCACCGACGTCCTGGACCGCATCGGACTGGACACCGACCGCCCCTACGTCCTGTTCGTGGGCCGCATCACCCGGCAGAAGGGCGTGCCCCACCTGCTCCGTGCCGTACGGGACATCGACCCGGCCGCGCAGGTCGTGCTGTGCGCGGGGGCGCCCGACACGCCGGAGATCGACCGGGAGTTCCGCGAGCTCTACCAGGAGCTGAGCCGCGTCCGCGAGGGCGTGCACTGGATCCCGCAGATGCTGCCCCGCCCCGAGGTGATCCAGCTCCTCACCCACGCGACCGCCTTCGTCTGCCCCTCGGTGTACGAACCCCTCGGCATCGTCAACCTGGAGGCGATGGCCTGCGGCACGCCCGTCGTCGCGTCCCGGGTCGGCGGCATCCCCGAAGTCGTCGACGACGGCAAGACGGGACTGCTCGTCGACGTGGACGACGAATTCGAGGCGCGCCTCGCGCGGGCGCTGGACGCGGTGATCGGCGATCCGGAGGCGGCGCGGCGGATGGGAGAAGCGGGGCGCGAGCGCGCGGTGGGAGAATTCGGCTGGGATGCCGTCGCCCGCCGTACGGTCCGGCTTTACGAGGAGATCCTCAAACAGGAATAGAACGGCAGGGAGTTCCTCGAACAGGCTTACACCGCCCTGGGCAGGGGCAAGCATGGATCAACCACGGTGAGGGGAGCGGCCATGCGTCGTGGCGGACCTTCGGTGCTCGGGATCGTCCTGGCGGGCGGAGAAGGCAAACGCCTGATGCCCCTGACCGCGGACCGGGCGAAACCAGCGGTCACCTTCGGCGGTACGTACCGCCTCGTCGACTTCGTTCTGTCCAACCTCGTCAACGGCGACATCCTGCGCATCTGCGTGCTCACGCAGTACAAGTCGCACTCGCTGGACCGGCACATCACCACCACCTGGCGGATGTCCAGCCTGCTCGGCAACTACGTCACCCCGGTCCCCGCCCAGCAGCGCCTCGGCAAGCGCTGGTACCTGGGCAGCGCCGACGCGATCCTGCAGTCGCTGAACCTGGTGCACGACGAGAGTCCCGAGTACGTCGTCGTCTTCGGCGCCGACCACGTGTACCGCATGGACCCGCGCCAGATGCTCGCCCAGCACATCGAGAGCGGCGCGGGCGTGACGGTGGCCGGCATCCGCGTCCCGCGCTCGGAGTCCTCCCAGTTCGGCGTGATCACGCCGGGCTCGGACGGCCTGACGGTCGAACGCTTCCTGGAGAAGCCCGCCGACCCGCCCGGCCTCGCGGACGACCCGGAGTGCGTGTTCGCCTCCATGGGCAACTACATCTTCACCACGAAGGCCCTGATCGAGGCGCTGCAGCGGGACGCCGAGGACGAGCACTCCGTGCACGACATGGGCGGCTCGATCCTGCCCCAGCTCACCGACCGCGGCGAGGCCCAGCTCTACGACTTCAGCGCCAACCACGTGCCCGGCGAGACCAACCGCGACCGCGGCTACTGGCGGGACGTCGGCACCCTCGACGCCTACTACGACGCCCACATGGACCTGATCGCCGAGCGCCCCGCCTTCAACCTCTACAACCGGCAGTGGCCCATCTACACCCACTCCAACCAGCTCTCCCCGGCCCGCTTCAACGCGGGCGGCATGGCCAGCGAGTCGATCATCAGCGCCGGCTGCCTGATCCGCGGCCAGGTCACCCGCTCGATCCTGTCCCCGGGCGTCCTGATCGACCCGGGCGCCGTGGTCCAGGGCTCGATCCTGCACGACAACGTCAAGATCGGCCGGGGCGCGGTGGTGCGCGGCGCGGTGCTGGACAAGAACGTCGAGGTGCCCCCGGGCGCCACGATCGGCGTCAACCCGGAACGGGACGCGGAGCTGTACACCGTCTCCAAGGGTGGCGTGATCGCGCTGGGCAAGGGACAGATCGTGTCCTAGCGGCTGACTCGTAGCGGCTGTCTCCTGGCGGCTGTCTCCTTGTGGCCGATCGACAGCCCCGGTGTGCTCCGGCGACCGGGGCTTTGTCATGTCCCTGGACGCGAAGCGGAATCCGTGTTGTCATGCCAACTGCTGTCCATGACAACGTTGTTATGGGAGGTTCCGTGCATTTGCGACGCCTCAGAGAACGACTCTCGTTACTGCTCGCCGTGGCGCTCGGCCTCGCCGGGCTCACCGCCGCCTCCACCGCCCACGCCGCCGACGACCCCGTCGAGATCCACGGCCTGAAGGGCGAGTACTACACCCAGTCCGCCCCCGGCGCCTTCGACTTCGACCGGCTCAAGGCCACCGGCTTCGACCCGAACCTCGACTTCGACAACTTGGAGCCGCGCCTCGCCTTCACCACCGGGCAGTCCGACGACGTCAGCGTCCGCTGGACCGGAAAGATCGTGCCGGAGAAGACCGGACCGCACACCTTCTCGATCATCGGCGACAACGGCTTCCGCCTGTGGATCGGCGGCCGGCTCGTCATCGACCACTGGGTCGACGACTGGGACCGCGAACAGACCGGCGAACCCGTCGACCTGACCGCCGGACAGGCCTACGACATCAAGGTCGAGTACTTCGAGCACTACGGCGGCTCCAACCTCCACCTGCGCTGGACCGAGCCGGGCGGCACCAAGGTGCCCGTCCCGCAGTCCGCGTTCCGCCTGCCCGACGGCTGGGACTACGACGGCGCGATCGCGACGACCGTCCTCGGTACGGGCCGTACCCTCAGGCTCGACTTCGCCCACCCCCTCACCGCGCCCCCGGCCGGCCTCACCGACCACCTCGTGGCGGTGATCGGCGGCGCCAAGTGGCCCTTGAAGAGCGCCCAGTCGGACCCCTCCGACGCCCGCGCCCTCCTCGTCTCCCTCGGCGAACCCGTCGTCGGCAACAAGACCGGCACCGCCCGCGGCACCGCCGACGTCCGCTACGACGGAAGCGGCGGCCTCACCGACGCCGACGGCAACGTTGTCAAGGCGTTCTGGAGCAGCGGCCCCAACCGCTCCACCTACGAGCTGCGCACCCAGTGGGCCGACCAGGTGGGCCCCGACAACGCCCTCCCGGAGTACCCGCGCCCCCAGCTCACCCGCACCGACTGGCGCAACCTGAACGGCCGTTGGCAGTTCGCGGCGGCCACGGCCGGCGAACAGCCCCCGGTCGGCAGGGACCTCGCCGAGCGCATCCTCGTGCCGTACCCCGTCGAGTCCCAGCTCTCCGGCCTCGAACGGCACGAGGACCGCATGTGGTACCGCCGCACCTTCACCGTCCCGGCCGACTGGAAGATCGGCTCCGGCAAGCGGCTGCGGCTCAACTTCGGCGCCGTCGACTGGCGTTCCGTGGTGTACGTCAACGGCACGAAGGTCACCGAACACCAGGGCGGCTACGACAAGTTCAGCGCCGACATCACCGACGCGCTGAAGCCCGGACGCACCCAGGAGCTGATCGTCGGGGTGTACGACCCGACCGACGCGGCCGACGGCGAGAACCCGCCCCTCGGCAAGCAGCGCCTCGACCCCAGCGGCATCTGGTACACGCCGACCTCGGGCATCTGGCAGACGGTCTGGATGGAGCCGGTCGCCCCCGACCACGTCGACTCCCTGAAGCTGACGCCCGATGTGGCCAAGAGCCAACTGACCGTCGAGGCAAGGGGAGTGCGAGACGGCGTACCGATCACGGCGACGGCGTACGACGGAAAGCGCAAGGTCGCCACGGCCCGCGGCCGCACCGGCGGAGCGCTGACCCTGACCCTCCACGACCCGCATCTGTGGTCGCCCGACGACCCCTTCCTCTACGACCTGAAGGTCACCGTCGGCGCCGATCACGTCGGCAGCTACTTCGGGATGCGCTCGATCGCCGTCGAGAAGGTGAACGGCGTTCCGCGCACGGTCCTCAACGGCAAGCCGGTCTTCATGATGGCCACCCTGGACCAGGGCTTCTGGCCCGACGGCCTCTACACCGCCCCGACCGACGAGGCTCTCGCCTACGACCTGAAGGTGCACAAGGAGCTCGGCTTCAACGCCGTGCGCAAGCACATCAAGGTCGAGCCGGACCGCTGGTTCTACTGGGCCGACCGGCTGGGGCTCATGGTGTGGCAGGACATGCCCGCGATGGCCGCCGGCGTCGATCCGAGCACCGCGGCCCGCGCCGAGTACGAGCGCGAGATGAAGCAGATGATCGACGAGCACATCAGCAGCCCGTCGGTCGTCATGTGGGTGACCTTCAACGAGGGCTGGGGCCAGTACGACATGGCCCGCGTCGCCGACCAGGCGAAGGCCTGGGACCCGACCCGCCTGGTCAACTCGATGTCCGGGCTCAACCTCGGGGCCGACGGCGGCACCGGCGACATCATGGACGAGCACGGCTATCCCAGCCCCGCCCTGCCACCGCACCCCGACGGCCGACGCGCCCTGGTCAGCGGCGAGTACGGCGGCCTCGGTCTCGCGGTCCCGGGACACGCGTGGTCCGTGCAGCAGTCGTACGTCGACGTCGACCCGGCGACCTACACCGACGACTACCTGACCAAGCTCGCCGAGGTGCGCGCCCTGGCCTGCAAGGGGAGCAACGGCGCTGTCTACACGCAGATCTCGGACGTCGAGGGTGAGCTGAACGGCCTCCTCACGTATGACCGGCGGGTGCTCAAGCCGGACGTCCAGCGTGTGCGCGCCGCCCAGCAGGCCCTGATCCGCGACGCTTCCCAGGCGGCTCCCGCGGGCTGCCCGACCCCCTGAACCCCGGAGGACTCCCGACATGAGACGGACCCGGCGCCTGCGCCTGCTCGTGGCCGGGGCGGTGGCAGCGTCCGCGCTGTTCGCCGTGCCCGCCACCGCGCAGGCCACCGAGCCGAAGGACGCTCAACTCACCGATCTGGTCAACCCGTTCATCGGCACCGAGAACGAGGGCAACACCTACCCCGGCGCCGCCGTGCCCTTCGGCATGGTGCAGTTCTCGCCGGACACCGGCCACAACACCGGCTACGACTACTCGCAGAACCACATCCGCGGGTTCTCGCTGGTCCATCTGTCCGGTGTCGGCTGCGGCCTCGGCGGCGACCTGCCCGTGCTGCCGACCACCGGTGACGTCACACAGACGGACTACGTCCAGTACGCGGCCGAGTTCGGCCACGACGACGAGACCGCGAGCCCCGGCTACTACCGGGTCGGCCTGAAGACCGGCATCGAGGCCGAACTGACCGCGACCGAGCGCACCGGCGTGCAGCGCTACACCTTCCCGGCCACGGACAAGGCCAACGTCCTGCTCAACGCGGCCCAGTCGCTGCACACCGGGGTCGCCACCAAGGTCGAGGTCCTCGACAACCGGACCGTGCGCACCGCCATCACCGGCCGCGGCTTCTGCCAGGACACCAAGCCGTACACCGTCTACACGATCACCCGCTTCGACCGCTCCTTCACCGCGTACGGCACCTGGGACGGCTCCACGGTGACCGCGGGCTCGAAGACCGGAGCCGGCGGCGCCTATGTCCGCTTCGACACGACGAAGGACCGTACCGTCGAGGCGACCACCGCCCTCTCGTACGTCGACGCGCACGGCGCGGCCGTCAACCTCCGCGCGGAGGGCGGCCGTTCCTTCGACGCTGTGCGCGACCGGGCCCGGCAGGCCTGGGAGGACCGGCTCGACGACGTGCGCGTGCAGGGCGGCGACGACAGCCTGCGGCGGACCTTCTACTCGTCCCTGTACCGGTCCTTCCTCGCGCCCAACATCGGCAGCGACGCCGACGGCCGCTACACCGGCTGGGACCAGAGGATCCACCGCACGGACGGCTTCACCTACTACCAGAACTGGTCCCTCTGGGACACCTACCGCACCCAGTCCCAGCTGCTGTCCCTGCTCGCGCCGCGCGAGGCCCGGGACATGGCGATCTCGGTGATCAGGATCTCCGAGGAGAGCGGCTGGCTGCCCAAGTGGGGCTACGGCACGGTCGAGACGAACATCATGACCGGCGACCCGGTGACCCCGTTCCTGACCAACGCCTACCAGCAGGGGCTGCTCAAGGGGTACGAGGAGCGGGCGTACCGGGCGCTGAAGCGGAACGCCGACGGGGTGCCGCCGGCCGACTCCCCGGCGGTGGGGCGGGAGGCGAACCAGGAGTACATCGCCGACGGGTTCGCGCCGTACGTCAAGGGCCGTCCGCATGTGAAGCCGGGCGACTCGGACTACGACCACGGGGCCTCGGCCACCCTGGAGTACGCCCTGTCCGACGCGATGCTCGCGCAGATGGCCCGCGACCTCGGGCACGACACGGACGCCGCCCGCTATGCCGCCCGCGCGCAGAGCTACCGGAACGTCTTCGACCCCTCCACCGGCTTCTTCCGCGCCCGCGACGCCTCCGGTGCCTTCACCGGACCGGCCGACCCGGCGCAGAGCGAGGGCTTCCACGAGGGCACGTCCTGGCAGTACCAGTGGCTGGTCCCGCAGGACCTGAGGGGCATGGTCGGCCTGATCGGCGGCGAGCAGGCCGCCAACGCCCGGCTCGACTCCTTCTTCGCCTACGACCAGCTGCTGGCCGACCCGGCGAAGACGGCGCGCGAGGTGTGGGTCAACGGGCCGTACGACTACTACAACGCCGACAAGTACAACCCGCAGAACGAGCCCGACCTGATCGCCCCGTACACCTATCTGTCCACCGGTCAGCCCTGGAAGACCACCGACGTCGTGCACGCGGCGCTGACCCTCTTCACGGACGCCCCGACCGGCATGACCGGCAACGACGACCTCGGCACCATGTCCGCCTGGAACGTGCTGTCGTCCATCGGGATCTTCCCGGTGCAGCCCGGCTACGACACCTGGGGCCTGTCCACACCGGTCTTCGACCGGGTCGACCTGACCCTCGACCGGCGGTACTACCCGCGCGGCGCCCTCACCGTCACCGCACCCGGCACCTCCGCCACCGACCGCTACATCCAGTCGGCCCGCACGGACGGGGCGGCGTACGACCGGACCTACCTGACGACGGGCGATCTGCGCTCCCTGCGCTCGCTCGCCTTCACGGTCGGCCCGCGCCCGTCGGAGTGGGGTACGTCACCGCAGGCGGCGCCGCCCGCACTGACGTGATCACTTGGGCCCCATGAGTCGCACCGAGTCCCGCCCCTTCCGAAAGGGGCGGGACTTAATCTGCTGTTAACTGTGCGTAGCTTGATCGTACTTGACCGTAATCGCGCCAGGGCGATTGACTGCTTGCCCACCCGTCGTCGACGCGAGGCAAGCCATTGACTTCTGACCTGCTCGCTCCTCTCGACCTGGCGTTCTGGAACATCGAGTCCGCCGAACACCCCATGCACCTCGGCGCACTCGGCGTCTTCTCGGCCCACTCGCCCACAGCGGGCGCCCACGCGGCCGACCTGCTGGCCTCCCGTGCCGCCGGGGTCCCGGGACTGCGGATGCGGATCCGGGACGTATGGCAGCCGTTCTCCTTCCGGCCGCTGGCCTTCGGCGGCGCCACCCGGGAGCCCGACCCCGACTTCGACCCGCTGCACCACGTCCGGCTGCACGCCCCGACCGCCGACTTCCACGCGGACGCGGGCCGGCTGATGGAGCGCCCGCTGGAGCGCGGCCGGCCGCCGTGGGAGGCGCATGTGCTGCCCGGGGAGGACGGGGTCTCCTTCGCGGTGCTGTTCAAGTTCCACCACGCCCTGGCCGACGGGCTGCGCGCGCTGACGCTCGCCGCCGCGGTCATGGACCCGATGGACCTGCCGGAGCGCAAGCCGCGCCCGGCGGAGCCCAAGCGCGGACTGCTGCCCGACGTGCGCAAGCTGCCGGGGCTGGTGCGGGGCGCCGTGTCCGACGTGGGCCGGGCCCTCGACATCGGCGCCTCCCTGGCCGTGTCCAGCCTGGGCCTACGCTCCTCGGCAGCGCTCACCGCCGAGCCCACCGGCACCCGCCGTACCGCCGGTGTGGTCGTCGACCTCGACGACGTGCACCGCATCCGCAAGTCCGAGGGCGGCACCGTCAACGACGTCCTGATCGCGGTCGTCGCGGGCGCCCTGCGCCGCTGGCTGGACGAGCGCGGCGACGGCAGCGAGGGCGTCCGCCCGCGCGCCCTGATCCCCGTCTCCAAGCGCCGCCCGCGCACCGCCACGCCCCAGGGCAACCGTCTCTCCGGCTACCTGATACGGCTCCCGGTCGACGACCCCGACCCGCTGGCCCGCCTCGACACGGTCCGCGAGGCCATGGACCGCAACAAGGACGCCGGGCCCAACCGGGGCGCCGGTGCCGTCGCCCTGCTCGCCGACCACGTGCCGCCGCTCGCGCACCGGCTCGGCGGACCGCTGGCCGGCCAGGCCGCCCGGCTCTGGTTCGACATCCTGGTCACCAGCGTCCCGCTGCCCGGCATCGGCCTGAAGCTCGGCGGCAACCCGGTCACCGAGGTCTATCCGCTCGCCCCGCTGGCACGCGGCCAGGCCCTCGCGGTGGCCGTCTCCACCTACCGCGGACACGTCCACTACGGCCTCGTCGCCGACGCCAAGGCCGTACCGGACCTGGACAGGCTGGCCGCCGCGCTGAGCGCGGAGGTGGAGACGCTGATCACGGCCTGCGGCTCCTGATCACGGCCGTATTTGGAGGACCGGGCAGGCGCTCCGTAAAATTCGCGTTTCGACAGCGGGTGCGATCGGAGCGCCGCTCGGGTGATCAGGGAAACGGCAGCGCGATGACGGTGACAGAGGAAGGCCCCGCGACCACGGACGAGGTCGTGTACGGGCCCGGCATCGACCCGGAGCGGCTGGCCGTCTGCCTGAGCGTGCTCGAAGAACTCGACAAGCTGGAGGTCGACCACCCGGACGCGATCGCCGTGCGCCGCGCCACCGCCGGTGTCTACCGCACGGTCAAGCAGCGCCGCCGCCAGGAGCGCCGGGCCGCCAAGACCGCCCACGACAAGGCGGTCACCGAGGCCACCGCCACCGGCTCCGCCCAGCGCATCGACGACGAGACCGAGGGCCTGCTGCCGTCGTCGGCGACGGAGGAGGGGCGGATCGCGGGGATACTCCAGCGCCCGCGCTCCTGCTACACCTGCAAGACCCGGTACGTGGAAGTCGACTACTTCTACCACCAGCTCTGTCCGGACTGCGCCCGCCTGAACCGCGACAAGCGCGACGCCCGCGCCGACCTCACCGGCAAGCGCGCCCTGCTGACCGGCGGCCGCGCCAAGATCGGCATGTACATCGCGCTCCGCCTGCTGCGCGACGGCGCGCACACCACGATCACCACGCGCTTCCCGAAGGACGCCATCCGCCGCTTCAAGGCCATGGACGACTCCGCGGACTGGATCCACCGTCTGGAGGTCGTCGGCATCGACCTGCGCGACCCGGCCCAGGCCGTGGCCCTCGCCGAGCAGGTCGCCGCGGCGGGCCCGCTGGACATCCTGATCAACAACGCGACCCAGACCGTACGCCGCCTGCCGTCCGCGTACGCCGCCCTGGTCGACGGCGAGAGCGCCCCGCTGCCCGCCGGCGAGCTGCCCGCCCACCACGTCATCGGCGCCTTCAACTCCGGCGCGGTCGACGGCCTGACCGCACTGCCCGTGGGCACCAGCGGCCTGGACGCCCAGAAGGTCGCCGACCTGGCCCTGGTCGCGGGCAACGCCAGCGTCGCCCGGCACCTGGACGGCACCGCGATCGACGCGGGCGGTCTGGTCCCCGACGTCGTCGACAGCAACACCTGGGTGCAGACCATCGACCAGATCTCCCCGGTCGAGCTGCTGGAGACCCAGCTGTGCAACTACACCTCGCCGTTCATCCTGATCAGCGCCCTGCGCCCGGTCATGGCGGACGCGGCGCGGAGGGCGGCCGCGGGGCGCGCCTACGTCGTGAACGTCTCGGCGATGGAGGGCGTCTTCGGCCGCGGCTACAAGGGCGCGGGGCACCCGAACACCAACGCCGCCAAGGCCGCCATGAACATGGTCACCCGGACCAGCGCCCAGGAGATGTTCCAGAGCGACGGCATCCTCATGACCTCGGTCGACACCGGCTGGATCACCGACGAGCGCCCGCACTACGACAAGCTGCGCCTGGCCGAGGAGGGCTTCCACGCCCCGCTCGACCTGGTCGACGGGGCCGCCCGGGTTTACGATCCGATTGTGCGCGGCGAGCAGGGCGAGGACCTGTACGGCGTCTTCCTGAAGGACTACGCGCCCGGCAAGTGGTGATCCACCGGCCGTGACGTGTGTGCCCCGGCGCCGGTCGGGAACCCGGGCCCTGGTGAGTACCGCGCCAGGGAGTGTGACCATGAGCAGTCCGCACGGAATCGATCCGCGAGCGCAGAACGACCCGCGCAATCGCTACCCGACCGACGACGAGTTCTATGGCAGCGACCGCCCCGACCACGCCGTACTGCCGGAGGACCGCCCGCGCGGCGGCGGGGGCACGCGTGAGGTGAAGCACCGCGGCACGTGGGCCACGGTCGCGCTCGTAGCCGGCATCATCCTGCTGATCCTCCTCGGGATCGCACTGTTCCCGTGAGGGAGCCACAGCCACCGTCATGAGCGAGGTGGTGCGTATGAGCGAAGGCGGTCGTGGACGGCGTACTCCCGCGCGGAGTGCGCCGTCCTCACGCGTGTGCCCCCGTCCACCAGCAGATCAGCGCCGGTGATCCACTCCGCCGCGTCCGAGGCCAGCCACGCCACGGCCCGCGCCACGTCGTCCGGCTCCCCGATCCGCCCGAGCGGCAGCCCGGCGGCGAGCTGCTCCTCGCCCGCCTCCCACACGAACCGCGCCATCTCGGTGCGCACGAGCCCGGGGGAGACGGAGTTGACCCGCACCTTCGGCGCGAGCTCGCCCGCGAGCTGCCGGGTCAGATGCAGCAGGGCCGCCTTGCTGGTGCCGTAGGCCCCCACATTCGGCCCGACATGCCCGGCCCCCTCGGTGCAGATGTTGACGACCGACCCGCCGTGCTTCCGCATCCAGCCGCGCCACGCCCCCTGGACCAGCCGCAGCGCCGCCTCGACGTTCACCATGAAGGCCTCCCGCCAGGCCTCCGGGTCCGCGTCCATGAGCGGCCCGTACGGCTGGTTGGTCGCCGCGTTGTTGACCAGGACGTCGATGCGCCCGAACTCGCCGAGCGCGACCTCGACGACCTCCCGCAGATGTTCCGGATCGGCGACGCTCCCGCTCACCCCGATCCCGCCCAGCTCGGCGGCCGTGCGCCGTACCTCGTCCGCGTCCCGCGCGGTCACGCACACCTGAGCCCCGGCGGAGGCCAGCCGCTCGGCCACCGCCCGCCCGATCCCGCGCGTCGCCCCGGTGACGACGGCGGCCCTGCCTTCCAGCCCGTACGACGACGTCATCGCCGTACCGTCTCATGACGGACCGTCAGTCGACAGCCCCGAGACGGGAGTTCCGGGCCGCGACGAGTTCCAGGACCGTGCGCCAGTCCTCCAGGACCCCGGCGTCGAAGCCGGCGGTCCGGCTCTCCTCGTCCGCGAGCCTGAGGCGCAGCAGGTCGTCCTCGGCGGCCGAGCCGTGCCGGCGTACGAGGCGGTAGACGCGCTCGCCGAGCAGGGGCCGTACGGCCTCGGCGGCGCACTCGGCCCGGCGGGACTCGTCGCCCGGGGAGATCACCTGCCCGATGTCGTGCACCAGGCCCGCCACCTGGAGTTCCTTGTCGGCGGGCCGGCTGCGGCGCAGCAGCGCGGCGGTCCGCAGCGCGTGCTGATGCCGGCAGGCGTACAGCAGATCCATCAGCTCTTCGACACTGCGCAGCTCCATGCGTCAGTCCTCCCGCCGGACAAGCCGTTGCCGTCCGCCAGCAGATCATGGCCGGCTTTCGATTCGGCCAACGGGAACTGAACTGCGTGGCCACTTCGGTGCGGTCCGTGATCGTCGAGGTGCTAAGGATGTTCGAGGTGCAGGCCCGTCACGGCGGAGAAGCAGTGCATGCCCTCGGCGCGGAGCCCGACGCGCAGGCACGCACCCTTGGGGTGGGTGGGGCGGCCGGGGAGGCGGACCACGACGTCGCCGAGGCCGTCGCCGGACCGCGCGCTCGCGTGGACGTACACGACGGCTCCCGTGTCCTCGACCGTCTCGACCACCAGGTCGAGGGCCGGTGTCGTACGGTCCTGCGGCGGCAGCACCTCGAACTGCTCCGGGCGGACGCCGAGCACGATCTCCGCGGAGCGCTCGGCCGTGGCCGCCCGCAGGGTGCCCCGGGGCAGCGGGACGTCGAGGGTGCCGAGGCGGACGCCGTCGGCGGACAACGGCAGCCGGAACAGGTTCATCGCGGGCGAGCCGATGAAGCCGCCCACGAAGGTGTTGGCGGGGTGCGCGAAGACCTCCCGCGGTCGGCCCACCTGCTGCAGCACGCCGTCCTTGAGCACGGCGAGCCGGTCGCCCATGGCCATCGCCTCGGTCTGGTCGTGGGTGACGTACACGGTGGTGATGCCGAGGTGGTGCTGCATCCGCACGATCTGCGCGCGGGTCTCCACCCTCAGCCGGGCGTCGAGGTTCGACAACGGCTCGTCCATCAGATAGGCCCGTGGATCCCGGACCAGCGCCCGCCCCATCGCCACCCGCTGCTGCTCGCCGCCCGACAGCGACCTGGGCCTGCGCCCCAGATAGTCCTCGATGTCCAGTACGGAGGCGGCGAACTGCACTCGCTGCCGGGCCCGTTGCCGGGGCATGCGGGCGATCTTGAGTGCGAAGCCGATGTTGTCGGCAGCCGACAAATGCGGGTACAGCGCGTAGTTCTGGAACACCATCGCCACGTCACGCTCCCGCGGCGGAAGATGGGTGACGTCCCGGACACCGATGTGGATCGACCCCGAGTCGACCGCCTCGAGTCCGGCGAGCAGGCGAAGGCAGGTGGACTTTCCGCAGCCGGAAGGTCCGAGCAGCACCATGAACTCGCCGTCCTCGATGTCGAGGTCGAGCGAGTCGACGGCAGGCCGGCCGCCCGACGCGAAGCGCCGGGTGACCTTCTCGAAGGTGACGGACGCCATGACAGCCCCCTCCCGGACGGGTCCTCGAACCCAGAGTGGAACGGCTGTTGCCGTTCGGCACGCCTCTAGCCCGAACGAGTGACAGGAGACAGGGATGAAACGGGGCGACTCAAGACAGTAACCCCGAGTTTTCAGCCCCATAGAGCGGGGGCCCGCTCATTTGGTTAATCTGGAGCCGACGGACAGCACCACCGGGTCCCACCCACACCCACGTCCGTCCCGGGGCAGGCCGGTCGACAACCGTCTGCTCTGCAGGAGTTACCGGCGCCACCGCGTCCGAACTGCTTTCGACTGATACCCGAGGGGGCGTCAGGCGCCGGACCGCAGAGTGGCCGGCACGCCCCGAGGGTGACCCGACACATAAGGAGTGCGCGGTGACACCGGAGAAGACGAATCGCGAACAGCGCCCGAAGGAACGCACGGAGCGCGCCGGCCGACGGTCGGACGAACTCGGCAGCCTGGAAGTCTGGGCCCACGCGGCCCCCATCCGTCTGGCGGGCTACGAGGACGACCTCGCCGAGCCCCACATCCTGCCCAGCGTCGACTGACACCGGCCCCGCGGGAAATTCGCGATCGCCGACCGCATGGGCGTGCGAGACTCACGCCCATGCAGATCAGAGAAGCCGCGGCCGAGGACTGGCCGCGGATCTGGCCTTTCTGGCACCGCATCGTCGCCGCCGGTGAGACCTACGCATGGGACCGGGACACCTCCGAGGAGGCGGCCCGGTCCCTGTGGATGAGCCCGGCCAAGCGCGTGTACGTCGTCGAGGACGAGACCGGCACGCTCGTCGCCTCGGCCTTCGTCACCCCGAACTACGGCGGACCCGGCGCCCGCATCGCCAACGCGGGCTTCATGGTCGACCCGGACCACGCCGGCCGCGGCATCGGCCGCGCCCTCGCCGAACACGTCCTGTCCGCCGCCCGGGCCGACGGCTACCGGGGAATGGTGTTCAACGCGGTCGTGGAGACCAACCCGGCGCTGAAACTGTGGCTGTCCCTGGGGTTCACGATCCTGGGCACGGTCCCCGAGGCCTTCGAGCACCCACGGCACGGGCTGGTGGGGCTGCACATCATGTACCGCGCGCTGGACTGAGTACGCCTACTCATGCCGGCCCGCGTCCGGCCGGGGACGATGGGCCCTGTCGACGTACGGACGGGGGCGGGCGTATGGGCAGGTTCCTGGCAGCGGTGGCGGCCGTCGGAGCGGCTGCCGCGGCGCTGATCCTCGCGTATGTGGCGGGGGCATCGACTGCCGTGGTGTTCGCCGTCGGGGCGGGCGTGCTGAGCCTGTTCTGGCTGCTGGTGCTGCTCACGCTGCCCTGGAACCTGTACTTCCGTGCGCACGCCGTGCTCGCCGAGATCGCGGTGAGCCGGGAGAAGGGCATCGAGGTCCCGAAGGCCCGGGACGCCGAGGCCGCGTGCATCGCCCGCATGATGCTTCGCGTGGCGGTCGCGGGCCACGTCCTGACGGCGGCGCTCGTGGTCGCGGTCACCTGGGCGACGGGCGAGTTCACGGGGTACTGGTTCGCCGCCTTCTTCCTGCTGAGCACGTTCTTCCGGCCGGCCGGCGCCTACTTCGGCCAGCTCCGGCGCCGCCTCGGCACCCTCCTGAAGGACGTCACACACCCCCGGGACGACGTCGTCGAGCTGCACTCCCGGCTGGACCGCGCCGAGTCCGGCACACGGGTCCTGGAGGAGAAGGCGGAGGAGCAGTACCGGGCCCTCGCCGAGCTGCGCCGCACGGTGGACGCCCTGACCATGAGCACCTACGAGCGGGCCGAGGACGCCGACCGCAGGATCGCCGCGCTGGGCAGGGAGTTCGAATCCACGGTGAACCGCCTCACCGACAACCAGGAGATCATCGCGGGCGTGAAGGCGTTCCTCCGCCTGCTCCGCTCGCCGGACGCGGCCGACGGCGCCCGGGCCCAGAAGGCGATGTGAGCCAAGCCGACGACCCTGACCCTCACGGGCGACGGTCGGCTCAGCGAGACGGTGTTCGAGGGTGCCGCGACCTGGGATCTGCACCACATGCTCGGATCCACACTCCAGGAGACCAGCCGCCCCGAGGACGACCACCCCCTGTGGGGCGGCCCGTAGGCGCGGCCTTCGGACACCTCGGACGGTTCTAGTCCTTGCGCCCCGTCGCCGCCACCGTCACGCCCAGGCCGATCATGGTCAGGCCGCCGATGCCGCCGACCATCGACAGGCGGCGCGGGGAGCGGGCGAACCAGTCGCGGGCCGTGGACGCGGCCAGGCCCCAGACGCTGTCCGAGGCGATCGCGATCGCGTTGAAGACGAGGCCCAGCAGCAGCATCTGCAGCGTGACATGGCCCCGGTCCCGGTCGACGAACTGCGGCAGCACGGCCGCGAAGAACACGATGGTCTTGGGGTTGGAGACGCCGACCGCGAACCCCTCCCAGAAGGTGCGCAGCGGGCTGTGCGCCACCCGGTCACCCGTGAACACGGCCCGCAGCGAGCCGCGTTCACGCCACGCCCTGACGCCCAGGTACACCAGATAGCAGGCGCCGGCCAGCTTGAGCACCGTGTACACGAGGACCGACCGCTCCACCACGGACCCGACCCCGACCGCCACCGCCACCACCAGCAGATAGGCGCCGAGGGTGTTGCCGACCACGGTCATCAGCGCGGCCCGGCGGCCCTGCGCGAGCGCCCGGCCGATCACGAACAGCACGCTCGGGCCGGGTATCACGATCAGCAGGAAGGACAGCGCCGCGAAGGCGAGCAGTCGGTCGGTGGACATCATGCGGTCCATGACAGCACGGGGAGGGGCAGGGCTTCAGCCCAATTTTCCCGTGCCCGTCAGCCTTCCTCCAGCGGAGCCGTCCGCTGCCACGGATGCAGCTTCTCCAGCTGCCCCGCCAGCTCCAGCAGCAGCGCCTCCGAACCGGGCCGCCCCACCAGCTGCACGGCGGTCGGGGCGCCCGAGGGCAGGCTGCCGAAGGGGACGGCCATCGCCGGCCAGCCGGTGAGGTTCCACGGCGGGGTCAGCGGCGAGTAGTTCGTGTTGATCAGGATGTTGCGCAGCCAGCCCCGCTCGTGCCAGTCCACCGACGCGGGGGAGCGGCGCGCGAGCGCGGGCGTGAGCAGGACGTCGTACGAGGAGAAGAACTCCTCCATACGGCTGCGCAGCCGGTCCCTGCTGTCGCCGGTGCGGACGCTGTTCACGAAGCGGCGGCCGACGGCCGCGTGCACCCGGGTGCGCCGGGTCAGCAGGCGCGGATCGAGGCCCTGCGCGTCCACCGCCGTGCCCGCAGTCCAGTGCATGAGGGACGTCGTGCTCAGCGAGGCCGGGTACGGCGGGTCGGCCCGGCGGACCTGGTGGCCGGCCTTGATCAGGACGCCGGCGGCGTCGCGGGCCGCCGTGGCGTAGGGCTTGCTGATGGTGACGCCGAACAGCGGGCTGCGCACCGAGACGGCGATCCTTCGCATGCCGGGCTCGGCCGGCCGCAGCGCCTCGGGGCCCTCGTCGGCGAGGACCGACAGCAGCAGCCGGGCGTCCTCGACCGTCGTCGCGAGCGGCCCGTTCTCGGACATGCCGAACCAGTCGCCCTCCCCGATGCCCGCGGGCACCACCCCGCGCCCCGGCTTGATGGTGACCAGACCGCAGTTGGCGGCCGGGATGCGCAGCGAGCCCATCCCGTCGTTGCCGAGCGCGATCGGCACCATTCCGGCGGCGACCGCGGCCGCGCTGCCGCCGGAGGAGCCGCCCGCCGTGCGGGACAGGTCCCACGGGTTACGGGCGTTCCCGTGCACGCCCTCGGTGGTGCCGAAGACACACAGCTCGGGCACGTTGGTCAGCCCCACGACCACCGCGCCAGCGGCCCGCAGCCGGGCCACCGTGACATGGTCCTCGGCGGCGGGCGTGTCCGGCGTCGCCGCCGAGCCGACCCGGGTGGACTCGCCGCGCACCGCGAGGTTGTCCTTGACTGCCACCGGCACACCGGCCAGCGGCAGCTCGGCCAGATCGCCGCGCGAGCCCACCTCGTCCGCCTCGGCGAGCGCCGCCTCCGCTCGCACCACCCGGAACGCCCCGACCCGTCCGTCGAGCCGCCCGATCCGGTCGAGGTGCTCGGCCACCACCTCCCGGGGCGTGGCCCGCTTCTCCTGTACGGCGGCGGCGATCTCGGCGGCGGTCCGGCCGACCCAGCTGGTCACGGGCGCTCCTCGGGGGTGCGGAACGAAGGCTTACTCGTCAGTACAACGGCACTACGAGCAGCACTCTGCCCCGGCGCGCGCCCCACGTCGAGAGCATCCGCTCTTGGACATTCGGACCGCTGTTGTTGGACTTTTGGAGGGGTGCAAGTCGGCCACCGCGCGCTGCCCCGCAGGTCATCCGATCACTCGCTCAACTCCCGTCCGATCGTGCCCCATTGACAGGCCTCTGAGCTCGCCCAATCATCAAACCTCCGATGAATTGGGAGCCGCTCATGAGGGTGAGTCCGTATCCAAGACGTCAGGTCCTGGGTGCCGCGGCGGGGTCGCCACACGTCGGCAGGTACGGCAACGCCTCCGGCACGGCCACCGTCTCCTACGCCGTACCGCTACCAGCCGGACGAGCACGGTGTCGGGATCGGCATCGCGGAGGTGTGGACCGACCCGAGGCGCGAGGCGATCGCCATCACCCTGCCGGTCACCGAACCGGCCGAGAACACGGTCGTCGCCAAGTGGGAATCCAGCCGGGGGTGAGGACCTGCGGTTCGCGGTCCGGCCCGGCGACAAGGTGACGCTGCTCGGCCACGAGCGGCCGCTGACCTGGACGGTCGGCAAGGGAGTCCTGGTGATCGACGGACCCGAGACAGCCCGGAAGACGGGACAGCACGTGTGGGTGTTCAAGGTGGAGTGGCATGGGTGAACTGAGAAAGAGACTCCTGCGGCTGCTCGGCAGCGCGGCGGCGCTGACCTTGCTGGTGGCGCCGGTGCAGGCGGTCGCGCAGGAGCAGCAGGACGCCGTGGTTCCGGTGACGGTGCCCGCGCTGGCCAACTGGACTGCGGAGCAGGGGAGTTACGTCTACGCCAAGGGGGCTCGGCTCGTCGCCGACAGCCCCGCCGAGCGGCGCGTCGCCGACACCCTTGCAGGGGATCTGCGGGCCGCGGGGCACGGGACCGTGCCGGTCGTCGGCGGTCCTGCTCGCAGCGGTGACATCGTGATCGACGTACAGGCGTCCCGCGGCTCCCTGGGCGCCGAGGGCTATCAACTCGACTCCGGCAAGCGGCTGTCGGTGACCGGTGCCACCGAGACCGGCGCCTTCTACGGCACCCGTACCGTCCTGCAACTCCTCGCGCAGGGGGACAGGATTCCCGCTGGGCACACGGTCGACGTGCCGCGCTACAAGGAACGGGGTGTCGGGGTGTGCGCCTGCTACATCCACATCACGCTGCCCTGGCTGGAGAACCTCGTCCGGGAGATGGCGTACAACAAGCTCAACCAGCTGCTCGTCGAGCTCAAGGTGAAGAGCGACGCCCACCCCGAGGCCAACACCTGGGGCTACTACACCAAGGACGAGATACGGCGGCTCGTCGCGCTCGGCGACAAGTACCACGTCGAGATCATCCCGGAGATCAACTCCCCGGGCCACATGGACCCTTGGATCGAGAACCGCCCCGACCTGCAGTTGACCGACTCCGACGGCAACAAGCAGACGGCCCGGCTCGACGTCACCCAGCAGGCCGCGTTCGACTACTACACCAGCCTGATGGACGAGTACGCGCAGGTCTTCACCGCGAAGTCCTGGCACATGGGCGCCGACGAGTACATGCTCGGCTCCGACTACTCCAAGTACCCGCAGATGCTCAAGTACGCCCAGGAGAAGTACGGTTCGAACGCCACCCCGCAGGACGCGTACGTCGACTTCATCAACCGCGTGCAGGCCTACGCGGCAGGCAAGGGCAAGAAGCTGCGCATCTGGAACGACGGGCTGACCGGCGCCAACACCGTGCCGGTGGCGGCCGGCACGACCGTCGAGCACTGGCTGAACGTGGCCATGAAACCCAGCCAACTCATCGCCCAGGGCTACCCGTTGATGAACGCCGCCTACTCGCTCTACCTCATCCGCGGCGGCTTCCACTCCGACACCGGGTCGCTGTACGACCAGAGCTGGGATCCGCGCAGCTTCGACGGCGAGAAGGTCGCCTCCAGCACGGGCATCACAGGCGCCAAGATCAGCCTGTGGCCCGACAACGGCCGCGGCGAGACCGAGAACGAGGTCGCCGTCGAGCTGTGGCCCGCGCTGCGGCACATCGCCCAGGCGACCTGGGGCGATCCGCATCCCGACGCGACCTACGCCGAGTTCACCGCGCGCGGCACGGCCGTCGGGCACGCGCCCGGCTGGCGTGACCTGACCCGACTCCCGGTGGCGCAGGGGACGTACACCTTCCAGGCCGGCAGTGTCTCCTTCGACGCCGCGGTGACCCGCACGGCCGACGGATACGCGGCCCTCAAGACCTCCGAGGGCTGTCTGGAGGTGACCGGCGGCAAGCTCACCCTCAACGTGTCGCTGCAGCCCGGAGTCGAGCTCGACCGGGCGGCCTGCGACAGCTCGAACACCTTGCAGCGCTGGCAGTTGGAGCCGGCCTCGGGCGGCTACCGCCTCGTCAACGCCATCACGCAGATGGCGGTGAACGTCACCGACGACGGCCGGCTCGTCCAGTACCCGCCGGACCAGCGCACCCCCGCCGTGTGGCATCCGACCGCCCACTGACCCGCCACTGACCCGAGGAAGCACAACGCCATGGCACTCTCCAGACGCCTCTTCGTCGCGTCGGCCGCCGCGACGGTCTCCGCCCTCGCCTCGACCGGCATCCCCGCGGCGGCCGCGACCGGTGCCGCACCCAGGCCCGCCGGTGACCGGTCCCTGATTCCCGTCAGCCCCGACGACACCCCCGAGGAACTCGTCCGCAAGGCCTCCCAAGTCCGGCCCACCGCACGGCAGATCGCCTGGCAGGAGCTCGGGCGGACGGCCTTCCTGCACTTCGGGGTGAACACCTTCACCGGCCTCGAATGGGGCACCGGCGACGAGGACCCGAACGTCTTCCAGCCCACCGGCCTCGACACCGACCAGTGGGCCCGCGCCCTGCTCGACGGCGGCTTCAGGCTCGCCATCCTCACCGTCAAGCACCACGACGGATTCGTCCTCTATCCCTCCCGGTACACCGACCACTCGGTGGCGTCGAGCAGTTGGCGCGGTGGCCACGGCGACGTCCTGCGCTCCTTCGCCGACTCCATGCGCGGCCACGGCATCAAGGTCGGCGTGTACATCTCGCCCGCCGACGAGAACCAGTACCTGCACGGCGTGTACGCCAACGGCAGCGCTCGCGCCCCGCACACCATCCCCACCCTGGTGGACGGCGACGACCGCAGCCCGGACCGCTTCCACACCCTGGACGCCACCGACTACGGCGCGCACATGCTGAACACGCTGTACGAGGTGCTCACCGAGTACGGCCCGGTCGACGAGGTGTGGTTCGACGGCGCCCAGGGCCACATCCCGCCGGACAAGGTGGAGCAGTACGACTGGGACAGCTGGTACACACTCGTCCGCTCCCTCGCCCCGGACGCGGCGATCGCCGTCACCGGCCCGGACGTCCGCTGGGTCGGCAACGAGGGCGGCACCGCGCGGGAGGACGAGTGGAGCGTCCTGCCGGTCAAGGAGAACCAGTACGGCCGTACCGACTGGGCGCTGTCGTACGACACCCCCGACGAGGGCAGCCGCACCGCGCTCGTCGCCGCCCAGCCGAAGACCGACTACCTTCAGTGGTGGCCGGCCGAGTGCGATGTGTCGATCCGGGACGGCTGGTTCTACCACGCCGACCAACTGCCCAAGTCCGTCGACCAGTTGACGGAGATCTACTTCGGCTCGGTCGGCCGCAACTCGGTGCTGCTGCTGAACGTGCCGCCGGACACGGACGGCCTGCTGCACGCCACCGACGTGACCCGGCTGCGCGAGTTCCGGGAGCGGATCGAGCGCGAGCTGCCGGTCGACCTCGCCCGCGGCGCCCGCGTCACGGAGTCGGCCGGCATCCGGACCGTCGACCTGGGCGCGGCCCGTGAGGTGGACCGGATCCGGCTCGCCGAGGACATACGGCACGGACAGCAGGTCGAGGGCTTCGTGGTGGAGGCCTTTGTGGACGGCACCTGGAGTCAGGTCGCGACGGCAGGCACGATGGGCGCGAGCCGCATCCTGCTGCTCGACGGTCCGGTACGGTCGCGCCGGTGGCGGCTGCGCGTGACGGCGGCCCGAGCGGCCGTACACATCGCGGAGTTCGCGCTGTTCCGGTCCGGGGGCTGACGGGGGTCCGAAGCGGGGCGGTCACCAGGGCGTCGGCGATCTGGTGGCCGCCCCTTCCGGCTGGTCAGACCGGCTGGGCCTGTTCCTGTCGGCTCCGCGGCTGCGCGGCGGCGGGGCCGCGGGCCAGGTACAGGGCGGCCGCGATGATCCACAGCCCGGCGACCATGAAGGCGAAGAATCCCACCCACGGAATGAAGACGGCCACGCCGACGACGATTCCGGCCCAGCCCAGCCAGGCCGGCAACGGAATTCCGGTGCGGGCGGTGCCCAGTCCGGCGGCGATCAGCATGATGCCGATTCCGGCGACGAAGGGAATGAAGAAGTCCTCGCTCATGGCATTCATCGCGTTGAACGCCTCACCACCGACCTGGCGTTTGTCGGAGGCGTCGACCAGCGCGAGGGACAGGCTGGCGGCGGTCCAGAACCCGACGGCCGACAGAATGCCTCCGGCGAAGGCGACTTGGGGCAGCCAGCCATGGAAGTCCACCTCGGCGAGGCTGTGCCGCAGGCTGCCCGCGAAGAACACCAGGAGCGCGCCGGCCAGGATCAGCAGGTACAGGGCGACGGCGAGCCGGGTGTCGTGCTGGTGGTAATACAGCTTGACCCTGGGGCCGGGATCCCCGATGTCCGGTGTCGAACCGCCCAGTGCGAAGGAGACCACGATCAGAATGACGGCCGCAATGCCGGTGAATGGACCGAGGCGCATGGGAGACCTCCGATCCGGTGAATCCGGATAACTCCCTTCAGGTTTTCACGCAACCCGGGGACCGGCAACTCCACCCGAATGCGGTCACGAATTCCGTTCGCGGTGGCGGCGCACGCGCCAGACGACCAGGGCCACGACGACCAGGACGGCCACGACCAGCGCGAGGGTGCGGCCGACGAGGCCCTCGGCGCGTTCGTAGGCGGCGCCCGCCACATAGCCGAGGACGGCGTTGCCGACACCCCACAGCAGGGCGCCGAGCGCGTTGTAGAGCAGGAAGCGGCGGTACCGCATCTCCGAGACGCCCGCCATCGCCGGGACGAAAGAGCGGACGAAGGCGATGAAACGGCCGAAGAACACGGCCGCCGGACCGCGCCTGCGCACGAGGTCGCGCGCCTTCTCCACTTGTGTGGTCTGCCGGTGGCCACCGGCGAACCGCGGTCCCAGTCGCCGGCCGATCTCGTAGCCGACGCCGTCCCCGGCGATCGCCGCGAGGACGACGGCGGCCGAGAGCCAGACGAGGTCGACGACGCCCTGCCGGGCCAGCACCCCGCCGACGATCACCGCCGTCTCGCCGGGCAGCACGAAGCCGAAGAAGAACGCGTCCTCGGCGAAGACCAGGGCCGCGACCACGACGTACACCACGGGCCCGGACAGCTCGGAGAGCCAGTGGGTGAGGGCGCTCATCCGCGGACCCCCTTCCGGCAGGCCTCCGACGGGTACCCCGCTAGTGCGGAGGCGTGTCCTCGTCCTTGCCCGGGCGGCGCAGCAGGATGTTGATCGCGGTCATGGTCAGGACCGGGCGGCCGTGCTGGTCGAGGACCTCGATCCCAGTGTGGACGACTCCGCGGTCGGGCTTGGAGCGGGAGGGACGCGCCTCGCGGACGGTGGTGCGCAGCGACAGGCTGTCACCGGGCCGCACGGGCCGTACCCAGCGCAGTTCGTCGATACCGGGGGAGGCGAGGCTCGCGCACTTGCTGACGTAGTGGTCGGCGTACATGCGCATCATCACGCCGCAGGTGTGCCAGCCGCTGGCGATCAGGCCGCCGAAGGGGCCCTGCCGTGCGGCCCGCGGATCGGTGTGGATGCTCTGCGGATCGAACTCGCCGGCGAAGCGGAGGATGTCCTCCTCGGTCATCGTGACGCTGCCGTATTCGTAGACCGCGCCCGGCTCGTAGTCCTCGAACCAGCGGTCCTCGACGGGGACGGCGAAGTCCGACTCGCTCAGCGTGGTGGTCACTGTTCCCATTGGCGGCACGATAGCCGCCGGGCGCCTTGCCGACGGCTCAGGTCTCGGAGAGGACCTGTTCCAGGAAGGGCACGGAGTCCGCGGCCGACAGGGCCACCAGGCTCAGGCGGTCCATGACCGCGAGGTAGTGGTCGACCTCCTCCGGCTTGTCCAGGTAGAGGGCGCTGGAGAGCTGCTCCAGGTAGACGATGTCCGGCAGGTCGGGCACCGGGAAGCGCAGCACGGTGATCGGACCGCCGGCCGCGGCGTGCCCGCCGACGTGGAAGGGCAGCACCTGGAGCGTGACGTTCGGCAGAGTTGCCGCCTCGACGAGGCGCTTGAGCTGCTCGCGCATCACCTCGGCGCCGCCGAGCGGGCGGCGCAGGGCGGCCTCGTCCACCACGACCCACAGCTTCGGCGAGTCGGGCCGGGAGAGCAGCGCCTGCCGGGTCATCCGCAGCTCGACCCGGCGCCGGACCGCCTCCGGCGTGGTCACGCCGTGGCCGAGCCGGATGACGGCCTCGGCGTAGGCGGCGGTCTGCAACAGGCCCGGGACGAACTGGACTTCGTAGGTACGGATGAGGGAGGCGGCCTCCTCCAGGCCCAGATGCTGCTCGAACCAGCTCGGGAAGGCATCGCCGTACGCCCGCCACCAGCCGGGCGCGTTGGCCCGCCGCACCGAGTCCAGCAACTCCTGCCGTACGTCCGGGTCCTGGACGCCGTACAGCGTCAACAGGTCGGCCACGTCACGGACCTTGAAGCCGACCCGGCCCAGCTCCATGCGGCACAGCTTGGCGTCCGAGGCGCGTATCGAGGAGGCGGCGGCCTCGCGGCTGATGTCGAGGGACTCGCGCAGCCGGCGCAGCCTCGTGCCCAGCATGATGCGCTGCACCGTCGGGCCGCCGTGCCCGAGGCCGACGAACTCGGAGGCAGGGGAAACGTGTTCGCGTCGAGCTGCCGTCATGGTCATCCCCTCGGACCGCCGCCGCACCGGCTCCCGCTGAACGATGTCGGGACTCGACAGGAGAGTAGCACCGGGGAGTCGTGCCACCGCGGGGTGTGAAAATGCCGGAGGGTGTCGGCCACTGGCCGGCGCCCTCCGGCGGTCCGCGGGTGTGCCTGACCTCAGCAGCCGGGGAGTAGGCCGTCGAAGTCGCCGTCCTTCACGCCGCGGACGAAGGCGGAGATCTCGGCGCCGGTGTAGACGAGCGCCGGACCTTCGGGGTGACGGGAGTTGCGCACGGCGACGCTGCCGTCCGGGAGTGCGGCCAGCTCGACGCAGTTGCCCTCGGGGTTGCTGTGGTGGCTCTTGCGCCAGTCCGCTCCGGACAGCTCAGTCGCCGGCATGCCGTTGCGCACGTGCTGCATCTGAGGCCTCTTCGGGATCAACTCGCATGACAGACACTTCAGTTGCTGTGCGACTGACATTACCAAGATCGTCTGCAATTGCAGCGGCAATTGCGTTTTTCAGTCCTTGCGGCCGATCCCGCAGATCGCGTCCACGTCGGAGGGGGAGCGGCCGACGTCGACCGGCTCGGGGTGCCACTGCGAGGTGGGGACGATGCCCGGCTCGACGAGTTCGAGTCCGTCGAAGTAGGCCCCGATCCGCTCGGGGGAGCGCAGGTGGTACGAGCTGGCGGAGTTGGCGTTGTACACCGCGATGGCCTGGTTGAGCGCCTCGTTGGTGTCGGTGCCGTCGGCCAGCGCGAGGTAGCTGCCCGGGGGCAGGCCTTCGAGGTAGCGCGCGATCAGGGCCCAGGGGTCGTCGGAGTCCGGGATCTGGCCCAGGATGCCCAACATGGTCAGCGCCACGGGCTTGCTGAAGTCCAGTGTCCGCGCGGCCGCTTCGAGAATCCGCTCCGGGTCGCGCACGTCTGCGTCGAGGTAGTCGCAGGCGCCTTCCGGAGTGCTGGTGAGCAGCGCCTGGGCGTGCACCAGCACCAGCGGGTCGTTGTCGACGTACACGATCCGGCTGTCGGGCGCGACCCGCTGGGCCACCTCGTGGGTGTTGTCGACGGTGGGCAGGCCGGTGCCGATGTCGAGGAACTGGCGTATCCCCGCGTCGGCGGCCAGATAGCGCACGGCCCGGACGAGGAAGCGCCGTTGGAGCCGGGCGAGCAGGGCGATGTCCGGGAACATCTGGAGGATCATCTCGCCGGCCTGGCGGTCGGCGGCGTAGTTGTCCTTGCCGCCGAGCAGGAAGTTCCACACGCGCGCGGAGTGGGGCTGGTCCAGCTGCAGCCGGTCGGCCAGCGGGTCTTCGGAAGTCATGGGGAAAGCGTCACATGAAGTGCTGTGCGGTGTCCGGCCGTTCGGCTCGCAGACGTACGGCGTCCTGGCCCGGCGGCAGCCCGAAGTGGCGGCGGTACTCCCGGCTGAACTGGGAGGCGCTGTCGTACCCGACCGCGAATCCGATGGCCGAGACGTCCTCGGTGCTGCTCATCAGCAGCAGCCGGGCCTCCTGCAGCCGGATCTGCTTCTGGTACTGGATCGGCGTCATCGTGGTCAGCGCCCGGAAGTGCCGGTGGAACGGGGACAGGCTCATCCCGGACATCCGGGCGAGGTCCTCGACGCGCAGCGCCTCGGCGTAGTGGTCGCGGATCCAGCGCAGGGCGTGGCCGATCTGGGTGAGCCGGCTGTCGGCCAGCCCGATCTGCCGTACGAGGCCGCCCTGTTGACCGTTGATCAGCCGCCACAGGATCTCCCGCTCGATCATCGGCGCGAGCACCGGCACGTCGGCGGGCGCTTCGAGCAGCCGGATCAGGCGGACGAACGCGTCGATCAGTTCGCCGGGCGCGTCGCTCACCGTCAGTCCGGACACCGTGCCCCTGCCGTCGCGACCCGGACCCGTCTCCAGCAGGAGCGAGGCGACCGCGGCGGGCCGCAGCGCGATCCCCGCCCCGAGCATCGGCCGCTCCCGACTCGCCTGTGTGACATGCCCGGTGACCGGCAGCCCCAACGGCACGACCAGATACTGGCCGGCCCCGTAGTCGTACACCCGGTCCCCGAGGACGAGCCGCTTCGAGCCCTGCGCGACCAGCGCCACCACGGGATCGGCGATCCCGGCCTGTGGCGGTGTGGGGCGGTCCTGGGCGGAGAGCATCAGCCAGTCGACGGCGGTGGGCCGCCGTGCGTGCCGGGCGATCAGGACGCGCAGTTCATCCAGGGACACCCTCCGATTGAAGACCGCGGAACGATTTCCCGCAATCGCCGTCCGCGCGAAATCGACAGGATCGTGCAAGAGGCCGGTGGAATCGCACTAACGGCTCCGCTGGTCAGACTGCTTTCCTCGAAGAGTGACCTTTCCGGCGCAACTCCGAAGGAGCATTTCATGGCACTCGACTCTTACGTCGGCCTCGGCCGGTCCGGGCTCAAGGTCAGCCCGTTCTGTCTCGGCGCGATGAACTTCGGCGAGGACGGCGGCTTCGGCTGCTCCGTCGAGGAGTCCGAGAAGATCCTCCAGGCCTACCTCGACCGCGGGGGCAACTTCGTCGACACCGCGAACTTCTACACCAACGGCCACTCCGAGGCGATCCTCGGCGACTTCCTCGCCGCCCGCCCCGGACTGCGCGACCGGCTGGTCCTGGCCACCAAGTTCTACGGCAACCTCCACCTCGGCGACCCCAACGGCGGCGGCGCGAGCCGCAAGGCGATCATCGGGCAGCTGGAGGAGTCCCTGCGGCGGCTGCGGACCGACTACGTCGACCTGTACTGGCTGCACAACTACGACTGGTCGACGCCGATCGAGGAGACCCTGCGCACGCTGGACGACCTGGTGACCGCGGGAAAGATCCGTTACGTCGGCTTCTCCGACACACCCGCCTGGTTCACCGCCAAGGCCCACACCACCGCCCTGCTGCGCGGCTGGACCCCGGTGACCGCGCTCCAGATGGAGTACTCCCTGCTGGAACGCACCATAGAGGGGGAGCTGGTCCCGCTCGCGCAGGACGCGGGCATGGGCGTACTGCCGTGGAGTCCGCTGAAGAGCGGCTATCTGTCGGGCAAGTACCGCCGCGACCAGGCCGGTCCCGCGGACGCCAGGCGGTCGGCCGTGCTCGGACTGCCCACCGACGCCCAGTTCACCGTGATCGAGGCGCTCGCGGCCGTCGCCGAGGAGGCCGGTGCGAGCCCGGCGGCCGTGGCGCTGGCCTGGGTGCAGAGCCGTCCCGGGGTCAGCTCCACGATCATCGGCCCGCGCACCCTGGACCATCTGGAGGCCAACCTCGCGGGCCTCGACGTACGGCTCACGCCCGAGCAGACGGCGCGGCTGGACGAGGTGTCGGCGCCGACGCTGAACTTCCCGTACGACCTCAACCGCACGGTGGGGCCGATGCTGAAGTACGCGGGGGCGACGGTGGACGGGGAGCCGAGCACGGTGTATCCGCCGCTGGTGGAGAGTGCGACGCGGTACTGAGCGGGGGGCCGCGGCCGCCCGCTCAGGTGTGCCGCGCCGGGCCCGTGCTGTCCCGGACGATCACCCGTGGCACCGGCACCCGCACGGTCCGCGCCGGGCCGCCGTCCAGGAGCGCGGTCAGCTCCCTGGCCGCCGTACGGCCGAACTCCACGCTGTCCCGGGACAGGGCCGACAGCCACGGCTTGACCATGCGGCACAGGGCCGAGTCCTCCCAGGCCAGCACCGAGACGTCGGCCGGGACCGCGAAGCCCAGCTCGGTCGCGGTGGCGACTCCGGCCACGGCCATCACGTCGTTGTCGTAGATCAGCGCGGTCGGCGGATTGGGGCGCTCCAGCATCCGGCGGGTGACGGCGGCGGCCTCCGCGTCCGAGTAGTTGGTGGTCACCGACTCCACCTCGGCGAGGCCGCGCCGTCCGGCCTCGGTGCGCAGGGTGCGGATACGGCGCTCGGTGTGGGCCAGCCCCGGCAGGCCGGCGATGTGCACGATCCGGCGGTGGCCGAGCGCGTACAACTCGCCGACCACCGAGGCCATCGCGCCCGCGTCGTCCGCCCACACCGTCGACAGCCCGGGGTGGCGTTCGTCGGGCGCGCCGCCGATCACCACGGCGGGCAGGCCGAGTTCGTCGAGGAGGTCGGGGCGCGGGTCGGCGGTGCGCGGGTCGACGACCAGGACGCCGTCGACCCGGTGCTCGGCCCACCAGCGCCGGTAGACCGCGCACTCGTCGTCGACGTCCTCCACCACCTGGAAGAGCAGGCCGAGATGGCGCTCGGCCAGCACCTCCTGGATGCCGGAGACGAGTTGGAGGAAGAAGGAGTCCACGCCGAGGGTGTCGGCGGGCCGGGCCAGTACGAAACCGACGGTCGCCGCGCCCTCGCCCGACAGCTGGCGCGCCGCCGCGCTGGGTCGCCAGCCCAGCTGCTCGGCGACCCGGCGCACCCGGTCACGGGTGTCCTCGGAGACGCCCGGACGGCCGTTGAGCGCGAAGGAGACCGCGCTCTGGGAGACCCCGGCGTGCCGCGCGATGTCCTTCATCGTCGGCCGACGCGCGGGCGACCGCTTCCCTGACACGGTGATTCCCCATTCGTCCAGTGGATTCCAGGTCTGATTGCGGGCGGATTCTGGGTCGGGCTCCGGGAGCGTACGCACTAATGCGGTTCAGCTGCAAGAACCTAATACGCATTAGCAACTAATGAAATTAGCTCGGCCGGCTCCATTGACGGGCCGCCGAAACGGCGTGCAGGGTCTCGGTCGTTGGCCAACCCCACTGCACCAACTCCGTTGCACAAGGAGGCCGTTCCGTCGTGCCCGTATCCCGCAGAACCCTCGCCGCCGCCGCCGCCGTCGTCTGTCTCGTCCTGCCGCTGAGCGCCTGCGGCTCCGGGAGCGACGCCGGCGGCTCGACCGACGCCTCCGGCAAGGTCGAGGGCGACATCACCTTCCAGACCTGGAACCTGCGCGCCAACTTCAAGGACTACTTCGAGGGCGTCATCGCCGAGTTCGAGAAGAAATACCCCGAGACCCACGTGAAGTGGATCGACCAGCCCGCCGAGGGCTACGCCGACAAGATCAGCGCCGACGCCGCCGGCGGCACCCTCCCGGACGTCGTCAACGTCTCCCCGGACCTGGTCGCCCCGCTCGCCAAGGCGGGCCTCGCGCTCGACCTCGACAAGGCGGCCGCCAAGTACCAGAAGGAGTACCTGGCCGGCGCCTGGGCCAGCCACCGGATACCGGGGATGACCGGCACGTACGCCTTCCCCTGGTACCTCAACACCGGGCCGCTCTTCTACAACAAGTCCCTGTTCAAGGAGGCCGGTCTCGACCCCGACCAGCCGCCGAAGACGTACGACGACCTGTTCGCCGACGCCCTCCAGATGGCGAAGAAGAGCGACGGCAAGGTCGCCACCCTCGCCAACGTGCCCACCGTCGAGGACTTCGGCCGCTACGGCGTCGAGCTGATGAACAAGGAGGGCACGGCCTTCGCCTTCAACGACGCGAAGGGCGTCGAACTCCTCACCAAGTACAAGGAGTTGTACGACGCCAAGGCCCTCGACCCGCAGGCGCTCACCGCAACCCCCGAGTCCTCCGGCAAGAAGTTCCTCACCGAGGCCGTCGCCATGAACCCCGGCAGCGCCCTCGACCTGGACAACTTCAAGAAGCAGGCGCCGAACCTGTACAAGAACATCGGCATCACCGACCAGATCACCAGCACCGGCCACGTCAACATGTACGTGATGGGCGTGATGGTCAACTCCAAGACCAAGCACACGGCTGCCTCGGTCGCCTTCGCGCACTTCGTCACCGACGCCGAGCACCAGATGTCCTTCGCGAAGAAGGTCGCCATCTTCCCGAGCACCGCAGGCTCGCTGGACGACCCGTACTTCACCGAGGAGGACGGGACCGACGTCACGCGGGTGCGGATCGCCGCCGCCAAGTCCCTGAACAACGCGGTCAATTACACACCCGTGCTGTTCAGCGAGCAGATGAAGACCGCCCTGCGCAACGAGGTGGCGAAGGCCCTGCAGGGCAAGGAGAGCCCCAAGGCCGCTCTCGACAACGCTGTCAAGCAGTGCAACACGCTGCTGCAGCAGCAGGGTTAGGTACGGAGATGGTCTCGTCCACCGTCACCGAGGCGCGGCGCGTTGCCGGAGGCGTCGAGCGTGTGCGCCGCGTCCGGCGCCAACTGCCCACCAGTCCCTGGCTGTTCGCCGCCCCCGGGCTGCTGATCACCGGCGCGTTCATCCTGTACCCGTTCGTCTCCACGCTGGTGAACGCCTTCACCGACCGGCGGACCCTGATCCCGGGCGAGTTCGTCGGGTTCGCCAACTTCCGCGAGCTGCTGCACGACGACATGTTCTGGATCGGCCTGCGCAACAGCACCCTGTACGTCCTCGGGGTCGTGCCGGCGCTGGTGATCCTGCCGCTGCTGCTCGCGCTGCTCGTGCAGAAGAACATCCCCGGCATCACCTTCTTCCGGTCCGCCTTCTACACCCCGGTCGTCGCCTCGATCGTCGTGGTCGGGCTGATCTGGGTATGGCTGCTGGACGAACGCGGCCTGATCAACTCCCTGTTGGAGACGGTCGGCATCGGCCGGGTCGGCTTCCTCAGCGACCAGTGGCTGCTCCTGCTGAGCGCCATGGCCGTGACGGTCTGGAAGGGCCTCGGCTACTACATGATCATTTATCTGGCGGCGCTGGCGAACGTGCCGCGCGAGCTGCACGAGGCCGCGGCCGTGGACGGGGCGGGAGCGGTGCGCCGGTTCGTGACCGTCACGGTGCCCGCCGTGCGCTCGACCATGGCTCTGGTGGGCGCGCTGTCGTCGGTGGCGGCCTTCAAGGTGTTCTCCGAGGTGTACCTGATGGCCGGCCCCAGCGGCGGACCGGCGGGCGAGGACACCACGCTCGTGATGCTCGTCCAGCGCACCGGCACGGGACTGACCGGGCGGGTCGGCTATGCCTCCGCGATCTCCGTGGTCGTCTTCGTCGTCACCGTCGCGCTGATGCTGCTCGTACTGCGGACCGACCGGAGGGGCGAGTCATGAGGGTGGTGCGGACGCGCGAACTGGTGCTGCGCTACGTCCTGTTGCTCGCCGTACTCGCCCTGACCGTGGGTCCGTTCCTGTGGCAGCTGTCGACCTCGCTCAAAGGCCCGACGGAGGACATCTTCAGCTCGCCGCCCAAGTTCCTGCCCAGCCATCCCACCCTGCACAACTACGAACGCGTCGCCGGCACCATCCCGGTCTGGGACTACGCCTTCAACTCCCTGAAGGTCGCCACCGCCAACGTCGTCACCAACTGCGTCGGTTCGGCCCTCGCCGGATACGCCCTGGCCCGGCTGCGCTACCGGGGCCGCCGGGTGGCCACGCTGGTCTTCATCCTGGCGATGCTCGTGCCCGTGGAGGGCATCATCATCGCCCAGTTCACGACCATGCGGGAGCTCGGCCTCAACAACACCCTCATCGGCGTCGTCCTGCCGGGCTGCATCGGCGCCATGAACGTGCTGCTGATGCGCAACGCCTTCCTCAACCTGCCGTACGAGATCGAGGAGGCGGCCTACGTCGACGGCGCCAACGCCTGGCAGCGGTTCCTGCGCATCGCGCTGCCCTCGGTGCGGGGGACCGTGGCCGTCGTCGCGATCTTCGCCTTCATGGGCGCCTGGGACGACTTCCTGTGGCCGCTGATCGTGCTCAGCGACCCGTCCAAGTTCACCCTGACCATCGGCCTCAACTATCTGCACGGCACCTTCGCCAACGACGAACGCCTCGTCGCCGCGGGCACGGTCATCGCCGTGGCACCGCTGATCGCTCTCTTCGCCTGTCTGCAGCGGTACTTCTTCCGCGGCGTGGGCGAGGGCGCGGTCAAGGGCTGACCGACGTCTACGAGTTCAAGGACACCGCATGCCTCCTGCCGTGCGCTTCGGCGTCAACTACACCCCCAGCGAAGGGTGGTTCCACCACTGGCTCGACTTCGACCTCGACTCGGTACGGGCCGACCTCGACTCCATCGCCGCGCTCGGCCTCGACCACGTCCGGGTCTTCCCGCTGTGGCCGTACTTCCAGCCCAACCGGACGCTGATCCGGCCGCGCGCGGTCGAGCAGCTCGTGGCGCTGGTCGACGCGGCCGCCGAGCGCGGGCTCGACGTCAACGTCGACGGTCTGCAAGGGCACTTGAGCAGTTTCGACTTCCTGCCGGCGTGGACCCGGACCTGGCACCGGCGCAACCTCTTCACCGACCCGGAGGTGATCGAGGGGCAGGCGACCTACCTGCGCACCCTCGCCGCCGCCCTCGCCGACCGGCCGAACTTCCTCGGCATGACCCTCGGCAACGAGGTCAACCAGTTCTCGGCGGGCCCGCACCCCGACCCCGACCGGGCCTCCGAGGCGCAGGTCGACGCGTGGCTGGAGCGCATGCTGGCCGCCTGCGCCGAGGGCGCCCCCGGCCGACTGCACCTGCACGCCGAGTACGACGCGACCTGGTACCAGGACGACATGCCGTTCACCCCGGCCCAGGCCGCCCGGCACGGCGCCGTGACCGCCGTACACTCCTGGGTCTTCAACGGCACCGCCCAGCGCCACGGCCGTACCTCCGTCCCGACCGAACACCACGCCGCCTACCTCGTCGAACTGAGCAAGGCCTGGTCCGACGACCCGCACCGGCCCGTGTGGCTCCAGGAGGTCGGCGCACCCGCCCCGCTGATCCCGCCCGAGCACGCCGCCGCCTTCACCGCGGCGACCGTCGCGAACGCCCTGGACTGCCCCGACCTGTGGGGCGTGACCTGGTGGTGCTCGCACGACGTGTCGCGGGACCTCGCCGACTTCCCCGAACTCGAGTACGGGCTCGGCCTGTTGACCAACGACCGGCGCCCGAAGGACACCGCTCGGGTGCTGGCGGAGGCGGCGGGACGGACGCACGCACCGGCCGCGCCTCGCACTACCGCACTCGTCGTGCCGGACGATCCGGCGGTGCGCTCCCGCTGCGCCCCCGGCGGGCCGGTCTTCGACGCCTACTTCCGGCTCGTCGCCGACGGCACCCGGCCCACGACCGTCCTGGACACCCGCGCCGACGACAAGGACCACCTCGCCGCGCGCGGCATCACCGAAGTCGTCACTCCCGAACAGGTACTCCCCACCCCATAAGGAGGCACCAGCTCGTGAACCCCACCAGACGCACCGTCCTGCTCGCCGGCGCGGCAGCCGCGTTCCTGCCGCCGCTGCCCGCCTTCGCGGCGGTCCCGAAGGCCGACGCGGCCGCCACCACGCCGTACGCCTCGTACTGGTACCCGGACTCGCTGCCGTCGGGGACGCCGGGCTCCGGTATCACCTGGCGCAGTCTGAAGACCTGGACGGCCGCCGGTGACGCGGACCTCGCCTTCAACGCCGCGTCCGTGCCGCTCGCGCCCCGCTTCACCCCGGCGCCGGTGAACACCACCGCCCGGTCCGGGCAGGCCCGTATCCAGTCGCTGGTCTCCTTCGGGCCGACGTCCAGCAATCCCTCGCAGGGCTCGGCGACCGCCGACTACTACGCCTTCACGCACTGGGCGTACGTGGACGAGCTGGTGTTCTGGGGCGGGTCGGCGGGGGAGGGGCTGATCCTCGCGCCGAACGCGCCGATCGTCGACGCCGCCCACCGGCACGGGGTGCCGGTCCTCGGGAACATCTTCCTGCCGCCGACCGCGTACGGCGGTCAGCTGCAGTGGACGCGGGACCTGGTACAGAAGGACTCCGCCGGGCACTACCCGCTCGCCGGTCAGCTGGTGGCGGTCGCCGCCGCGTACGGCTTCGACGGGTGGTTCGTCAACGCCGAGACCGGGGGCGGGAACGCCACGCTCGGCGCCGACATGCTCGGCTTCGTCAAGGAGCTGAAGTCGCTGGCCGGTGCGCGCGGGCAGCGGGTGACCTGGTACGACGCGATGACCGTGAACGGCAGCGTCAGCTGGCAGGGGGCGCTCAACAGCCAGAACCAGGCGTTCTTCCAGGCGGCCGACGACATGTTCGTCGACTTCCGGTGGAGCACGAGCTCGCTCGCCTCGTCCGGGACGAAGGCCGATCAACTGGGGCGCAGCCGCTACGAGTTGTGGGCGGGCGTCGATGTCGAGTCCAACGGGTCCAACACGAGTGTCAGCTGGGACGCCATCGTGCCGAGCGGCAAGGCGCATGTCGCCTCGATCGGCTTCTATCGGCCCGAGTGGACGCGGAATCATCTGCCTGCCTCGCGGACGCCGGGGGACTTCCACGCCGCCGACCAGCGGTTCTGGACGGGGCGGTCGCTGGATCCCTCGCAGCCGGATACGAGTGACCCGTGGCGGGCGCCTGCGGTGTCCGTGGCGGACCGGTCGGCGGTGGACTCGCTGCCGTTCGGGAGCGTGTTCAACACCGGGCACGGGCTGCGGTGGTACGAGGACGGGGTGGTCACCTCGGACGCGGCCTGGAACCACCTCGGGCTGCAGGACCGGCTGCCGTCACGACAGTGGGTGGTGCGGACGGAGGGGGAGCGGCCGGCGGTTTCCTTCGACTTCGCGGACGCGTGGCGGGGTGGCAGCAGCGTGCTGGTGGACGGTGAACTGGATCAACCGACGGTCGTGGATTTGTACGCGACACAGCTGCCGATCGGTGTGAACTCGGTTGTCGAGCTGACGCATCGGACGGACGCGGGGAGTGTGAACGTCGAGCTGGCCGTGGCGACCGCGGAGCCGAGCGCGCCGGGGGCGACACCGTCGTACACCTATCTGCCTGTGAACTCTGTGAACTCGGTCAACCAGTGGGAGACGATGACTGTGCCGCTCACGGGGGTGGCCGGGAGTCTGCGGAGGGTGGGGGTTCGGCTTACGGGGGTGGACGGGCCGGTGCGGTGGCGGCTCGGGAAGCTGGTGGTATGTGACATAGCACTGTCCTCCGAGCCTCCCGCGCTGTCTCCCGCGCCTCCCACCGACCTCCGTATCACCGCGGCCACCGCCGGCGACCTCCGCTTCGCCTGGAGCGCCGCCCCGGGCCCCGTCCGCCACTACGAACTCCACCGGCTCCTTCCCGACGGCACCCGGCGCTTCGTCGGCGGCACCTGCCAGCAGGCGTACTTCCTCGCCGGCCTCCAGCCCGAGCAGGGCGAGCAGGCCGCACAGTTCGAGCTGCGGTCCGTGGGGGAGCTGTACGACACGTCGGATCCCGTCACCGTGACCCACACCTGGTAACCGTCCGCCACCAGCCTTGGAGCACCCCGCATGCATGACGACCGCAGCCTGGTCGAAGCCCGTCTCAAGCGCGTTCTCGACGAGCGCATCCGCCCCGCCGTGTATCCGGAGTCCGTGCCGCTGGAGGTCGCGGTGTGGCACGCGTCCAGCGAGCCGGTGCCCGTGGAGGAGGGGCTGGCGGCCGAGTGCGAGCCGATCGCGGTCGGCGCCCGGTGGGGTGCTCCGTGGGGGACCAGTTGGTTCCGGGTGACCGGGACGGTCCCCGAGGCGTGGGCCGGGAGGACCGTCGAGGCGGTCCTCGACCTCGGCTTCGACGAGAACATGCCGGGCTTCCAGTGCGAGGGCCTGGTCCACCGGCCCGACGGCACCCCGGTGAAGGGCCTCAACCCGCGCAACCAGTGGGTGCGGATCGGCGCGCCGGTCGAGGGCGGCGAGGAGGTGCGCCTGCACGTCGAGGCCGCCTCCAACCCGGTCATCCTCGACTACCACCCTTTCCTGCCCACCCAGTTGGGCGACAGGGAGACCGCCGGCAGCGAACCGCAGTACACGCTCACCCGCATGGATCTCGCCGTCTTCGACGAGTCGGTGTGGCAGCTGGTGATCGACCTGGAGGTGCTCGGCGAGCTGATGGCCGAGCTGCCGGTGGAGTCGGCGCGGCGGTGGGAGATCCTGCGGGCGGTGGAGAAGGCGCTCGACGCCATCGACCTTCAGGACGTCAACGGCACGGCGTCCGCGGCCCGTTCGCGGCTCGCGGGTGTCCTGTCCGCGCCCGCCGTCCCCTCGGCGCACCGCATCAGCGCCGTCGGTCACGCGCACATCGACTCGGCGTGGCTGTGGCCGCTGCGCGAGACGGTCCGCAAGGTGGCGCGTACGACCTCCAACATGACGGCGCTCCTTGAGGACGAGCCCGAGTTCGTGTTCGCCATGTCCCAGGCCCAGCAGTGGGCGTGGGTGAAGGAGCACCGGCCCGAGGTGTGGGCGCGGGTGAAGAAGGCGGTCGCGGACGGGCGGTTCGTGCCGGCCGGCGGGATGTGGGTGGAGTCGGACACCAACATGCCGGGCTCGGAGGCGATGGCCCGTCAGTTCGTGCACGGCAAGCGGTTCTTCCTCGACGAGTTCGGCATCGAGAACGACGAGGCCTGGCTCCCGGACACCTTCGGCTTCGCCGCGGGACTCCCGCAGATCATCCGGGCGGCGGGCTCCAAGTGGCTGCTGACGCAGAAGATCTCCTGGTCGCAGACGAACAAGTTCCCGCACCACACCTTCCGTTGGGAGGGCATCGACGGCACCCGGATCTTCACGCACTTCCCGCCCGTCGACACCTACAACTGCTCCATGAAGGGCAGCGAAATCGCCCACGCGGCAAGCAACTTCAAGGACAAGGGGGTCGCCCGGCACTCCCTCGCCCCCACCGGCTGGGGCGACGGGGGCGGCGGCACGACCCGCGAGATGGTCGCCAAGGCGGCCAGGCTGCGGGATCTGGAGGGCTCGGCCACCGTCGTCTGGGAGACGCCGGGGGAGTTCTTCGCGAACGCCGAGGCCGAGTACCCCGAACCGCCCGTCTGGGTCGGCGAGCTCTACCTCGAACTCCACCGCGCCACCCTCACCAGCCAGGCGAAGACCAAGCAGGGCAACCGCCGCAGCGAACACCTGCTGCGCGAGGCCGAACTGTGGGCGGCGACGGCCGCCGTACGCACCGGATTCCCTTACCCCTACGAGGAGTTGGACCGCATCTGGAAGACGGTCCTGCTGCACCAGTTCCACGACATCCTGCCGGGCTCGTCCATCGCGTGGGTCCACCGCGAGGCACGGGCGACCTACGAGCGCCTCGCCGCCGAGCTGAACGCGATCATCGACGCGGCCCAACGCGCCCTCGCGGGCGAGGGATCGACACCCCTCGTCTTCAACTCGGCCCCGCACACGCGGAGCGGGGTGGCGGCGGGCGGTGCGGGCACCTCGGTCGTCGAGGGGGAGACGGTACTCGTGCCCCGCGCGGGCGGTGGGTTCGTGCTGCACAACAGCCTGCTCAGGGTGGAGATCGACGAACACGGCCTCGTCGTATCGGCCTACGACATCGCGGCCGACCGCGAGACCATCGCGCCGGGGCGGGCCGCGGGCCTCCTCCAACTCCACCCGGACTTCCCGAACATGTGGGACGCCTGGGACGTCGACGAGTTCTACCGCAACACCGTCACCGACCTGACGGACGCCGACGAGGTGACCGCCGGCGCGGACGGGTCGTCGGTGCGGATCGTCCGTACCTTCGGCGCGTCGCGTGTCACGCAGGTGCTGTCGCTGCCGCCGGAGGAGCGGCGGCTGGTGCTGGACACGGAGGTGGACTGGCACGAGACGGAGAAGTTCCTCAAGCTCGCCTTCCCGCTCGACGTGCACGCCGAACGGTACGCGTCCGAGACCCAGTTCGGGCACTTCCACCGGCCCACCCACACCAACACCTCCTGGGAGGCGGCCAAGTTCGAGGCCTGCAACCACCGCTTCGTCCATGTCGAGGAACCCGGCTGGGGCGTGGCGGTCGTCAACGACTCGACGTACGGCCACGACGTGACCCGCACGGTCCGCACGGTCGGCGACCGCGGTACGACCACCACGGTCCGGGTGTCCCTGCTGCGCGCCCCGCGTTTCCCGGACCCCGAGACCGACCAGGGCGTCCACCGCTTCCGGCACGCCCTGGTCCCGGGAGCGGGGATCGGCGACGCGGTGCGGGAGGGATGGCGCATCAACCTTCCGGAACGACGGCTCACCGGCGGCGACGAGGTCGCTCCACTGGTGACGATCGATCAGGAAGCCGTTGTCATAACGGCGTTGAAACTCGCTGACGACGGCAGCGGCGACGTGGTGGTCCGCTTCCACGAGGCACACGGCGGACGGACCAAGGCGGTGCTGACGGCCGGCTTCGAGGTGGCCGAGGTGACGGTCACCGACCTCCTCGAACGCCCGTGGACCGAGTCGGCCGCGCCGGAGCGCGACGGCAACCGCATCGTCGTACGACTGCGTCCTTTCGAGCTGGTGACGCTGCGGCTGCGGCGGGCCTAGTCACCTTCCGGCGTCACCGTGTGTCCGGCACGCCGACGAGCGCGGCGAGGCGGAGTTTCGTCTCGTCCGCGCTGCCGGGCGCGGCGCTCATGATCACGATCTTGAGTTCGGAGTCGCCGTCGGTCAGGACGTCGCAGTCCACCGTGACCGGGCCCACCGAGGGATGCTCGATCGTCTTGTGGTCCTCGCGGTGGGTGGCCACCGTGCCGCTCGCCCACAGCTCGGCGAACCGCCCGTTGCCCGCGGCCAGTTGGCGGATCAGCTCCGCCAGACGCGGGTCGTGCGGGAAGCGGCCGGTGGCCCGGCGCAGGTCGGAGACGACGGCGGCGTCGGTGGTGTCCGGGTCGAGCTCGGTCACCGGCCACTGCGCCAGGCGGGGCGGGTCCGAGTCGAGCGGGAACCTGTCGCGGGCGAAGTTGCGCAGCTGCGGTGGCGATGAGGAGGGGTCGCCGAGCAGGGCGGCCCAGCCGCGGTTCCACCAGACCAGCTGCCAGTCGGCCGCGAACACGGCGACCGCGACGTCCGCGAGCCGGCTGAGGACGCGTTGGACGCCGGGGGTGATGTGGCCGGAGATCGTGCCGTCCGCGGGCGGGGCGAGGTGGGCGAGGCGGTAGAGGTGGTCGCGCTCGGCGGCGGACAGCTGGAGGGCACGGGCCAGGGATGCCACGACCTGCGCCGAGGGTGTCGTCGCCCGCCCCTGTTCCAGCCGTACGACGTAGTCCACCGACACGCCCGCCAGCTCGGCGAGTTCCTCGCGGCGCAGACCGGCCGCGCGGCGGGTCCGGCCGACCGGCAGTGCGGCGGCGGACGGGGGCAGCCGGTCCCGCCAGGTGCGGATCATCGCGCCGAGCTCGGTACCGGGGGTCGTCGTCATGGTGTCCATCGTGCTGCACCGGGGGCGTGGACGGGTGGTACTGCTTTTCCTACCGTCGAGCCGTCCCTGGCCCGGACGTCAGGGGGCGATCGAGCATGGACGGCATGACGATCACCTTCATCACCGGAGCGAACAAGGGTCTCGGCCGCGAGACCGCCCGCCGGCTCGTCCGACTCGGGCACACCGTGCTGGTCGGTGCCCGCGATCCCGAACAGGGGGCGGAGGCGGCGGCCGCGCTGGGCGCGCGGTTCGTGCGCGTCGACGTCACGGACGACGCGTCCGTCGCCGCGGCGGCCGCCGACGTCGCCGAGCACGAGGGCCGCGTCGACGTCCTGATCAACAACGCCGGCGTCCACGGACCGTCCGGCGACCCCGGCGGCCTGACCGGCGCCGACGCCCTCGCCGTCTTCGACGTCAACCTCGCGGGAGTGGTCCGCACGACGACCGCGTTCCTGCCGCTGCTGCGCCGGTCCGCGGACCCGGTCATCGTGAATGTCAGCAGCGGCATGGGCTCTCTGGCGTACACCCACGACCCGTCCCGCCCCGAGTCCCACGTCGTCGCGCCGATCTACACCGCCTCGAAGGCGGCACTCACGATGCTGACCACGCAGTACGCCAAGGGCCTCCCGGACATCCGCGTCAATGCCGCCGACCCCGGCTACACGGCCACCGACCTCAACGGCCACAGCGGCCCGCAGACCGTCACCGAGGGCACGGACGCGATCGTGACGCTGGCGACCGAGAAGCCGGGCTCCGGCTCAGGGCGCTTCGTCGACCGGCACGGGGAGATCGCCTGGTCCTGAACGTCACGGCACGTTACGGGCGTTACGGCCGGGCCCGTCGAGATTCCACGCGACGAGCCGGTGGGCGTGCAGCCGGATCACCTCGTTGGTGAAGCCGGGCAGGAGCGGCCGGTCCAGGTCGAGGAGTTCGGCACGCCCGCGGAGCTCCAGGCCCCGGCCACGCTGCCCGCCGGGGCCGACCGGATGGTTGGCGTTGTCGTCGACGACGAACGAGATGCGCGGGTCGGCCTGGATGTTGCGGTACTTGCGGCTGCCGGCCAGCGCAGGTCCGCCGATGTCGATGGCGTCGCCGTTGAGTCGGAAGGCGACCGGGTTGACCTGCGGAGCGCCGTCGGGGCCGAGGGTCGCCAGGCGGCCGAGCGGTTGGGCGGTGAGGTAGGCGCGCTCGGATTCGGTGAAGGTCATGCCTCCACGGTGGAACCTCAAGGGTGATTGAGGTCAAGCGGGTGGGTTGGCTCGGTCGAGGCGTGGCGCGGTTGGGGCGAGGGCGTGGCGAGACGGGTCGTCTGGGTCCAGGGCGTCGCGAGGCAGGGCGGGTCCGGGCCGTGGGCGATTAGCCCCCCAACTGCGCCCGCAACCACTCCTCGACCTCCCCCACATGCGCGGCCGCCGCCGCCCGTGCCGCCTCCGGGTCGTGGGCCACCAGGGCGCGGTGGATCGCCGCGTGCTCCCGGCGTGTGCGGGCGAACGCGCCCTCCTCCTGGTAGCCCCGCCAGACACGGGCCCGGAACGTCCTCGACGACAGGCCCTCCAGGATCGCCGCCATGGTCTCGTTGCCCGCCGCCGTCGCGATCTCGCGGTGGAAGGCGAGGTCGTGGGCGAGGATCTCCTCGGGGTCGTCGGTCGCGTTCATCGCCGTGAGGTGTTTCTCGACCTCGGCCAGCTGGTCGGGCGTGATGCGGGCCGCCGCCAGGGCCGTCGCCGTCGACTCCAGGATGCGGCGGACCTCCAGCAGCTCCACCAGACGCGGGCCCCGGGAGAGGTCGGCGACCACGCCGAACGTCTCCAGCAGGTCGCCGGCCTCCAGCTGGGTGACGTAGATGCCGGAGCCATGGCGGGCCTCCAGCACGCCCAGCACCGTGAGCGCCCGGATCGCCTCGCGCATCGAACTGCGGGAGATGCCCAGCTGGACCGCGAGGTCGCGCTCGGTGGGCAGCCGCTGGCCCGGCTCCAGCCGGCCCCCCGCGATCATCGCCTTGATCTGCTCGATGGCGCGCTGCGTCACCGTGCCCTTCTGCGGGGCGATCTCGTCCACGCCGTTCCTCCCGTCGACCGGTGCGCCGAAGTCTAACCGTGGAGGTGGTCCGACCAATACCGTCAGGAACGGCGAAAATCTGCTGCCGGAGGGTGTTGCGCACCGGAAGTGGTCTGATAAGTATGCGGGCATCTGCTCGAACACGCTCAATGAGGAGCCGCCCACATGCCCGGCACAACAGCGCGGAAGCAGAACAGGTCAAGATTCCTCGGCGCGATGGCCACGCTCATCGGCGCCTCGCTCGCCCTCACCGCTTGCGGCAGCACGAAGGACACCGGCTCCGGCAGTACGGGAGGCGGCGGCACCGGCAAGGTCGGGGTGATCCTGCCCCTGCTGACCTCGCCGTTCTGGCAGTCGTACAACGACTACGTGCCCAAGATGGCCAAGTCGGAGGGCGTCGACGCGCTGAAGACGGTCAACTCCAACAGCGACCCCTCGCAGCAGATCACCGACATCAACAACCAGCTTAACCAGGGCGTGAAGGGCCTCGTCGTCGCCCCGCTGGACAGCGCCGCCATCGAGGCAGGCCTCGACCAGGCCGAGCGCAAGGGCGTCCCGGTCGTCGCCGTCGACGTCGCGCCCGACAAGGGCAAGGTCGCCATGGTCGTACGTGCCGACAACGTCGCCTACGGCACCAAGGCCTGCGACTACCTCGGGCAGCACGTCACCAGTGGCAAGGTCGTGCAGATCATGGGCGACCTCGCCTCGGTCAACGGCCGCGACCGCTCCGAGGCCTTCCGGGACTGCGTCAAGAAGAAGTACCCGAAGCTGAAGGTCCTGGAGATCCCCGCCAAGTGGGAGTCCGACACCGCGGCCTCCAAGCTCGACACGCTCCTCAACGCCAACCCCGACATCAAGGGCATCTACATGCAGGCCGGCGGCGTCTACCTCGCGCCCACCCTGCAGACCCTCAAGTCGAAGAACATGCTGAAGACGGCGGGCCAGAAGGGCCACATCGTCATCGTCTCCAACGACGGAATCCCGCAGGAGTACGACGCCATCCGCAAGGGCCAGATCGACGCGACCGTCTCCCAGCCCGCCGACGCCTACGCCAAGTACGGCATGTACTACATCAAGGCGGCGATGGAGGGGAAGACCTTCGAGCCCGGCCCGACGGACCACGACTCCACCATCGTCAAGCTGTCCAGCGGCATCCTCGAGGACCAGCTGCCCGCGCCGCTGGTGACCAAGGACAACGTCGACGACCCCAAGCTCTGGGGCAACACGGTCAAATGAGTACGCCACTTGTCGAGACGCGGGACGTCGTCAAGCGCTACGGCCCCACCACCGCCCTCGCGGACGGGCGGCTCACCGTGGTGTCCGGTGAGTCGCACGCCCTCGTCGGCCGCAACGGCGCCGGCAAGTCGACCCTCGTCAGGATCCTCACCGGCCTGGAGGCTCCCGACGAGGGCACGGTCCGCTTCGACGGCCAGCCCGCGCCCCCGCTCGCCGACCGCGACGCCTGGCGCCGCAAGGTGGCCTGCGTCTACCAACACCCCACGGTCGTCCCCGAGTTGACGGTCGCCGAGAACCTCTTCATCAACCGCCAGCCTCAGCACCGCGGTTTCATCAGCTGGCGCCGGCTGAGGACCGAGGCGGCCCAGCTCCTCGACACCTGGGACGTGCGCGTCGACCCCGACGCGCGCACCGCCGACCTCAAGGTCGAGGACCGCCAAATGGTGGAGATCGCCCGGGCGTTGAGCTTCGGCGCCCGCTTCATCGTCCTCGACGAGCCGACCGCCCAGCTCGACAACCGCGAGATCGAGCGGCTGTTCAGCCGAATGCGCGCACTCCAGGACTCCGGCGTCACCTTCCTGTTCATCTCGCACCACCTCCAGGAGGTGTACGAGGTCTGCCAGACCGTGACGGTCCTGCGCGACGCCCGCTGGATCACCACGGCAGCCGTGGCCGACCTGCCGCGCGCCTCCCTGGTGGAGGCCATGGCGGGGGAGTCCATCGAGACGATCGCCGAACAGGCCGTACAGGAACAGCTCGTCGACGACAGCGCCCCCGTCCTCCTCGACGCCCGCGGTCTCACCTCGGACGCCTACCAGGACGTCGACCTCACCGTCCGCAAGGGCGAGGTCGTCGGGCTCGCCGGCATCAGCGGCAGCGGCAAGATCGAGCTGGCCGAGTCCTTCGCCGGGCTGTACACGCCCACCGCCGGAACCGCCCGACTCGACGGCGCACGGCTGCCGTTCGGCGACGTCCAGGCCGCCCTCAAGGCCGGCGTCGGCTGCGTGCCGCGCGACCGGCACGAGCAGGGTCTGGTCGCCGGCATGACCATCGGCGACAACGCCACCATGAGCGTCCTCGACCGGCTCGGCCGCTTCGGCTTCATCGGCACCGACCGCAAACGCGGCTTCGCCACCGAGCTGATCGACCGCCTCGACATCCACACCGAGGGCCCCGAACAACCCGTCTCCGACCTGTCCGGCGGCAACGCGCAGAAGGTCGTCATGGCCCGCGCACTCGCCTCCGACCCCCGCCTGCTCGTCCTCATCAACCCCACCGCGGGCGTCGACGTGAAGTCCAAGGAGTCACTGCTGGCCCGCGTGGACACCGCCCGCGAGGACGGCACCGCCGTACTGGTCGTCTCCGACGAACTCGACGACCTGCGGCGCTGCGACCGCGTCCTCGTCCTCTTCCACGGCCGCGTCGTCGCCGAGCACCCGGCGGGCTGGCGCGACCACGAGCTGATCGCCTCCATCGAAGGAGTGGACCATGGCTGACACCAAGGCTCCGCCGGTGAAGCCGGTGAGCATGCCGGACGCCCGCTCGGCGAAAGCCGTACTGCTGCGCCGGGCGCGCGAACTCGCCCTGGTTCCGGCCCTGTTGCTGCTGATGGTGCTCGGCGCGGTGGTCAACGACTCGTTCCTGACCGAGCGCAACCTCATCTCCATCCTCGGCGCCTCCGCCGCGCTCGCCATGGTCGTCCTCGCCGAGTCGCTCGTCCTGATCACCGGCAAGTTCGACCTGTCCCTCGAATCCGTCGTCGGCATCGCGCCCGCCGTCGGCGCCCTGCTCGTCCTGCCCTCCGCGCAGTCGGGCTGGGGCACCGAACTCCCGGCCGGACTCGCCCTGTTCGCGATCCTCCTGGTCGGCGGGGCCGTCGGCGCCTTCAACGGCATCCTGGTCGTCAAGTTCAAGCTCAACGCGTTCATCGTGACCCTCGCGATGCTGATCGTGCTGCGCGGACTGCTGGTCGGCGCGACCAAGGGCAAGACCCTGTTCGGCATGCCCGACAGCTTCTACACTCTCGCCACCAGCACCTTCCTGAACGTCCCGATGTCCGTCTGGCTCGCCGGCGCCGCCTTCGCGATCGCCGGGCTGGTCCTGAAGTACCACCGCGTCGGACGCGCCCTGTACGCCATCGGCGGCAACGCGGACGCGGCCCGCGCGGCCGGCATCCGCGTCGAGCGCGTGATGCTCGGCGTCTTCGTCGTCGCGGGCGTGCTCGCCTCGGTCGGCGGGATCATGCAGACGGGCTACGTGGGCGCGATCAGCGCCAACCAGGGCCAGAACATGATCTTCACCGTGTTCGCGGCGGCGGTCATCGGCGGCATCAGCCTGGACGGCGGCAAGGGCACCATGTTCGGCGCCCTCACCGGCGTACTCCTCCTCGGAGTCGTACAGAACCTGCTGACACTCGCCCAGGTGCCGTCCTTCTGGATCCAGGCGATCTACGGCGGAATCATCCTGGTCGCCCTCATGATCGCCCGTGTGACGACAGGCCGCGCACAGGACTGACCGCCGCCCGACCTGCCCCCGACCGAAAGGCCCTCCGTGTCCCCGACGCCCGTCCGCATCACCGCGGTCGACACCCACGACATCCGTTTCCCCACCTCGCGCGAGCTCGACGGCTCCGACGCGATGAATCCGGATCCCGACTACTCGGCCGCGTACGTCGTGCTGCGCACCGACGCCGAGGACGGCCTGGAGGGACACGGCTTCACCTTCACCATCGGGCGGGGCAACGAGGTGCAGGTCGCCGCGATCCACGCGCTGCGCCACCATGTGGCGGGACGGGACGTGGACGAGGTGTGCGCGAACCCGGGGGCGCTCTACCAGGAGCTAGTCGGGGACAGCCAACTGCGCTGGCTCGGGCCCGAGAAGGGCGTGATGCACATGGCGATCGGCGCGGTGATCAACGCCGTGTGGGACCTCGCGGCCAAGCGCGCCGACAAGCCCCTGTGGCGGCTGCTCGCCGAGGCCGACCCCGAGTGGCTGGTCGCCCAGGTCGACTTCCGCTACCTCACGGACGCGCTCACCCCCGAGGAGGCGCTGGACATCCTGCGCCGGGGCCGGGAAGGAGCGGGCGAGCGCACGGAACGCCTGCTGGAGCGCGGCTACCCCGGCTACACCACCTCCGCCGGCTGGCTCGGCTACAGCGACGAGAAGCTCACCCGCCTCGCCGCCCAGGCCGTCGCCGACGGCTTCACCCAGATCAAGCTCAAGGTCGGCGCCGACCTCGACGACGACATCCGCCGCTGCCGCGTCGCCCGCGCGGTGATCGGCCCGGACATCCGCATGGCGATCGACGCCAACCAGCGCTGGGACGTCGCAGAGGCCATCCGCTGGACCAAGGCCCTCGCCGAGTTCGACCCGTACTGGATCGAGGAGCCCACCAGCCCCGACGACGTCCTCGGCCACGCGGCGATCCGCGAGGCCGTCGCCCCGGTCAAGGTGGCCACCGGCGAACACGTCCAGAACCGTGTCGTCTTCAAGCAGCTTCTCCAGGCGGGCGCCCTCGACGTCGTCCAGATCGACGCGGCCCGCGTCGGCGGCGTCAACGAGAACCTCGCGATCATCCTGCTCGCCGCCAAGTTCGGCGTCCCGGTCTGCCCGCACGCGGGCGGCGTCGGCCTGTGCGAACTCGTCCAGCACCTCTCGATGTTCGACTACGTCGCCGTCTCCGGCACCACCGAGGACCGCGTCATCGAGTACGTCGACCATCTGCACGACCACTTCCTGGATCCGGTGGTGATCCGCGAGGGCCACTACACGGCACCCACCGCGCCCGGTTTCTCGGCCGCCATGCGACCGGAGTCCATCACGCGGTACACCTTCCCCGGCGGTACCTTCTGGGCCGCCGACCTCGACGAGAAGAAGGGACGGGCGGCATGACCGACTTCCAGGGGCTGAAGGCCCTGGTCACCGGCGGAGCCTCCGGCATCGGACGGGCCACGGCCGAACTCCTCGCCGCCCGCGGCGCCCAGGTCGCCGTCCTCGACCTCGACCCGTCCTCGGTGGAGAAACCCCTGCTCGGCTTCCGCGCCGACGTCACCGACGACACGTCCGTACGGGAGGCTGTGGCGGCCGCGGTCGCCGAGCTCGGCGGCCTCGACGTCCTGGTCAACAACGCGGGCATCGGCGCCCAGGGCACCGTCGAGGACAACGACGACGCCGAGTGGCAGCGCGTCTTCGACGTCAACCTCTTCGGCATGGTCCGCACGGCCCGCGCCGCCCTCCCGCACCTGCGCGAGTCACGGCACGCGGCGATCGTCAACACCTGCTCCATCGCCGCCACGGCCGGCCTCCCGCAGCGCGCCCTCTACAGCGCGACCAAGGGCGCCGTGTACTCACTGACCCTCGCCATGGCCGCCGACCACGTCCGCGAGGGCATCCGCGTCAACTGCGTCAACCCCGGTACGGCGGACACCCCGTGGATCGGCCGCCTCCTCGCCAAGGCCCCCGACCCGGCCGCCGAACGCGCCGCCCTGGAGGCCCGCCAGCCCTCCGGCCGCCTCGTCTCGGCCGACGAAGTCGCGGGCGCCATCGCCTACTTGGCGAGCCCCCTGTCCGGAGCCACCACCGGCACCTCCCTCGCCGTGGACGGCGGCATGCAGGGCCTGCGGCTGAGGCCGGTGGGCCAGTGACCACACCCCGCGGCCTCGGCCTCGGAGCCGCCGGCATCGCGAGCCTCTACACCGAGGTCACGGACGAGCAGGCGTACGAGGCCGTCTCCGCCGCCTGGCAGCGCGGCATCCGCTACTACGACACCGCACCGCACTACGGGCTCGGCCTGTCCGAACGCCGCCTCGGCGCCGCCCTGCGCGAGCACCCGCGCGGGGAGTACATCCTCTCCACGAAGGTCGGCCGCCGCCTGGAGCCGCGGGACGGCGGCGGGGACGACCTGGCGAACGGCTTCGCCGTGCCCGCCACCCACCGCCGCGTCTGGGACTTCACCGGGGACGGCATCCGCCGCACCCTCGACGCCAGTCTGGAACGACTCGGCGTCGACCGTGTCGACATCGTCTACCTGCACGACCCCGACGACCATGCCGAACAGGCCTTCCGGGAGGGCTACCCAGCCCTGGAGAAGCTCCGTTCGGAAGGCGTGGTCGGCGCGATCGGCGCGGGCATGAACCAGGCCGAGATGCTCACCCGTTTCGTCCGCGAGACCGACGTCGACGTGGTGCTGTGCGCGGGCCGCTACACCCTGCTCGACCAGAGCGCTCTCAAGGAACTCCTCCCCGCTGCCGTCGAACGGGGCGTCTCGGTGGTGATCGGCGGCGCCTTCAACTCGGGCCTGCTGGCGGATCCGAAGCCGGGGGCGACCTACAACTACGCCGCGGCATCACCCGAGTTGCTGGACCGCGCCCTGCGCATGAAGACCGTCGCCGAGCGGCACGGCATCACCCTGCGGGCCGCCGCCCTCGCCTTCTGCGCCGCCCACCCGGCCGTCACGAGCGTCCTGGTGGGAGCCCGCTCGGCGGCGGAAGTCCAGGACTGTGCCGACCAGTTCGCGACGCCGGTACCCGACGCCTTCTGGCAGGAGCTGCGGGAGGCCGGCCTCCTGACGACCGAGGAGCCGTGATGAGAGTCGCCCTGCACACCAAGGTCCGCGCGGACCGCATCGCCGAGTACGAGGCCGCCCACCGTGAGGTGCCGAAGGAACTCACGGACGCGATCCGTACGGCCGGTGCCACCTCCTGGACGATCTATCGCAGCGGCACCGACCTCTTCCACGTCCTGGAGTGCGAGGACTACGCCCGCCTCCTCTCCGAACTGGAGAAACTCCCGGTCAACATCGCCTGGCAGGCCCGCATGGCCGAACTCCTCGACGTCGTGCACGACTACTCCGACGAGGGCGCGGACGCGGGCCTGCCCGTGGTCTGGGAGCTGCCATGACGCTCGTGGACGCCCACCACCACGTCTGGGACCTCTCGGTCCGGGACCAGGACTGGATCCCCGAACACAGCTCGCTCCGCCGGGACTTCACCGTCGCCGACCTCGAACCCGAGGCCCGCGCCGCCGGAGTCGACCGCACGGTGCTCGTCCAGACGGTCACCGTCCCGGAGGAGACCCCGGAGTTCCTCGCCCTGGCCGCCACCCACGACCTGATCGCCGGCGTGGTCGGCTGGACCGACCTCACCCGCCCGGACATCGCCGACGAACTCGCCCGCCTGCGCGAACTCCCGGGCGGCTCCTACCTGAAGGGCATCCGCCACCAGGTCCAGGCCGAACCCGACCCGGACTGGCTCCTGCGCCCGGACGTCCACCGAGGCCTCACGGCGGTCGCCGAAGCAGGCCTCGTGTACGACCTGGTCGTCCTGCCCCACCAACTCCCGGCGTGCACAAAGGCGGCCGCCGCCCTCCCCCAACTCACCCTCGTCCTCGACCACTTGGGCAAACCCCCGATCGCCTCAGCCACCCTCACTCCCTGGTCCTCCGACCTCCAGGCCCTCGCCGCCCTGCCCAACACGTTCGCCAAACTCTCCGGCCTGCTCACCGAGGCCGACCCCACTTCCTGGACGACCGACGACCTCCGCCCGTACGCAGAGACGGCCTTGGAGACCTTCGGCCCGGACCGGCTGATGTTCGGCTCGGACTGGCCGGTGTGCACGGAGAGGGCGACCTACGCGGAAGTGCTCGCCGTGACACGGGAGTTGACGGGCAGTCTCAGTCCGGCCGAACACGCGCTGCTCTTCGAGACAACCGCCGGCCGCGTCTACGACCTCTGAGCCACCCCTTCCAACCGGGTCGGCGGGAGATACTCCCGCACATAGGTCCGCTCCCAGCACGCCCCCGTCTCCCGCAACTCCCGCCAGCTCGTGTACTGGTACCGGAACAGCCGGGCGCGGATGAAGTGGGGCGGGCCGTCCGGTGGGAACGGGGAGCGGCGCAGGAGTCGCAGGGTGTCGCGGTCGTTCTCCAGGAGGCGTTCCACCAGGGCGCCGAACCAGGCGCCGGCGTACGAGGGGGAGAGCGCGGCGAACCACATCAGCCAGTCCAGGCGGAGGTGGTACGGGGCGAACTGGCGCGGCCAGTGGCGGGGGTCGCCCGGCTTGCCCCTGAACTCGTACTCCAGCCACTCCGAATCCTCGTGCGGCACCGTGTCGGCCGTGCCCTCGATCACCACCTCGTAGCGGATCCTGCTGACGCTCCCGAACGCCCCGTAGGTGTTGACCAGATGGAGCGGGTCGAAGGAACGGTTCATGATCTGGCGGCGGGAGAGCATGTTGCGGACCGGCTGATGGCTGAGGCCGAGCAGGAGTGCGGCGACCGCCAGGACCACCACCTCGTACCAGAGCGGGGTGTCCGGCAAAGAAGGCGCGTCGGACGGGAGTTGCAGTGCCGAGACCGCCAGCACGATGGTGATCCAGTTCAGCCAGGAGAAGTTGCCCGACAGGACCAGCCACAGCTGGGTGACGATCATCAGGGACGCGGCGGCCGTCGCGACCGGCTGCGGGGTGAACAGGAGGACCGGGACGACGAGTTGGGTGAAGTGGTTCGCGGCCACCTCGGCCCGGTGCAGCGGCCGCGGCAGATGGTGGAAGAACCAGCTCAGCGGGCCCGGCATCGGCTGGGTCTCGTGGTGGTAGTCCAGGCACGTCAGCTTCCGCCAGCACGCGTCGCCCCGCATCTTGATCAGACCGGCCCCGAACTCGACACGGAACAGGATCCAGCGCAGCAGGAACAGCACGACGACCGGCGGCGCCACCTCGTCGTTGCCGAGGAACACGGCGAGGAAGCCGACCTCCAGGAGCAGTGACTCCCAGCCGAACGCGTACCAGGTCTGGCCCACGTTGACGATCGACAGGTACAGCCCCCAGGGGATCAGCCACAGCAACATCCCGGCCCAGAGGGGGAGTTGAGAGTCCAGACCGGCCGCCAGTGCCGCCGAGACCGCGCAGCCCGTCCAGCAGCAGGCGGCGAAGAAGCGGTCGGAGTAGTGGAGTTGGAAGAGGCTGGGGGCCTTCTTGAACGGCACCCGCTCGACGAAGCGGGGAACCGGCAGCATTCCGCGCTCGCCCATCAGCGCGCGGAACTGCAGCGCCGCCGTCAGGAACGCCACGAGGTACACGCCGGCCAGAGCCCGCTGGAAGACCAGCCGGCTCGTCCAGTACTCGGGTGCGATGAACCAGTCCACGGCCGTGCGCTCCTCGTTCCATTGTCGCGCCGGAACTCTATGTCACTCTGCGTGTAACCCTCCTCCGCTTGCGTAACCCAAGTGAGTGAAGCAGACAATGGTGGCGCATTGCCTGTAGTGAGGCAGGAGGACGAGGTGCGGACAGTCACCGGAACCCTCGCCACCGCCTGCGCGCTCTCGGCGGCGCTTCTCGTCGCCGGCTGCGGCGGCGACGGCGGCAAGGACACGAAGTCGGGCGGAGAGGTCTTCCTGCAGCCGGTCGCGGCCCAGGGACCGGACCCCTTCACCGAGTCCACGGCCACCTCCACGGCCATCCCGCCCCCGGTCACCCGAACGCAGCAACCGACCGGCGCGTCGCGGGGCGTGCGCTCGATATCGGGCGGCACACCCGGCCTCTACGGCGGCACCGAACGCGTCGGCAGCTGCGACGTGAACCGGCAGATCGAGCACCTGACCTCCGACCAGGCCACGGCCCGCGCCTTCGCCCAGGTCGAGGGCATCCCGACGGCGTCGATCCCCTCGTATCTGCGGGGACTCGCCCCGGTCGTGCTGCGCGCGGACACCCGCGTCACCAACCACGGCTTCCGCGGCGGCCGGACGAGCAGCTTCCAGTCGGTCCTCCAGGCCGGCACCGCCGTTCTCGTCGACAACCGCGGGATACCCCGCCTCCGCTGCGCCTGCGGCAACCCGCTCAAGCCCGCCGTCGCGCAACAGGGCGGCTACGGCACCCACGGCCGCCCCTGGTCCGGCTACCGGCCCACCGAGGTGATCGTGGTGACCCCGGCACCCCAGGTGATCACCAACATCACGATCATCGACATCGTGCACAACACCTGGATCGAACGGCCCATGGGGCACGACGTGCACCACAACCACGTCGTTCCGCCGCCGCTCCCGGTGACCCCGACGCCCGCACCCACCCTCACGCCGAGCAGCAGCAGCGCCTCCCCGAGCGACACGAGCACCGGCCCCTCCAGTTCCAGTCCCTCAAGCTCCAGCCCCTCCGGGACTCCCACCGACTGCGTCACGCCGACCGTGACCGTCACCCCGGGCGCCACCGACGACGTACAGACCGAGGAGCCGGCCGTCGGACCCCCCGTCTGCCCCACGGCCACGGTCACCGCCACACCCCCGACCAGCCCGCCCACGCCCAGCACCCCCGGCCTCACCACCACGGTCCCCGGGCAGCCGCAGTCCCCGTCGGACTCGTCGGACTCGGATGAGATCGGCCCGGAGACCGTGCCGGACACCCCCGACCTCCCGGACGGCGGCGGGCTGATCCCCGACGACACCGGCAGCATCTTCGACAGCCCCACCGACGTGTTCGGCGGCTGACCGCGCACCGGAAATCCGGCGAACCATCCTGTCGTCCCGGTCGAAGAATCGGGCAAACCCTGGCAAGGTGGCCCCATGGCTGATCGGGGAGCGAGCGCCCTGTCACTCCCGGAAGACTGGCCCGCCCACCCGGACCCGATCCTGGCGCTCAACCAGATGGGCAGCTTCGACTGGGACCTGGACACCGGCCTGTTCCACATGGACGCCCAGGCCCACGAGGTCTTCGACCTGCGCCCCGAGGAGTACGACGACCACCCCGAGAGCCTCGCGATCCGTGTCCCGCGCGCGGAGGCCTACCGGCTCGACTCCCTGGTCGCCCAGGCCATGAAGGACGGCAGCGAGAACTACGGCGTCTACTTCCGCATCCGCCGCCGCGACGGCAGCCTGCGCTGGACCCACACCCAGGGCTACATCCGGCGGGACGAGACCGGCCGCCCGCGCAGGATCATCGGCATCGTCCGGGACGCGACCCAGGAGCTCAGCGAGAGCGCGGCCCGGCAGGAGCAGGCCGCGCAGGACGCGGCCCGGCGCGAGCAGACCAACGTCGTCCAGCTCACCACGGCCGCCCTCGCGCACGCCCGCACCGTCCAGGACGTCATCGACGTACTCAAGGACACCCACGGCCTCACCCACCTCGGCGCCACCAGCCTGGTCATGGGCCTGGTCGAGGCCGGCCGCATCCGGCTGATCGCCGAGGGCCCCGAGGGCAGTTTCGTCCCCGGCACCCTCGTCACCCGGATCGACGAGCCCTACCCGATGAGCGAGGTCGTCCGCACCCTCAGCCCGCGCTTCATCGAGTCCCCGGAGGAGTTCGCCGAGGGCTTCCCCGTGCTGTGGCCGCACATCACCGACCTCAACATCACCTCGGCCGCCTACCTCCCGCTGATCGTGCAGGCCCGCCCGATCGGCGCCATGGGCCTGCTCTACAGCGACCGCCGGGGCTTCTCGCCCGAGGACCGCAACGTCCTCGTCGCCCTCGGCAGCAGCATCGCGCAGAGCATCCAGCGCGCCATGTTCTACGAGCAGGAGAAGGACCTCGCCACCGGGCTCCAGCAGGCCATGCTGCCGCGCACCATCCCCAGCGTGCGCGGCGCCGACGTCGCCGTCCGCTACCGCGCCGGCACCGCCGCGGGCACCCTCGGCCGCGACATCGGCGGCGACTGGTACGACCTGATCCCGCTGCCCGGCGGCCGGGTCGGTGCCGTCATCGGCGACGTCCAGGGCCACGACACCCACGCGGCCGCCGTCATGGGCCAACTGCGCATCGTGCTGCGCGCCTACGCGGCCGAGGGCCACACCCCCGCCACCGTGATGGCCCGCGCCTCCGTCTTCCTCCACGAACTCGACACCGACCGCTTCGCGACCTGCCTGTACGCCGAAGCCGACCTGTCGACCGGCGTGGTGCAGGTGGTCCGGGCCGGGCACATCGACCCCCTGATCCGGGCCGCCGACGGCAGCAGCCGGCGCGTCGCCGTCGAGGGTGGGCTGCCGCTCGGTCTGTCCGCCGAGTTCGGCAGCCTCGAATACCCGGTCGGCACCATCGAACTCGACCCCGGCCACACCCTCCTGCTGTGCACCGACGGCCTGGTCGAACAGCCCGGCACCGACCTCGACGACGGCATGCAGACCCTCACCGCCCTCATCTCCACCGGCCCCGACGACGTACGCGACCTCGCGGACTGCCTCATCGACGTCGCCGAGGAACGCGGCGGGGACGACGACGTGGCCCTGCTCCTGCTGCGCAGGCGCGGACTGGACACCCCGAAGTCCGGCGGCCGGCTCCAGCAGCACGTGGCACCGGGCGACCCCGAAGCGCTCGCCCAGGCCCGGCACATGATCGGAGCGGCCGTCCGCGCCTGGGGCGCCAAGGACCGCGCCGACGAGATCGAACTCGTCGCCGACGAACTGATCACCAACGCCCTGATGCACACCGAGGGCGCCGCGATCGTCACCCTCAGAGCCCTCACCGGCAGCGACCGCCGACTGCGCGTCGAGGTCGAGGACTCCTCCAGCGCCCTGCCACGCCGCCGCGAGGCGGGGGAGCAGGGCGTCTCCGGGCGTGGCCTGCTGCTGGTCGACCTGCTGGCCGACGTGTGGGGAGTGGAGGCGCGGGGCGGCGGCAAGTGCGTGTGGTGCGAGTTCGTGGCACCGGTGCCGGACTGAACCCGCGTGGCGTTGTCGGTGCCGGGTGGCACTCTGGACGTATGCCGGAACTCCCCGAGGTGGAAGCCCTCAAGGACTTCCTCACCGAGCACCTGGTCGGTCACGAGATCGTCCGGGTGCTGCCCGTCGCGATCAGCGTCCTGAAGACGTACGACCCTCCGCTCGCCGCGCTGGAAGGCCGCGAGGTCACCGCCGTGCAGCGGTACGGCAAGTTCCTCGACCTCGCCACCGACGGCGGCCCGCACTTCGTGACCCACCTGGCCCGCGCGGGCTGGCTCCAGTGGAAGGACCGGCTGCCCGACGGTCCGCCACGCCCCGGCAAGGGCCCCCTCGCGCTGCGCGTCGCCCTGGAGACGGGGGAGGGCTTCGACCTCACGGAGGCCGGCACACAGAAGCGCCTCGCGGTGTACGTCGTCCACGACCCCCAGGAGGTCCCGGGCGTGGCCCGCCTCGGCCCCGACCCCCTCGCGGACGACTTCGACGAACAGTCCTTCGCGGCCCTCCTGGCCCCCGAGAGACGCCAGATCAAGGGTGCCCTGCGCGACCAGAGCCTCATCGCGGGCGTCGGTAACGCGTACAGCGACGAGATCCTCCACGCCGCGAAGATGTCCCCCTTCAAACTCGCCGCGTCCCTCACACCGGAGGAGACGAGCCGCCTGTACGACGCCCTGCGCACGACGCTCACGGAAGCGGTCGAGCGCTCCCGGGGTGTCGCTGCGGGCCGCCTCAAGGCGGAGAAGAAGAGCGCTCTGCGCGTCCACGGCCGCACCGGCGAACCCTGCCCGGTCTGCGGCGACACCATCCGCGAGGTCTCCTTCAGCGACTCGTCCCTCCAGTACTGCCCAACGTGCCAGACGGGCGGCAAGCCACTGGCGGACAGAAGAATGTCCCGCTTGCTGAAGTAGCGGTCAGTTGTCGGAGTCCTCGCCGTGCTTCCCCTTGCCTTTGCGGGGTTCCCTGTCACCGCGGTCCTCCGCCGGGGGCGCCGTGGTGGACTGAGCGGCAGTCGGCGTACTGGCCGTCGGCGTCTGGTCGGCAGGCGCGGACACGCTCGTCGTCGGTGTCGGTGAAGCGGGCGTCGAGGGCGCCTCGCCCCCGGCGTTGAGAGATGCGCCAAGCGCCGCCGCACCCGCGAACAACGCCACCGCACCGGCACCCACCCCAGCCTTCACGGCAAGGCGCCCTCGTCCACGCCGCCGGGAGCGCGAGCCACGCACACCGGCAGGACGCGGCGGCGACATCGCCGGGCCGGGCGGGACGGATACTCCACCAGGCACGGACACTCCACCCAGGACGGCCACGCTGTCCCCGGCCTCAGACCGCGTCCCCCTCCGATCCACTCCCGACAGCCACCCCGCCGCCTCCTCCGCGCTCGGTCTCGCCGTCGGGTCCTTCTCCAGGAGCCTCAGGACGAAGTCGGAGAGCGGCCGAGGTGTCTCCGGGCGGAGCCGCACCGGCGGCACCGGCGTCGCGTCCACATGCTGCTGCACCACCGCCAGCGAGGTCGCGCCCCGGAACGGCGGCTTCCCGGTGAGCAGTTCGTACAGGACGCATCCCAACGAGTAGACATCGACCGCAGGTTGCGCGGGCCGCCCCAACGCCCGCTCCGGAGCAAGGTAGTCCGCCGTGCCCAGCACCTTCCCGGTCGCCGTCATCCCCGCGGCCGCCTCGTCCGCGAACCGCGCGATCCCGAAGTCGGTGATCTTCGCCGTACCGTCCGTGGTGAGCATGACGTTGGCGGGTTTGACGTCCCGGTGGATCACGCCCTGCCGATGCGCCGCCGCGAGCCCCGCCGCCAGCTGTGCGCCGATCGCCGCCACCTCGTCCGGCGGCAGAACCCCGCGCAGCGACCGCTCCTGGGCCAGACTCCACCCGTCGACGAGCTCCATGACCAGATACAGCTGCCCGTCATACGCCCCGAAGTCGTAGACCCCCACGACATTGGGGTGGTTGAGACTCCCCGCGGTCCGCGCCTCCATCCGGAACCGCTCGCTGTCCGTGGCCTCCGCGGCCCGCAGCAGCTTGACCGCGACGCCACGCCCGAGGACCTGGTCGGCCGCCCGCCACACGTCGCCCATCGCGCCGCGCCCCAGCAGCTCGTCGAGCCGATAGCGCTCCGCCAGCAACACCTGTACTCCCACCCCGCAGTACTACGACAACTCACTCCCGCACGACCCGAAATCTCACCATTGATGATCATTTGGGCCGGGAGCGTCAGCGTACCTGGGGCGTACTCGGTACAGCGCAGCGGTCGTTCACAACGTCACGGCGGGCTAAGCGGTCCTGGCGAAGTCGGCTGCGGTTCGGCAGCGCCCTGAAGGGGCGCGGGGAACTGCGCGACCAGCCACGACGGCGCCGCGAGCGAAAGACGGCCCATCGCGGCACATCCAGCGGAGCGCTTAGTGCGCCTTCAGCGTCACGAGGTGCTCGCCGTCCGCCGTGCGCACCTCGTACCGGGCGATCTCGCTCACGTGCATCGCCGAGCTGCCCTGCATGGTGATCGCGTGGGCGTCATGGCTCGGCACGGTCCAGCTGGTCAGGATCTGTTCGGTGCCGTCGCGGCCGACCGCGACCAGACGACAGGAGCGCGGGCCCGCGCCGTCCTTGACCTCCAGCTCCACCTGGCTGCCGGAGTCCGCGTCCTGGGTCGTCACCCGGGCCCACACGCCCGAGGTCGCGTCGGTCGCGGTGAGCCGCACGGCGTTCCCGCCGCCGTCGCCGCCCGCCATCATCGCGATCCCGGGCCCGGCCACGGCGACCGCCACCGACGCGGCCAGTGCGAACAGCACCTTGCGCCGGCCGGTTCGGTGCCGCGTCGCCACCGCGGACATCAGCCGCTCCAGCAGCTGCGGCCCGGGCTTCGCCATGGGATGCACGAACCGGGGCGTCGCCCGGTGATACAGCATCAGCTGTCGGGTGACGGGACCGAACTCGGTCACGTGCGCCGCGCAGCGCGCGCACTCCATCAGGTGGTCCTCGAAGCGGAAGGCGTCCGCCTCGTCCAGCACGCCGAGCGCGTACGCGGCGACGTCGCGATGCCTCTCCTGGGACCTCATGCCGAATCCTCGTGCCGTTGGGTGCGGGTTGGGTTACTCGTTGCTCCCACCGGTACGCACCCGACCGCCGAATCACTCAAGGCACACACAGAATCGTAACCAAGGGATTCGTAGCGGCCAGGCCCGAGGATTGGTCCGGATCGAAACGAATCTAAAAGAGGTGGATGGCGAGGTGACCGAGGGGCAGCCCGAGCTGCCAGGCCTTCGTCCACACCTTCGGTCCCTCGTCCTCACCGATGCCTGCACCGCCGCCCGGCACCGCGTTCAGATCGGGCGCGAGCAGCTCGGTCTCCTCCAGCCAGCGCCAGGCCGCAGCGGCCAGGTCCAAGTCGGGCGCGGGGGCGCCGGATTCGACCGCCCGGGCCGCGAGGTCCGCCATCCGCTCGCGCACCCAGTCCTGCCACGGCTGGTCGTACGCCGTCAGCGAAAGCCAGGTCTCCAGCTGGGAGACCACCCGGATGCCCGAGAGTTCGCCGTCCGTGTCCGAGAGGAAGATGGTCAGCGCGAGGGCGTCGCGCCCGGCGCGGAACTCCATGGACGTCGGCGGCATGAGGTCGCCCGTCCGCAGCAGCTCGTCGGCGATGTACTCGGCGTACAACCAGGCCATCGGGACGACCAGTTCACCGCCGCCGGTGCCGTCCGTGCTCTCTTGACCTCTGTGCAGCATCCCTTCCTGCCCTTCCTCCGGTGCGTGCGCGTCGCCCGACTCCGGGCCCCGTTCTCGGGCCCCGAGCCCCCAGTCCGGAACACGGATGAGGACAGCCGATTACTCAACCGGGGTCCTCAGCAAGGCGCTTTACGGAGGTTTGACTGATCCGTTGGTTTCACCGCAGGTCGGCCGCATATCCGGGAAGCACCCGGCGCAGGGCGCGCAGCGCGTAGAACGCGCGGGACTTCACGGTACCGGGAGGGATGCCGAGGGCTTCCGCGGCTTCCGCAACACTCGCACCCTGGAAGTACACGAGCACCAGGACTTCACGGTGTTCCGGAGTGAGTGTCTTCACAGCCTCGCGCACATCGAGGGCGGCGGCGGCCCGCTCGGCGTGGTCGGCGATCACCCGCGCGTTCTCCAGGATCGCGTCCCCGACCTCGGCCGGCCGCGCCTGCCGGGCCCGCCGCGCGTCGATGGCGAGCCGCCGTCCCACGGTCATGAGCCACGGCCGTACGGACTCGAAGTCGTCGGCGCGCAGTGCCTCGGGGTGCTGCCAGGCGCGGACGAGGGTCTCCTGTACGAGGTCCTCGGCGCGTTGCCGGTCGCCGTCACAGAGCCGGAGGAGGAGCGCGAAGAGGGGCCGGCCGTGCTCCCGCTGCAGTGCGGCGAGCTCGTGCTCGGCGGTCGTCCCGTTCGTGAGGGTGGTTCCGGCCGTCATGGGCGTATGGCATCGCAGGGGGCCCATTCGGGACAGGGCCCGTACGGGGATCTGCGGCGGACGGTCGATCGCGTCGACGAACGGTTCGACGAACGGTCCCGGACGCGCCTGCGACCGCTCCGGGCACCTTCCTCGCGCACACCGGACGGGCTAATCGGCGTGCCGGAGTCACGTAGGGGACCATCCCGCTTCGTACGGTTTGTCAGTAAATATGACAACAGTGGGGTGAGCTGATGATTGCACGCAGACAGCAGGTTGCCCTGGCCCTGACGGCCGTCCTCGCCGGGGGCGCCGCCTGCCAGGCACAGCACCACGACAGGGCGGCCGGGGCTCCGGCCCCCGCCGCAGCCCGCGGGTTCACGCTCGTCGCCTCCGGCGACGTCCTCCCGCACAGCTCGATCATCGACCGCGCGCAGTTCGACGCGGGCGGCACCGGCTACGACTTCCGTCCGATGCTCGCCGGCGTCAAGCCCGTGGTCTCCCGCGCCGATCTGGCGCTGTGTCACATGGAGACCGTCTACGGGGCGAACGGCGCCTACACCGGCTACCCCATCTTCAAGTCCCCGCCCGAGGTGGCCCAGGGCCTGGCCGCCACCGGCTACGACGGCTGCTCCACCGCCTCCAACCACACCCTCGACGACGGCCCCGAGGGCATCCGGCGCACCCTCGACGCCCTCGACCAGGCAGGTGTGCGGCACGCCGGTTCGGCCCGCACCGAGGCCGAGGCGCGCACCGTGACGATTCTGCGCGCGGGCCGGGCCAAGGTGGCCCACCTCGCGTACACCTACGACACCAACGGCTTCCCGCTCCCGCAGGGCGAGCCCTGGGCCGTCAACATCATCGACCAGAACCGGGTCGTCGCGGACGCCCGGGCCGCCCGGCAGGCGGGCGCCGACGTGGTCGTCGTATCCCTGCACTGGGGCACGGAGTGGCAGGACGCGCCCGACGAGATGCAGCTCGCCCTCGCCCGCGCGCTCACCGCCTCCCGCACCGACGGCCGCCCCGACATCGACCTCATCCTCGGCACCCACGCGCACATCCCGCAGGCGTACGAGAAGGTCAACGGCACCTGGGTCGTCTACGGCATGGGCGACCAGATCGCCGGCGAGATGTACAACCACGAGGGCGTCCAGGACCCGCGCGGCAACCAGTCCACCATCGGCCGCTTCACCTTCGCCCCGCCGGCCAGGCCGGGCGGGCGGTGGGAGGTCACCAAGGCCGAGTTCATCCCGCAGCTCTTCGACATCGACGCCGGCCGGGTCGTCAACCTCAACCAGGCGCTGAAGCAGGGCGCGGATGTGGAGGGTGTCCGCGACCGTATCCGGGACGTCGTGCTCAGCCGCGGCGCGGCGAAGGACGGGCTGGTGATGGGGGAGTAGGGGAGTAGGCGCCTTTGGTGCCCTCAGTCCGCTTCCTCGTGGTCGAAGGTCCGCAGCATCTCCTTCAACACGCGTACGCACGCCCGCAGTTCGGCGTCGGTGAGGTCGCCGCCGACCTGCCGATTCAGGGCGTGCTCGCGTTCCAGGATGGTGTCGATCATCGCCTCGCCCGCCTTCGTGATGCGGATCAGTGAGGATCGCTGGTGCGCGGGATTGGGCGTGACCTCGACCCAGCCCTCGGCCACCGCGTCATTGACCATGCGCTGCACGAACTGCCGGGTCAGCGCCATGATCCGGCCCATCTGCGGCACCGTCATGGACCCGTACCGGCGCAGCAGGACGAGCACGGAGCGCACCCCGACGGAGACGCCCTCGACCTGTTCGCCCTGCTCGACCTTGCGCAGGCCGCGCCGGTAGAGCGCGCCGATCAGGTCGAACACCTCGGAGACGCGATGGCCGAGTTCGTCGGGGGAGAGCGGGGCGTCGTTGTCGTTCACCCGGACATCATGCACCGGGTCATCATGACAACCGGGTTGTCAAAGTCGCGCGAAGATGACACCTTGGTTGTCATGACGGTCACTTCCGAACTCAGCCACTACCCGTCCACCGACGGCGACCTCGCCTACCGCGACAGCGGCGCGGGCGACCTCGTCGTCCTCCTCCACTCCGGCTACGTCGACCACCGCCTCTTCGAGGGTCAGACGTCCGCGCTCGTCGAGGCCGGGTACCGCGTGATCGCTGCGGACGTCCGCGGTCACGGCTGGTCCGCCAACGCGAGCGAGCCCTTCCGCTGGGCCGACGACCTCGCGGGCCTGCTCCAGCACCTCGACGCGGGCCCCGCGGTCCTGATCGGCGTCTCGATGGGCGGGGCCATCGCCGGCGACACCGCGATCGAGTATCCGGAACTGGTCCGGGGGATCGTCCTGAGCGGCGCCTCGGTCAGCGACTTCAAGTACACGTACGAGGCGACCCAGCAGGTCCTGGCGGACTCCCTCCGCACCCTCCACTCGGGCGACGTCGAGGGCTGGCTAGAGGTGTTCCTGCGGGGCGTCGCCGGACCGTTCCGCACGGCCGGCGACATCGACCCCGCCATCCTCGACCGGATGCGAGAGATGGCCCTGCACACCATCGCCAAGCACGCGCCGGGAGAGCGCGACTGGCACGTGCCGATGACCGACACCTGGCCGCGCGTACCCGAGATCGACGTCCCGGTGCTCGTCGTCAACGGCGCGCTCGACTCGCCGGACCTGATCGAGGACGCGGAGCGCCTCGCCCGTACCGTCCGCAATGGGCGAGCCGTCCGGGTGCAGGACACCTCGCACTTCCCGAACCTGGAGAAGCCCGAGGAGTTCAACGCGCTCCTGCTGGACTACCTCCGCGCCCTCTGACGGCGAACGCGGCTCCGGACAGAGTGCTGCGTTTTCTGGGGGACAACCCCCAGACCCCCGGCACCCGCGCCGATGACGCCGCCTACGCCGATCGCCGTCAGCCGTCACAGCCCCGGCGACCGGTCGAGGCGTGCGCCCTCGCCGAGCTCTGTCTCCTCGATGCGCTCGATGGGTTTGCGGCGGAGAATGCCCCAGCCCGCCCGGAGCCTGGCCATGAGCCTCACCTCTTCACGTTGGGCAACGGCTGACGAGGGATCATGACGGACCAGCCGCACATACATGCCGGGGCCACGTGAACTGAATCGCTGTTCAGGAGCGAGCGGCCGCGCGTAGTTTGACGCGCAACCACTCGCATCGCTCGGGGAGTACCTCGAATGAACAGCGACAAACCAGCCCTGACGCCTCTTCGGACCTTCCGCTTACCGTCCGCCGTCACCCGCACCGACCGCCCCCTCGGCGAAGCCCTCGTCGCCGCCTGGCAGTCGGACGGCATCTTCCAGATCCACGCCACCCCCACCCAACAGGCCGCCACCGAAAGGGCGTTGGCCGCCTCCCGCGCCTTCTGCGCCAGGCCGCTGAGCGAGAAGGCCGCGCATGTCTCCGACCTCACCTACAGCGGCTATGTGGCCTCCGGCGAGGAGGAGACCGCGGGCGAGAAGGACGGTTCGGAGATCTTCACCGTCTGCCCCGACATCCCCGCCGACGACCCCCGCGTCCTCGAACACCGGCCCTGCCACGGCCCCACCCCCTGGCCGTCAGCCGCCTACGCCGACGCGATGACGGACTACATGGCCACGGTCGGCGAGATCGGACACCGGCTGCTCCAACTCGCCGCGCTCGGGCTGGGATTGGCCGACCCCGACCACTTCACCCGCCTCACCGCCGACGGCTGGCACCACATGCGCGTGCTGCGCTTCCCGCCCGCCGACGCGACCTCCGAACGCGGCATCGGCGCCCACACCGACTACGGCCTGCTCGTCATCGCCGCCCAGGACGACGTCGGCGGCCTTTACATCCGCCCGCCCGTCCCCGGCGAGCAGCGCGGCCGCAACTGGCTCCCCGGCGAGTCCATGGCCGGCCGCTACGAACACGACGAACCCTGGACCTACGTCGCCCCGGTCCCGGCCGTCTTCACCGTCTTCCCCGGCGACATCATGCAGTTCATGACCGGCGGCGCCCTGCTCTCCACCCCGCACAAGGTCCGCCTGGCCGCCCGCGAGCGCTACACCCTCGCCTACTTCCACGAACCGGCCTTCAACGCCGTGGCCCGCCCGATCGCCGCGACGGACCCCGCCGAGCACATCCACTACGGCACCCACTTCACGCAGATGTTCCGCAGGTGCTACCCCGACCGCGTCACGACCAGGAGGATGGACGAGGACGACGGCCTGAAGGTCCTCGCGCGCCTGCGCGAGGAGGCGCTGAGCGGCGGGCCTACGGCACGACCGTGACCGGCCAGCGCCCCGCCTTCACCAGGCGTACCGCCACCGAGCCCACGATCCGGTGGCCCGCCTGCTCCGACGCGCCCACCACCACCGCGTCCGCCTTGAGCTCGTCCGCCGCCTTCACCAGACCGCTGTAGGGGTCGCCGCGGAAGGTGTGGAACTCCCAGCGCACCTCGAATATCCCCTTCAGCCGCTCGGTCGCGTCCAGGATGTACGCCTTGAGGTCCTCGGCGATCTCGTCCGTCGTCTCCGCCACCGGTGCCCCCATGGCCGCACCCGCCGCCATCACCGGCTGGACGTAGACCACGGCGAGCAGCGCGTGCTGGCGCCGGGCCAGGCCGCCGGCATATGCCGCCGCGCGCAGCGAGGAGTCGGAGCCGTCCACTCCGACCACGATGACCTTGGGCCCGTCCGTGCCCCGCTCGAACTGGTGCGAGTGCTGTTCCGTCACGGCTGTGAGGCTATCGGAATCCGCAGGTCCCGACGCCGGGCGGGGCCGCTCGACGGGCGCGGCGGCCGGGGCCTTCCTACAGTCGGAACATGAGTGCCACCGCGGCCGCCGCCCCGCCCAAGGACACGACGGGTCCGATACGGCCGCCCGGCAGCGGCCGGCTGAGCAGGGTGCCGGAGGTGTTCGCCACCTTCTTCGGCGCCCTCGGCATCCTCTGCGTCCTGCTGGCCTTCATCCCGCCGCTGCGCAGACTGCTCCGCCCGGTCGTCCGCTTCCTGGACCTGCTCATCGTCCCGGTCAGCGCCAACCTCGCCTACGCCGTCTTCCTCTTCCTGCTGGCCGCCGCCACCGCCGCCCGCAAGAAGATCGCCTGGTGGCTGGTGGTCGTCTATCTGGGCCTGCTGGTCCTCACCGACGCCCTGGGCGTCGCCCTCGGCCTGTACGCCGACTCGATCCCCTCCCTCGTCGTCTGCACCCTCGCGCTCGTCGTGCTGATCGTCGCCCGCGGGGAGTTCTACGCCGCCTCCCGCCGCGGTGCCGTCCGCCGCGCCCTCCTCGTCCTGTTCGTCGGCCTGGCCCTCGGCATCCTGGCCGGCTGGGGCCTGGTCGAGCTGTTCCCCGGCACCCTGCCGCACGGCCAGCGCCTGGGCTGGGCCGCCAACCGGGTCCTCGGCGGCCTGGTCTCGGGCCAGTCCTTCGACGGCCGCCCGCCCCGCGCCCTGTTCTTCCTCCTCGGCCTGTTCGGCGCGCTCGCCCTGCTCAACGCGGCCGCCACGATGTTCCGTTCGCAGCGCATGGAGGCAGCCCTGCACGGCGACGAGGAGTCCCGCATCCGCGCCCTCCTCAAGGCGTACGGCGATCAGGACTCCCTCGGTTACTTCGCCACCCGCCGCGACAAGGCCGTCGTCTTCTCACCCAGCGGCAAGGCCGCCGTCACCTACCGCGTCGAGGCCGGCGTCTGCCTCGCCAGCGGCGACCCCGTCGGCGACCGCGAGGCCTGGCCGCACGCCATCGCCGCCTGGCTGGACGTGGCCCGCCGGCACGCCTGGGCGCCGGCCGCGATGGGCGCCTCCGAGGACGGCGCCAGGGCCTTCGCCCGCGCGGGCCTCGGCGCGCTCCAGCTCGGCGACGAGGCGATCCTGAACGCCGGTGACTTCGACCTCGACGGCCGCGACATGCGCGTCACCCGCCAGGCCGTGCACCGGGTCCGCCGTACCGGCGCCACCACCCGCATCCGCCGCCACGCCACCCTCACCGACGAGGAGATGGAGGAGGTCGTCGACAAGGCCGACGCCTGGCGCGACACCGAGACCGAACGCGGCTTCTCCATGGCCCTGGACCGCCTCGGCGACCCGGCCGACGGCGACTGCCTCCTCGTGGAGGCACTGGGCGAGGACGGCCGCCTGCTCGCCCTGCTCTCCTTCGTGCCCTGGGGCCGCGACGGCGTCTCCCTCGACCTGATGCGCCGTGACCGCAGCGCCCCCAACGGCGTCATGGAGTTCATGGTCGCCGAACTCTGCGCCGCCGCCCCCAAGCTGGGAGTGCGCAGGATCTCGCTCAACTTCGCGGTCTTCCGCTCGGCCTTCGAGGAGGGCGCCCGCATCGGCGCAGGACCGGTCCTGCGCCTGTGGCGCCGCCTGCTCCTCTTCTTCTCCCGCTGGTGGCAACTGGAGGCCCTGTACCGCTCCAACGCCAAGTACCAGCCCGAGTGGTACCCGCGCTTCATCTGCTACGGCGACACCGGCGCCCTCGCCCGGATCGGCCTCGCCTCCGGAATCGCCGAAGGCTTCGTATCCGTACCGTCGTTGCGCAAACTCTGGGGAAAGGGGCACCCGAAGGGCGCGCCCAGGCCCGCGACCACCGAGGGCCTGCCGTCGCTGTCGGCGCTCGGCCTCGCGGGAGGGGACGAGGCCGGGCCCGGCGATCCCCTCTCCGGCCTGCCCGAACAGGTCCGCATCCGGCACCACAAGCTCGACCGGCTGCGCGCCGACGGCACCGACCCCTACCCGGTCGGCATCCCCGCCCGCACCCACGCCCTCGCCGAGGTCCCCGAGAGCGGCGAAGTCACCGTCGCGGGCCGGGTGATGCTGGTCCGCGACTTCGGAGGCATCGTCTTCGCGGTCCTGCGCGACTGGTCCGGCGACCGCCAACTCGCCCTCACCCGCGCCGACTCCGGCCCCGCCCTCGGCCGCTTCACCGCCGACGTCGACATCGGCGACCACATCACCGCCACGGGCCGGGCGGGCCTCAGCGACCAGGGCGAACCGACCGTCTTCGTCACCTCCTGGCAGCTCATCGGCAAGTGCCTGCGCCCGCTGCCCGACAAACGCAGAGGCCTCGCCGATCCCGAGGCCAAGGTCCGTATGCGCTACGTCGACCTGATGTCCAGCCCCGACGCCCGCGACGTCGTCCGCGCCCGCTCCACCGCCGTACAGGCCCTGCGCCAGGGCCTGTTGGAGCGCGGCTACCTGGAGGTCGAGACCCCGATGCTCCAGCAGATCCACGGCGGCGCCAACGCCCGCCCCTTCACCACCCACATCAACGCCTACGACCTCGACCTCTATCTGCGCATCGCCCCCGAGCTGTACCTCAAGCGGCTGTGCGTCGGCGGCCTGGAGAAGGTCTTCGAGATGGGCCGCACCTTCCGTAACGAGGGCGTCTCCTACAAGCACAACCCCGAGTTCACGATGCTGGAGGCGTACCAGGCCTTCGCCGACTACGACGTCATGCTCGACCTCACCCGCGAACTGATCCAGGGCGCCGCCACCGCGGCCTTCGGCACGCCCGTCGCGCACAAGGACGGCAAGGAGTACGACATCTCGGGCACGTGGCCGGTGAAGACGGTGTACGGCGCGATCTCGGAGGCACTGGGGGAGCACGTCGACGCGGACACCCCGCCGGAGGCGCTGCACTCCCTGTGCGACCGAGCGGGCGTCCCGTACACGGTGGACGACGGCAGAGGCGACGTGGTCCTCGAAATGTACGAGCGCCTGGTCGAGGAGAGGACCCAACTCCCCACCTTTTACAAGGACTTCCCCACGGACGTCTCCCCGCTCACCCGCCAGCACCGCACGGACCCGCGCCTCGCCGAACGCTGGGACCTGGTCGCCTTCGGCACCGAACTGGGCACCGCGTACTCGGAGCTGACCGACCCGGTCGAACAACGCCGCCGTCTGACCGCCCAGTCCCTCCTCGCCGCCGGCGGCGACCCCGAGGCGATGGAACTGGACGAGGACTTCCTGGACGCCCTCGAATACGCGATGCCGCCCACCGGCGGCCTGGGCATCGGCGTGGACCGCCTGGTCATGTTCCTCACGGGCCTGACGATCCGCGAGACGCTTCCCTTCCCGCTGGTCCGCCGCCGCTGAGGGGCTGGAGCAGCCGCAGATCGTCTCCCCAGGCGTCGAGCACGTCGCCGTGCCCGGCGTCCCGCGCGGCCCGCTCGATGTCCTGGAACAGCGCGCGCTGACTGTCCGGATGACCGTCCGCGAGGATCCGCCGCAGCAGGGGGAGCAGCCGCTCGACACGCCATTCGCTTCGCTCCCCGAGCGGCTGCCGCTCCAGCTCCCATCGGAGGTACTTGTTGTACGGCCGCACCCGCCGGTGCAGCGCGAACACGACCTCCAGCGCGTACGGCACACTCTCGGCGGCATCGAGATGCCCGAGCTCGTCCCGCCCGTCCCGGAAGCTCTTCAGCGAGCGATACGTCTGATTGACATAGGCGTCGAGATGCGCGGCCGCGGCGGCCCGCGCCTCCTCGGGCTCCAGCGCCCGCTTGCGGTCGAGAATCGCGCCGATCTCCCCGCCGAGCCGGTCGAGCAGCACTTTGGCGTGCACATACGAGTAGCGGGCGAACGCCGCCACGTCACCGGGCAGCCCACGCCGGCGGAACTCGTCGAGGGTGAGCACCACCAGGTCCAGGTGCCCGGAGCGGAACCAGTCCAGCTCGCTGAGCGGCGACGCGTCGCGATCACGCAGCACGACGTGCAGGTCGTGATCGGACCGGGCGGTCACCATCCCGTCGTGCACCTGCGAACCGCTGAGGACCAGCCCGACGACGCCGGGATCGGCACGCGCGCGGGTGACGAAGGCGGCCAGGGTTTCGTCGGGGGTGGCGCCGAGGGCAGGAGGAGGCGTGGACATGAGGCGTCGACGCTACGTCTGAACATCCGCCCGCCGAAAGCGAATAAACGCCCCCTCGCTTGGGCCGTGTGGGTGTTTTCCTGCCGCCGCCCCGGTGTTGCTGGGGTGCGTCGGGCTCTTCTCGGGCGACTGATGAGTCATGAAGAAGGATCAGTTGTTCACGCGGCGCCGGGTGTTGATCGCCGGAGCCGGTGTTCTGGGGGCGGCCGGCACCGCCGCGGCGTTCGGCCTTGCCGGGGGTGACGAGGCCGCCGCGCCTCGCGCCGTACCCGCCGCCGGACCCCAGGCGCGTCCCGCGCTCAAGCCCTCCGCCTACCGGCTCCAGCCCCTGACCGGATACGGCCCACCGCGCACCACCCCGGGCCGCACCGTCGTCCGGCACGAACCGTTCCTGCGGATGTCCGGTCGTGGTCGCACCATGGTGCTCACCTTCGACGACGGCCCCGATCCCCGCTACACCCCGCACATCCTGGACACCCTCGCGGAGTACGACGTCCGCGCCACGTTCTTCGTGTGCGGGGAGCAGGCCGACTGGAACCGGGACCTGCTGGGCCGGATGGCCGACGAGGGCCATGTCGTCGGCAACCACACCTGGTCCCACCCGCTGCTGACCCGCCTGACCCGCTCCCAGATCCGCTCCGAGATGCAGCGCACCAGCGACGTCATCGAGGAGGCGTACGGGGAGCGGCCGTTGTGGTTCCGCGCTCCGTACGGCGCCTGGAACCGCGCCGCCTTCCAGCTCGGCGCCGAACTCGGCATGGAACCGCTCGCGTGGACCGTCGACACCCTGGACTGGACCGCCCCCGGCACCCGCACCATCGTCCACCGCGTCGAGGACGGCGCCGCCCCCGGCGTCGTGGTGCTCTCGCACGACGCCGGAGGCGACCGCTCCCAGAGTGTCCGGGCATTGAAGGACTATCTGCCGCAGCTGCTGGACTCCGGCTATCACATGACCGTGCCGACACGGCGTTACGCGTAACCCGTTCCGCCCGCCCGGTCGGGGAACGCTCAGCGGACCTCGACCAGGCGGGCGAAGACGACGACATTGCCGTCGTAACCATGCTGCTTGGAGAAACCGCCCCCGCACGTGATGACCCGCAGTTCCGGTGTGCCCTTCGAGCCGTAGACGCGGTCGCCGGGGAAGTCGTTCTTCGAGAAGACCTCGATGCCGTAGATCTCGAAAACGGCCGTCTTTCCGTCCTTGCGGGCGATGTCGACGCGGTTTCCCTTCTTGAGGGCGCCGAGTCCGTAGAAGACGGCGGGGCCCCTCATGTTGTCCACGTGGCCGACCACCACCGCCGTGCCCTTCTCGCCGGGCGAGACCGCGCCGGTGAACCAGCCCGCCAGGTTCGGGTCGTCCGGCGGCGGTGCCCCGACCCAGCCGTCCGTGTCCAGGCCGACCGGCATGACCGGCGCGTCGACCCGGATCGCCGGGATCCGCACCCGGTCCGGCTGCGAGAACGGCAACGGCTGGGCCTTGGCGAAGGTGCTGGGAACGCGGCTGTCCGCCGCGGCCGCGGAGGCGGGCTGCGGCGGGCCCACGTCGAATTCCCCCGAACCATTCCGAATGAGCGCGAGGCCGGTCAGCAGAACAAGCGCTATCACGCCCCAAGGAGCACGCTTCTTCGGCTGCGGCTCCTCCTCTTCGGCCAGCTCGAACGCAGACATTCGCTTTCCCCTCTCGACGTGGCCGTCGCCACGTCATTCGCGCATACGTGAACGCTAAATGCGGCGGACGGAACCGGCGACGGGACAGACGCGAACGGGTGGCCCCCGACTCCATTGGTGCGCCATCCGAGTTGCCGCGCACAGGAATTTTCTGACGGTCCGTGACCTGCGGCGATATCCGATTGTGCGGTTTTCTCTCGGCGTGTCCTCTCACCAGGACGGACCATCGCCGAAATGCGGGCGCGTGCACGGCAACTGAGGGTCTTTCTGGGAGGCGCTTTCTCGCCGACATGCCGGGGACGGGCCCCGGGGCGTCTTCCGCGGAGGATCACATGCGTACCACTCGTGCCCTGGCGGCCTCTGCCGCCGCGGTCGCCGTCCTCGCAGCCGCCGCCCCGGCGGCCGTCGCGGACGGCATGAACATCAGCCTCAGTAATCTCGTGGCGATGCCCAGCGTCATCGCGCGCGGCGGACAGCTGACCATCACCGTCGACGGCTGCCCCTCGATCGCCACCGCGACCTCGGACGCCTTCTCGATGGCGACGCTGACCCCTGTGTCGGGCAGCAACACGGCTAGGGGCACAGCGACGGTCAACCGCAACGCGAGCAACGGCTCGCACAGCATCACCGTCACCTGCGGCACCAAGACGCTGACGAACCCGACCGCCTTCACCATCATCGGCGGCGTCCGCGGCGGTCTCGGCGGCAGCAGCACCAGTGGGGCCACGCCGACCGACATGGCGATCGGCGGCGGGCTCGTGGCCGCGGCCGTCGTCGGCGGTGGGCTGTTCTGGATGCGCCGGCGGTCCGAGAAGCGCATCTGACCCGACTGATCCGGCCTTCACCCCTTCGGAGAGCGGATCGCACGTCAAAAGGCCTCGGCCCCGGGTTCCTCGTCAGGAATCCGGGGCCGAGGCCTTTCCTCCGTCAGGCGCCGTCCTGGCCGGTGCGGCGGCGCGAGAAGTGGTACGCCGCCCCGACCGAGCCCGCGATGAGCGCGGCCCCGAGCCCGATCTCCTTGAGGTCGAACCCGGCGATGCTGCCGCCCTCACCGGCGTGCACACCCCGGTTGGGGCTGACCGGATTGATCGGCACCGGCGTGGGGCCCACCGGGCGGCCGCCGGCGATCGTCAGATCCGTGGATCCGCTCACCCCGTCACAGGTGAACGTCACCTGGTACACGGCGCCCGGCTTGGCGTCCCAGTCGACCATCGCCGTCCTCGACGACTGTCCCGTGGGAATGGTGACCGTGTCGAACACCGCCGAGGTGACCGTAGCCGGCCCCTTGCAGCCGCCGTCCCGGTTGAGCTGCAGCGTGACCTGGCCGCCCGCCGCGATGGTCGAGGGCAGGACGCTGAAGCCGAACGGCGTGATGTTGCCGGCCACGGCGGCCGGCGCGGAAACAGCGAGGGCACAGGCGCCCAGCAGTGCGGCCGAAGCGACGCGTATCGCGCGCATGGTGAATCCTCCGGGTCCCCGAGGAGCAGCTGCGGACCTTTTCCGCATGCGCCTGAAATGCACCTCGATGACCGAAACGCTAGGAACACGTGTGCGTCTGCGCGATCGCAGTCGGGCGAATGGGGCAAGAGTGTGGGCCACCCAGGGGACGGGGGCGGCGTGGCGCCCGTCTCTCGGCGGCCCGTCAGGTGAGGGGTGGTCAGGCCCCGATGTGCGGGAACAGGTTCAGGAAGGGTTCCGCGGAGGCCGTGATACCGCGGGAGTAGGGCGCGTCGAAGTCCCAGATGAGGAAGAGCAGGAACGCGATCAGCGCGGAGAACAGTCCGGCGAGGGCCAGTTCGCGCACCGTGCGCCGGATCTGCAGCGCGAAGATCATGCCGATGGTGATCACGGCCCCGCCCAGCAGCCCGAACCACACCACGCCCGGCATGGTCGCGCCCATCGAGTCGGCCCGGGCGGCACGGGCCTGGTTGGCCGCGGTCACCTGGTCCAGGAGCGGCTGGTAGGCCTGGGCCTCGAAGTCCGTCCTGGGCTCGTAGTCGGTGACGTCCCGGCGGATGCGCTCGAAGAGCTCGTCGCCGCGCACGGTGACCTTGCCGTGGTCGGCCATCACCTTCCACTCCGTGTTGACGACTTGTCCGACATAGGCGTTGACATCGTCCCGAATGCGGTCACGGGGTTCGGGCGGATAGACCCGTACCCGCTCGGAGATCTCGTGCAGCGCGGCCGCCTCCGCCTGGACGTGGTCCTGGGCGGCGCTGCGCCCCTCCCACACTCCGGCGATGGCCAGGCCGAGGACGATGGCGTAGACGACCCCGATCCACATCGTCATGTACTCGATGACGTCGGGCGTCTCGGTGGTGTCCTCGTCGTCGGGAGCGGAGCGGTGCCGTACGACGGTGATGACCACCACCACCGCGCAGGCGGCCAGCATCGCGAGGATGAGAACAAGCCATTCCGGCAAGAGGTGCCTCCAGGAGGTCAGCGCGGGCGCAGCGCGGCGACGGCGATCGCGGCGGGCGCGGTGATGAGCAGGACGAAGGTGAGCGGCGACGTGGCGTCGTGGGTGGGGTGGCTGGGCGCGGGGGAGCGGTAGCGGGGATAGGCGACCGGCGTCACGGAGGGGCGCGGGGTGGGCTTGGCCGACGGCTTCGGCGTGGGGGTCGGTGGCGGGGGCGGGGTGGGGACCGGCGCCGGTGCGGGCGGCGGGGTCGGGGTCGGTTTCGGTGGCGCGGGCCGCGGCGGAGGCGGCGGCTCGGGCTTCGGCGTGGGCTTGGGGGTCGGTGTCGGCTTGGGCGTCGGAGTAGGTGTCGGTGTCGGAGTGGGCGTCGGCGTCGGGCTCGGGCACGGTGGCTCGGGCGTGGGCGTCGGCTTCGGGCAGGCCGGAGGCGTCGGCCAGGAGAGGGTTCCGGCGACCGCCACCGCCCGGGTGCCGTCCGGGCCGGTCGAGGCATACGCGCAGGCGTCGGCCCTGGCCGCGCCGGCCGGTGCTCCGACGAGCAGCCAGGTGAGCGTCGTCAACGCCAACACCCTTGCCGCGCGGGTGGTTTGGGTCGGTTCGGGTCCATGCACGACGGAGATCATGAGCCCTCGTGCGCCCGTGCACGCCCGAGCGCGCCGGGATTGGTCCGAACGGGGGATTGAGGGCGTGCAGGGGTTTGACCGGGGTGCGCCCGTGGGCGCGTAACGGCGCACGGATGTGCGAGTCGGAGCGCCGGTGTCACAGGTTCCGGAAAGAAATTTGTGGGGCGGTTGAACACAACCGCAGCTCCCATGCGTACCCATGCTCGTGCGGCGGCGCAGCAGGGCGCTGCAACACCCTTGCGATTATGGGGAGTTGTTGACGATGAAGACCTCCTGGCGGAGCGCCTCGTTCGTGGTGGGCGCCGCGGCCGTGCTGGCCCTTACTACGGCGTGCGGCCAGGAAACCACCAGTTCGGGAGTGGGCAGCCAGAACGTGGGTGCCACGGCCGCCGCCGGCGACTACGGGAGTGTCGGCGTCGGTGCGAGTGCCAGCCCGAGCAACGGCTACGGCGCGGACGGCCAGCAGGGTGCCGCCACCCAGACCAGCCCCGCGGGCAAGCTCGCCGTCACCAGCAACGCCGAGCTCGGCCAGGTGCTCACCGACGGTGCCGGGCTCACCCTTTATCGCTTCGACGCGGACACCGCCGAGCCGCCGAAGTCCAACTGCGACGGCGACTGCGCCAAGACCTGGCCGCCCGTTCCCGCGGACGACGCCACGGCCGGCGCCGGCATCGACAAGGCGCTGCTCGGCGAGGTCACCCGCACCGACGGCACCAAGCAGCTGACCATCGCCGGCTGGCCCGCGTACCGCTACGCCAAGGACACCAAGGCCGGGGACGTCGCCGGTCAGGGCGTGGGCGGCAAGTGGTTCGCGCTGGCCCCCACCGGCAAGAAGGCGACCCTCGCCAGCCTGCCGGGCCTGTCCGTCAAGAACGACCCCAAGCTCGGCAAGATCGTCGTCGACAAGAACGGCATGACGGTCTACCGCTTCATCAAGGACGTGGCCTGGCCCGACCCGATCTCGAACTGCACCGGCTCCTGCCTGGAGAAGTGGCCGGCCGTCGCCCCGGTCGCGGCGAACGACACCGAGGGCATCGAGAAGAAGGGCCTGATGGGCTTCACCCGGCCCGACGGCGTCAAGCAGATGACCGTCGACTGCTGGCCGGCGTACACCTTCTCCGGTGACACCAAGCCGGGCGACACCAACGGCCAGGGCGTGGGCGGCACCTGGTACGTCATGTCGCCCGACGGAAAGCCGATCGGCGCGCCGAAGAAGTAGGCATCACCTCCCCAGGGTTGATCGCACCGGACGCGCGCACGATCGCAGGTCCGCCCCCTCCGCACCGCACGGAGGGGGCGGACCGCTTTCGGCGTGGCGCCGTTTTTGTCGTTTTTCATCGGATGAGGAACGGCACGTGCCGCAGGCAGTGACCGGGAACGGACGGTCAATTTCCGTTTCGGCTCGCCCCGTTGGCAGGCGATCAGTAGCCTCAGCTCGAACACCGGATCGCCTACGCCTTGGAGAGATAGATGGAGCGTCCCGCCTGGGCCCCCCGGGGCATCGACATCTCGGTGCCCAGCGTCTCGCGGATGTACGACTACTACCTGGGCGGTTCGCACAACTTCGAGGTCGACCGGGAAGCGGCCCGCAAGGCGATGGAGTTCATGCCGGGACTCCCCAAGATCATGCAGGCGAACCGGGCGTTCATGCGCCGCGCGGTGCGCTTCGCCGTCGGGGAGGGCATCTCCCAGTTCCTGGACGTCGGTTCCGGCATCCCGACCTTCGGCAACGTCCACGAGGTCGCCCAGTCGGCCAACCCCGAGGCACATGTCGTGTACGTCGACCACGACCCGGTCGCCGTCGCGCACAGCGAGGCGGTCCTCAAGGGCAACGAGCGGACGGGAGTTGTCGCCGCCGACCTCCGAAAGCCCCAGGAGATCCTCGCCGGCGACGAAGTTGAGCGGCTGATCGACCTGAACCGGCCAGTGGCGCTGCTTCTCGTTGCCATACTGCACTTCGTGGAAGACGCGGACGACCCGTACGAGGCGGTGGCGGAGCTGCGCGACGCACTCGCGCCCGGCAGCCTGCTCGTCCTCACGCATGCCTCGTACGAGGGAATCCCGCTGCCACCGGAGCGGGCCGCCGGCACGGTCGACGTGTACAAGGACATCCGCAACCCGCTGATCATGCGCTCGCGCGAGGAGATCGCGCGGTTCTTCGAGGGGTACGACATGGTGGAACCGGGACTGGTGCCGATGCCCGAGTGGCGGCCGGAGACGGCACCGGAGGACGAGGATCCTTATGCCTTCTCCGGGTTCGCCGGCGTGGGGCGTACCGCGTGATCGCCGAGCCGGACGGGCCGGAGGACAGACTGCGCCGGTTCGCGACGATCTGGAGCCGGGCGGTGTTCCCGGTGACCTCGACGTCCCTGACCCGCCCCGAGCTGGAGGAGCAACTCCTGCCGCTGGCCCGGCGGTTGAGCGAGGCCCTGCACACCCGGACGCTCGACGCCGACGAGGGCAGGGCGGTGGGCGCCGCGCTGGTCGCCGCGCACTGCACCGACCCGGAGGCGCTCAGCCGCACCCTGGACTGCGTCGACGCCTATCTGGTGCTCTACTGCGGCGAGGACGGCGACCAGGAGGAGCTGCGGGTGCGCGCCGCGCGGCTGCAGCACGCCATGGCGGCCGGTTTCGCGCAGGCGCTGCGCGAGCGGACGCTGGCCGAGCAGGAGGCCATCTCGGCTGCCGCCCTGCAGGCCCAGGGCGTGGTCGCGCAGGCCCTGCACGCGAGCGAGGCCCGCTTCCGCGCGGTGTTCGAGGGCGCGGCCATAGGGATCGGCATGGCCGACCTGGACGGCAACATCCTCCAGGTGAACGGCGCGCTGCTGCGCATGTTCGGCCTCTCCGAGCAGAACCTGCGCTCCCGCAACGTCAAGGAGTGGACCCACCCCGAGGACGCCCCGCAGACCTGGACGCTCTACGAGGAACTCGTCCGCGGCGAGCGCGAGCACTACCACCTCGAGAAAGCTTTCTACCGGCCCGACGGAACGGTCCTGTGGACCAATCTGACGGTCTCCCTGCTGCGCGACGCCGACGGCAACCCGCAGTACCAGCTCGCCCTCATGGAGGACACCACCGAGCGGCGGCTGCTCAACCTCCGGCTGCGCTACGAGGCCACCCACGACGCGCTCACCGGACTGCCCAACCGGACCTTCTTCTTCGAACGTCTGGAGAAGGCGCTGGGAGCGGGCCAGGGCCAGCGCTTCGGCCTGTGCTACCTCGACCTGGACGGCTTCAAGACCGTCAATGACAGCCTCGGCCACTCGGCCGGCGACCGCCTGCTCGTCGAGGTCGCCGACCGGCTGCAGGCGTGCACGACCGCGCCCGGCGAGATGGTCGCCCGGCTCGGCGGCGACGAGTTCGTGGCGCTGACCACCGGCCCCGACACCGAGCGCGAGGTCGACGAGCTCGCCTCCCGCATCATGAACGCCCTGGTCGCCCCGATCAGCATCGACGGCCGCGAGCTCACCGTGCGCGGCTCCATCGGCATCGTCGAGGGCCCGGCGGGGGAGCGCGGTCCGGCGGAGGTGCTGCGCAGCGCCGACATCACCATGTACCGGGCCAAGTCGGCGGGCGGCAACCGCTTCGAGCTGGCCGACGAGGAGGCCGACGCCCGCGCCATCACCCGGCACGGGCTGACCACCGCGCTGCCGGCGGCCCTGGACCGGGGCGAGTTCTTCATCGAGTACCAGCCGCTGGTCCACCTCGGCGACGGCAGCGTCCGCGGCGCCGAGGCCCTGGTCCGCTGGCTGCACCCGCAGCACGGCGTCCTCGGCCCGGACCGCTTCATCCCGCTCGCCGAACACACCGGCCTGATCGTCCCGTTGGGCCGCTGGGTCCTCGAACAGTCCGTCCGCCAGGCCCGCGAGTGGCGGGAACGGTACGACGAGGCGGGCCCGCTCCGCATCAATGTCAACCTCTCGCCCTGCCAGCTCACGCACCCCGGGCTGGTCCAGGACACGGTCGACATCCTGGAGCGGGCGGGCGTCGAGCCTGACGCGCTGTGCCTGGAGGTCACCGAGTCGGCTCTCATCGGCGCCGACGACGACCTCCTCAAGCCGCTGCGCCGCCTCGCGGAGATGGGCGTCGACATCGCCCTCGACGACTTCGGCACCGGCTACTCGAACCTGGCGAACCTGCGCCGGCTCCCGGTCAGCATCCTCAAGCTGGACCGCTCCTTCACCCAGAGCATGCAGCAGTTCCCCGCCGACCCGGTCGACCTCAAGATCGTCGAGGGGATCGTCTCCCTCGCCCACAGCCTGGACCTCGCGGTCACGGTGGAGGGCGTGGAGACGGGCGCCCAGGCCGAGCAGCTGCGCATACTGGGCTGCGACACGGCCCAGGGCTGGTACTACGCCCGCCCGGGCCCACCGGAGCGACTGCACGAACTGGCGCTGGTGGACGCGACGGGCTGAGCGGCGGCCTGGGCCGACCCCCGCGGACCGAGGGAGTTGGACTCGATGAGCAGCGAACTTCAGGGCAGGACCGCCGTGGTGACGGGCGCCAGCAAGGGCATCGGGCTCGCGGTCGTGGAGGCCCTCGCCCGGGCCGGCGCCCATGTCGTGGCCGGGTCGCGCGGCAGCTCCGAGCGCCTTGACGCGCTGGTGAAGGAGGGGGCGGCGACCTGGGTGCCGGTCGACCTCGCGCAGCCGGAGGCGGCCGGGGAACTGGTCGCGGCGGCCGACGGCCGCGTGGACGTCCTGGTCAACAACGTCGGCACCGCTCCCGCCCGCACCGGCGGCTTCCTCTCGGTCACCGACGAGGACTGGCGCCGTACCGTCGACCTGAACCTGCTGGCCGCAGTCCGCGTCACCCGTGCCGCGCTGCCCGCCATGCTGGCGGCCGGCCGCGGCTCGGTGGTCACCGTCGCCTCCGTCAACGCCACACTTCCCGACCCGCTGGTCATCGACTACAGCGCGGGCAAGGCCGCCCTGGTCGCCTTCTCCAAGGCGCTGTCCAAGGAGGTCGGCCCCCAGGGCATCCGCGTCAACACCGTCAGTCCCGGTCCGGTCGAGACGGAGCTGTGGCTCGGCGGCGGGGGAGTGGCCCAGACCGTGTCGGCCGCCGCCGGGATCACCCCGGACGAGGTCGTGGCCCAGGCCCGCGCCGCCATGGTCACCGGCCGGTTCTCGACGCCCACCGAGATCGCCGAGGCGGTCCTGTTCCTGGCCGGCGACCGCGCCGCCAACATCACCGGCAGCGACCTGGTGATCGACGGGGGCTTCATCCCGACCTGGTGAGCGCTCAGCGCTCCAGCAGCATCCGCTGCAGCTCCCGTGCCGCCCGCGGCGGAGCCACGTCGCTGCGGTGCGCCAGCGCGATGATCCGGTGCAGGCCGGGGCGGGCGAGGGGGGTGACCCGCAGGCCCCGGCCCGTCCGGGTCGCGACCATGCGTGGTACGACGGCCACGCCGAGGCCCGCCCGGACGAAGCCCAGTACCGCGTCCATCTCCCCGCCCTCCACCGCGAACGCCGGCTCGAAGCCCTCGGCGCGGCAGGCCGCCACGGTCAGTTCGCGCAGGTCGTAGCCGTGCCGGAACATCACCAGGCGTTCGCCCTCCAGGTCGGCGATGCGCACGGTGCGCCGACCCGGTCCGCCCGGTGCCGGTGCCTCCGGTGACGACACCACCACCAGGTCCTCGCGCAGCAGTTCCACCGTGGTCAGCGCGGGCGACGGCGTCGGAAGGGGCAGTACGACCAGCGCGAGGTCCAGCGCTCCGCGCGCGAGCTCCCGGACCAGGTCGTGCGATCCGCCCTCCTCGATCAGCAGCCGGATGCCGGGGTAGCGGTCGTGGAAGGCGCGCAGCACGTCCGGCAGCAGTCCCGTGCACAGACTCGGCGTCGCACCCAGCCGCACCCGCCCGCTGCGCAGCTGCACCAGCTCCTGCACCTCGTGCCGGGCTGTGTCCGCGTCGGCCAGGATCCGCCGGGCCAGCGGCAGCAGCGCCTCGCCCGCGTCGGTGAGGGTGATGTTCCCGCGCGCCCGCAGGAACAGATCGGCCCCCAGCTCCCGCTCCAGCGCCTTGATCTGCTGCGAGAGGGAGGGCTGGGCCACATGCACCAGATCGGCGGCCCGGGTGAAGTGCCGGGTCTCGGCGACGGCGACGAAATACTGAAGCTGCTGGAACTGCATGGTGTCACGATAGCTTCCGCCTATTGAATCCAGCCGGACCATGTCTTGGACCGATGGGGCCGTTCGGCCCTAGCGTCTTGACCCATGGCTCTGGCAACGCGGACGGACCGACGGCCGTCCATGGCACGCACCGTGTGGGACAGCTCCGTCGGCAAGAAGACCGTGATGGCGGTCAGCGGACTGATCATGCTGCTGTACCTGGTCGTCCACATGATCGGCAACCTGAAGATCTACTTCGGGCCGGGCGAGTTCAACCACTACGCACACTGGCTGCGCACCATCGGCGAACCGTTCATGCACTACGAGTGGACGCTCTGGCTCATCCGCGTGGTCCTGGTCGTCGCCGTGGTCGCGCACGCCACCTCCGCCTACCAGCTCAGCCGCCGTGACATCAGGGCACGGCCCACCAAGTACGTGCACAGCAGGCCCCGGGCCAGTTACGCCACGCGCACCATGCGCTGGGGCGGCATCATCCTCGGCCTGTTCATCGTGTGGCACATCCTCGACCTGACCACGGGCACCGTGCACTCCGGCGGCTTCCAGGAGGGGCACCCGTACCAGAACGTCGTGGACACCTTCTCCACCTGGTACGGCAACGTCATCTACATCGTCGCGATGCTCGCGCTCGGCCTGCACGTCCGGCACGGCTTCTGGAGCGCCGCCCAGACCCTCGGCGCCGGCAGCCGCACCCGCGACCGCGCCCTGAAGGCCACGGCCAACGTCCTCGCGCTGCTGCTCACGGCCGGCTTCATCGCCGTACCCGTGGGCGTCATGACCGGAGTGGTGAGCTGAACATGACCTACGTCGACTACACGACCGGCGCACAGCTGACAGACGACAAAGCACCCTCCGGACCCGTCAACGAGCGCTGGGACAAGCGCCGTTTCGAGGCCAAGCTGGTCAACCCGGCCAACCGCCGCAAGCACACCGTCATCGTCGTCGGCACCGGTCTCGCGGGCGGCTCCGCGGGCGCCACCCTCGCCGAACAGGGCTACCACGTCGTCCAGTTCTGCTACCAGGACTCCCCGCGCCGCGCCCACTCCATCGCCGCCCAGGGCGGCATCAACGCGGCCAAGAACTACCGCAACGACGGCGACTCCATCCACCGGCTCTTCTACGACACCGTCAAGGGCGGCGACTTCAGGGCGCGCGAGTCCAACGTCCACCGCCTGGCGCAGATCTCGGTCGAGATCATCGACCAGTGCGTGGCGCAGGGCGTGCCCTTCGCACGGGAGTACGGCGGACTGCTCGACACCCGCTCCTTCGGCGGCGTCCAGGTGTCGCGGACCTTCTACGCCCGCGGGCAGACGGGCCAGCAGCTCCTGCTCGGCGCGTACCAGGCGCTCAGCCGGCAGATCGCCGCCGGGAACATCGAGATGCACCCGCGCACCGAGATGCTGGACCTGATCGTCGTCGACGGGCGGGCGCGCGGGATCGTGGCCCGGGACCTGATCACCGGGAAGATCGACACCTACTTCGCGGACGCCGTCGTACTCGCCAGCGGTGGTTACGGCAACGTCTTCTACCTGTCGACGAACGCCATGAACTCCAACGCCACCGCCATCTGGCGAGCCCACCGGCGCGGCGCGTACTTCGCCAACCCCTGCTTCACGCAGATCCATCCGACCTGCATCCCGCGCACCGGCGACCACCAGTCCAAGCTCACCCTGATGAGCGAGTCGCTGCGCAACGACGGCCGGATCTGGGTGCCGAAGGCCAAGGGCGACGACCGGCCGCCGAACCGGATCCCCGAGGACGAGCGCGACTACTACCTGGAGCGCATCTACCCGTCCTTCGGCAACCTGGTCCCGCGAGACATCGCCTCCCGCGCCGCGAAGAACGTCTGCGACGAGGGGCGCGGGGTCGGCCCCGGCGGACAGGGCGTCTACCTCGACTTCGCCGACGCCATCAAGCGGATGGGGCGAAAGGCCGTCGAGGAGAAGTACGGCAACCTCTTCGACATGTACGCGCGGATCACCGCAGAGGACCCGTACACGGTCCCCATGCGGATCTACCCCGCCGTGCACTACACGATGGGCGGGCTGTGGGTCGACTACGACCTCCAGACCACGGTCCCGGGGCTGTTCGCGATCGGTGAGGCCAACTTCTCGGACCACGGGGCGAACCGGCTGGGCGCCTCGGCGCTGATGCAGGGCCTCGCCGACGGCTACTTCGTCCTCCCGGCGACCATCAACGACTACCTCGCCCGCAACCCGCACCAGGACGCGGTGACCGACGAACACCCCGTCGTCCAGGAGGTGTTGGCGGAGACCGAGGACCGGCTCAACCTGCTCCTCTCCGTCGACGGCGACCGCACCCCGGACTCCTTCCACCGCGAGGTCGGCGAACTCATGTGGGAGTTCTGCGGCATGGCCCGCACCGAGGCCGGCCTGCGCAAGGCGCTGGAGCGGATCCCGCAGATCCGGGAGGAGTTCTGGCGGCGGATCAAGGTCCCCGGCACCGGCGAGGAGTTCAACCAGTCGCTGGAGAAGGCCAACCGGATCGTCGACTACCTGGAGCTCGCCGAGCTGATGTGCCTCGACGCGCTGCACCGCGCCGAGTCCTGCGGCGGCCACTTCCGCGAGGAGTCCCAGACCCCGGACGGCGAAGCGGCGCGCAGGGACGAGGAGTTCGGCTACGCGGCCGCCTGGGAGTTCACCGGCACCGGCGAGGCACCCACCCTGCACAAGGAAGACCTGGTCTTCGAGTACGTCCACCCCACCCAGCGGAGCTACGCATGAAGCTCACCCTGCGCGTCTGGCGGCAGAAGAACGCCGACGCCGACGGCGCCATGTCCACGTACGAGGTGGACGGCATCTCGCAGGACATGTCGTTCCTCGAAATGCTCGACACGCTCAACGAGGAACTCATCCTGCGCGGTGAGGACCCGGTCGCCTTCGATCACGACTGCCGCGAGGGCATCTGCGGCGCGTGCTCCCTCGTCATCAACGGGGACGCGCACGGCCCGGAGCGGACCACCACCTGCCAGCTGCACATGCGGTCCTTCCAGGACGGCGACACGATCGACATCGAGCCGTGGCGGGCGTCCGCGTTCCCGGTGATCAAGGACCTGGTCGTGGACCGGTCCGCCTTCGACCGGATCATCCAGGCCGGCGGCTACATCACCGCCCCGACCGGCGCCGCGCCCGAGGCCCACGCCACGCCCGTGCCCAAGCCGGACGCCGACTTCGCCTTCGAGCACGCCGAGTGCATCGGCTGCGGGGCGTGCGTGGCCGCGTGCCCCAACGGGGCGGCGATGCTGTTCACTTCGGCCAAGGTCAACCACCTGAACGTGCTGCCGCAGGGGGCGCCCGAGCGGGAGACGCGGGTGCTTGACATGGTGGCGCAGATGGACGAGGAAGGGTTCGGGGGCTGCACCCTCACCGGGGAGTGCGCGACGGCCTGCCCGAAGGGCATCCCGCTGGTCTCCATCACGAGCATGAACAAGGAGTGGCTGCGGGCTACGCGGAAGGTGGCGAAGCGGTAGCCCGGGGGAGGGAGCCATGGGACGTACCGTCGAGATCCCGTTCCGTGAGCTGGTGCGGGCACACTGGTCCACCGCGCGCACGCCGTTCGCCGAGGCCGTGAAGGACCAGGGGAGCTGGGACGTGCTGTGGCGGAACGTCTCGGGCGACGGAATCCCGCCCGCGGTGGACTGGGCCTCCTCCATGGTGCTGTTCGTGGCCATCGGCACCCGCAACACCGGTGGCTACAAGGTGGAGATCACCCGGCTGATCCGTGAGGACGACGTCGTCCGGGTCGAGGCGCGCGAGATTCGCCCCGGCCCGCGGCAGCCGGTCACCTGCGCCATTACCCAGCCTTTCCACGCCGTCACCCTGCCCACACAGCCGGACGGCGTACGCTTCGATCTCCACCTCGAAGTCGCCGTCCACCGGCCGCGAGTGTGACGTTCAACATCCGCACATCCGCTCTCCTGGCACAGGTCACGCGCTCGCCAACCGGCATCGGAAGAACTGTTGCGGCCGGACACACGGACACCGGCCCCGCTCGCAGTTCCGCCGACCCCGGTGACCAGGAGAGAGCCATGACCGGCGTAACCACGCTCGACCGTCCCCCGCAGCCCGCCGCCCCCACCCGCTACACCGTCTCCCTCGCCCGCGACGAGGCGGACGTGCGCGCCGCCCAGCGGCTGCGGCACGACGTGTTCGCCGGCGAGATGGGCGCCCTGCTGGCCACCCCCCAGCCGGGCCACGACATCGACGCCTTCGACGCGTACTGCGACCACCTGCTGGTGCGCGAGGAGGTGACCGGCCAGGTCGTCGGCACCTACCGGCTGCTGCCCCCGGAGCGGGCCGCGGTCGCCGGACGGCTGTACTCCGAGGGCGAGTTCGACCTCTCCGCGCTCGCCCCGATCCGCGGTGGCCTGGTCGAGGTCGGCCGCTCCTGCGTGCACCCCGACCACCGCGACGGCGCGGTCATCGGCCTGATCTGGGCCGGCATCGCCCGCTACATGGTGGCGGGCGGCCACGAGTGGCTGGCCGGCTGCTGCTCCATCCCGCTGGCCGACGGCGGCGCGCTCGCCTCCGCGACCTGGGACCGGGTGCGGGCCAAGTACCTCGCCCCGGAGGAGTACCGGGTACGTCCGCTGCTGCCGTGGATCCCCTCCGCGGCCGCCGCCCCCGCGGCACAGGCCGAACTCCCCGCCCTCCTGCGCGGCTACCTCCGGCTCGGCGCCTGGGTGTGCGCCGAGCCCGCCCACGACCCGGACTTCGGGGTCGCCGACCTGTACGTGCTGCTGTCGATGCGCAGGGTCAACCCGCGCTATCTGCGGCACTTCCTCTCGCTCGTCCCGGCCTGATGAGTGTCTGGCAGCCCAGCGCGCCCTGCACCCCCCGGGCGTGCATAGAGGCGACGGGATCCGTCACGGCCGTGCCCCTGGCCGTACTGCGGATCACGGCTGTCGCGGTCCTGATGCTCGTCGGGATCGCCCTGGCACCGCTCGGCGGGAGGATCCCCGCCGAGCTGGTCAAGCGGTGGTGCCGGTGGATCGTACGGGCCGCGGGGGTGCGGGTCCGTATCACCGGCGCCGCCGCGCCCACCGGCGGTCTGCTGCTGGTCGCCAACCACATCTCCTGGCTGGACATCCCGCTGCTGGGGGCCGTCCGCCCGGCCCGGATGCTCGCCAAGTCCGACATCCGCGACTGGCCGGTGGCCGGGCCGGTGGCCGCCCGCGGCGGTGTCCTGTTCATCGACCGCAACCGGCTGCGGGCGCTGCCCGGCACGGTCGCAAGCATCGCCGAGGCCCTGCGCGCCGGACAGGCCGTCGGCGCCTTCCCCGAGGGCAGCACCTGGTGCGGCCGCGCCCAGGGCAACTTCCGGCGCGCCGTCTTCCAGGCCGCCCTCGACGCCGACGTCCCCGTCCAGCCCGTACGCCTGCACTACCGTCTCACCGGCGGCGCCGCCAGCACCGCGCCTGCCTTCATCGGCGACGACTCGCTGCTCGCCTCGGTGTGGCGCGTGGTGTCGGTGCGCGGCCTGGTGGCCGAGGTGGACGTACGGCCGGTCATCCCGGCCGGCACCCACCCCGACCGCCGCTCCCTCGCCCGGGCCGCCCAGCCCGGCGCCACTCCCCAACCCGACTGGACCCACGCCGCGTTGGTGGCCTGAGCCCCCGGGTCCGGACCGTCCGCGAAGCCCGCGCAAGGTCCGCCCTATGACTTCAGAGGATCACAACCGCCTGTCCCTCCCCCTCTAATGGAGACCAAGCCGACGGGGGAGTCGGAAGACGGCTGAAGGCAGGGGGTGGCCCCGGTGCGGGCTTCCAGGATCGTGTCCACGGTGGCGCTGTCGATGTGCGTGGCGGGCCTCGTGGGCGGCTGCGCGGGCGGTGACGGGTCGGGGGACGCGATACGTTCCGTGCCGCGCACCGCCCAGGCCCAGGACGACCTGCTGAAGAGCGCCCAGAACGAGCTCGTACGGCGCTGCCTGACGAACCGTCAGGTCGAGCCACTCGCGCCGGCCGCCACCCCCGCCGCACCTCAACCGGCCGGCACACAACGCCAGTTCCCGTACGGCATCGACGACCCCGCCTGGGCCACCGAGCATGGCTTCGGCATCACGGCGGGCAGTACGGGACAGAGCCGGCCGGCCACGCAGAAGCTCGACAAACAGGCGGCGGCCGAGCAACAGCGCCTGTCCGACGCCCTGTTCGGCACCGGACGCCGCGAACTGTCCACGCGTACGGCCACCGGCCTCGTCGTCAAGGCCAACAGCGACGGCTGCCTCGCCGAGGCGCAGCGCGTCCTCTACGGCGACCAGGCCGCCTGGTTCCGCAGCGACGTCACGGTCAACAACCTCGCGGCCGCGGCACACCAGCGCGTCACCCGCGACCCGGCCTACCGCGCCGCCCTCGCCCGCTGGTCGCGCTGCGTCGCACCCGTGCACAAGGCCACGGACCCCGCCGAACTCCGCGCCGCCTGGCAGCGCGCCGCCCGCGGGCTCGACCGGCGTCAGGCCACCGCCCTGCAACGGCGGTACGCCGTCGCCGAGGCCCGGTGTGTCCGCCGCACGGATCTCGCCGCGACCGGCACCCGGCTGGAGCGAGAGCACACGGCCGAGCTGCGCGCCCAGTACGCCGACCAGCTCGACGACCACCGTCGGCTGCGCGAGCACGGGCTGCGCTACGCCGTCCGGCACGGCCTCTGAGTCCACATCACCCGCACAACCGCACGGCACAACCATGCCCATCGAAAGGAAAACCATCATGCGCAAGTCATTCATCGCCACCGCCGGTGTCCTCCTCGCCGCCGGCACCGCCCTGGCCGCCGTACCGGGCACCGCCCAGGCCGCCGCGACCTGTGCCTCCGGGAGCTTCTGCGCCTACACCGACGCCAACTTCGGCGGGCTGTCGGTGAGTTGGACGGGGGACGACAGCTGGTGGGAGGGCAACATCGCGGACGAGGACAGCTCGTGGGCCAACCACGGGATCTCCGGTCCCGGCATCAAGGACCACGTCAAGGTCTACGAAAGCGCCTTCCAGGACGGCGACGTCACCATCTGCCTGGCCCCCGGCCAGGAGGTCGGCTACAACGCGGCCGCCAACGACCGCGGCGACTCCCACATCTGGACCACCGGCTGCTGAGGGGCCCGAAAACCGCAGGACGGTCCGTGCCAGGACTGTTAGCGTCGAGTCCATGGAGGTCATGAGGCGAACCCACGGCACGGCGGCGCGAGCGACCAGCTCGCCGGCTGCCGACGCCTGACCTCACCCAGATTCCCCGGCGGCCGGAGACGGACCGCCGGGGTTCTCCGTGCCCGCCCACGCCTTCACCGCGCGGTCCTTTCCGGTCCCACGACCCGAACGGACACCGCCATGAACACCGAAGAGACCGTGCGCACCTTCACCGACTTCTACCGCGACCGCGGCCACCACCTCATCACCGGCGGCACCCTCCTGCCACCGCCCCCGGACCCGGTCCTGTTCACCACGTCGGGCATGCACCCCCTCACCCCGTACCTCCTGGGCCGCCCCCATCCCCAGGGCCGGCGCCTGGTCGACGTCCAGCGCTGTCTGCGCACCACCGACCTCGAAGAGGTGGGCGATCCGACCCATCTCACCGTCTTCGAGATGCTCGGCTCCTGGTCGCTCGGCGACTACGGCCATCCGCAGAGCCTGCGCTGGGGCCACGAGCTGCTGCGCGACGGCTTCGGCATCCCGCAGAGCAAGTTGTACGTCACCGTCTTCGGCGGCGACGACCAGGTGGGCCCCGACACCGAATCCCTGCGCACCTGGGAGGAGTCGGGACTGCCCGTGGAACTCACCCGCGACGACAACTGGTGGTCCAACGGTCCCGTCGGCCCCTGCGGCCCCGACTCCGAGATCTTCGTCTGGACCGGCGACACCCCACCCGAGGGCACCCCCACCACGGACCCCCGCTGGGTGGAGATCTGGAACCACGTCCACATGCGCTACCACCGCCACGAGGACGGCACCCTCGAACCCCTCCGGCAGCCCGGCATCGACACGGGCATGGGCCTGGAGCGCCTCCTCACCGTCCTCCACGGCCGCGACTCGGTGTACGACACCGACCTGTTCGAGCCCTGGATGCGGACGGTGCCCTCCCTCTGGCCCCTCGACGACGAGCCCTCCACCCGCCTGGTCTGCGACCACCTGCGGTCGGGCATCGTCGTACTCGGCGACGGGGTACGGCCGTCCAACACGGGACGCGGCCATGTCCTGCGCCGCCTGATCCGCCGCGTACTGACCACGCTCCTGCGCGACGACCCGACGCGCACCCTGACCGACCTCCCGGAGGAACTCCTCCGGCACACCCTCGACCACTTCCACCAGCCCGTCGGAACCGGGCCGGTACGAGACCAACTCCTCGACGAGGAAAGGCGGTTCACGCGCCTGCTCGAACGCGGCCGGCGCGTGCTCTCCCGGCCGGGATTCCGGGGGCACCTCACCGAGGAGGACTACGGGTATCTCCACGACACCCATGGCCTGCCCCGCGACCTCGTCACGGGGCTGCTCTCCACCAGGTGAGGTGCCCGGCCGGCGGCTCAGCGCTGGGTGTAGATGAAGCCGACCTTGTCGACCTCGTCGCCCGAGCGCCCGTGGAAGCCGGCGATCTGCCAGCCGGAGGGCGCGGTGCGGGTCACGCAGTCGGAGGTCGTCGTGCCGCCGGCCAGCGTGCGGCCGAGGTTCGTCGTGAACTTCGCGTAGAAGATGCGGGTGTGGTCGTCCTTCACACCCTGGCAGAGGTAGGCCGTGGTGACGTACTCGCCGCTGCCCAGGGTGAGGGAGGAGGCGGTACCGCCCGTGCCGCCGTGGGCGAGGGTCGTGCCGTTCGCGAGGGTGACGCTCATCTGGTCGACCCGCGAACCCGACCGCAGCGCGATGGTGGTGGCGCGGGCGGCCGCCGGCACGCTGTCGATGTCGTTGTAGTAGTCGCCGTGCGGCCCGCCGAACTGGTCGCTGAGCTGGAACGCCGAGTTGCGCGACCAGGAGAAGCCGACCGTGATCGGGTCGTGGTCGGAGAGCATGAGCCCGTCGTCGGTGAGGAACTTGGCGTGCTCGTTGTTGTACGAGGTCGCGTTGAGCGAGACCAGCTTGCTGCCGCGGTACAGGACCTTGTCGACGACCTCGCAGGTGTTCGGGACGGTGGCCCCGGACTGGTCGCAGACCAGCGCGTCGCTGCCCTTCGCGGGCGCGCTGCCGCCCCGTATCAGCTGGACCCAGGCGTCGGTGAGCCCGTTGGCCGCGCCGAACTCGGCGATGGTGTCGGCCGCGCGGGTGTAGCGGGCGTTGGTGTCGCCCATCACCACGACGGCGTTCCCGGCCGAGTGGGTCTTGATGAAGTCGGTCAGCTGGTTGAGGTTGTCCGCGCGGGAGGCCTCGTCGCCGTCGTTCGTACCGGCGTTGGTGTGCAGGTTGTAGAAGTCGACGTACACGCCCTCGGCGAGACGCTCCCGCATGAAGGTGAAGCCCTTGGGGGTCAGGCAGTCGCCCGAGTCGATCTGGCAGGAGTTCCAGCCGACCCGCTCGAAGTCGTCCTCGTCGTAGGAGATCTTCGAGAGCGTGTTGAGCCCGCTGCCGATGCCGGCGCCACCGCTGGTCGCGGTGCGGTAGGCGTGCGCGGTGTCCGCCGCGTACAGGTACGCGTGGTAGTTGAAGTCCTCCTGCACCTGGACGATGTCGTACGGCGCGATGCGCTGTCCGATCGTCGTGGTGCTCGACTGACGGGGCGTCGGCGCGCTGGAGAGCCCTTCGGGGAGGCCGGCCACGTTGTAGCTGAGAACGCTGAAGGTGCCCGAGTCGGCGGCCGCCGCGGACGGGGCGGCCGCGGTGAGCCCGCCGAGGGTGGCGGCTGCCGCCGCCAGGCAGGCGAGGAGTCTGCGCATGGGGGTGTTACTCCTGGGCTAGTAAGCGGTTGTGGTGGAGGAACAGGACAGAAGTTACCGCTGGTTACCCAAGCTTGTCGTGGGTCCGGCAGGGGCTCGTTCTCCACGAGTGGAAGCGGAGTTAATTGTTGGCGAACGCGCCGCGGTCGTCCCTACTGTTCGGGGTCATGGACACCACCGACGCCCCGCCGCGACTGACCCGGCTGACCTTCCACGGCCCCTTGTCGGAGGCCCGGGCTTCCGCGATGGTCGGCCGCCTCACGGCCGCGGCGCCGCCGGCCACCGTGCTCGACATCGGTTGCGGCTGGGGCGAGTTGATGCTCCGGGTCCTCGAAGCGGCGCCGGGTGCGACGGGCGTCGGGCTCGACCTGAGCGAGGACGACCTGGCCCGCGGGCGGGCGAACGCCGAGGCCCGCGGACTGTCCGAACGCGTCCGCTTCGTACGGGAGTCGGCCGTCGGCACCGCTCACGGTCCCGCCGACCTCGTCCTCTGTCTCGGTGCCACCCAGGCCCTCAGCGACGCGGAGGCTCCCGCCCACACCGCGGCAGCTCTGCACGCCCTGCGCGGCCTGGTCACCCCGAACGGCCGGGTCCTCCTGGGTGAGGGCTTCTGGCAACGCCCGCCCGCTCAGGCCGAGTTGGCGGCGATGTGGCCGGACGCCTCGGCCTGCGAACACCACGACCTCGCCGGTCTCGTGGACCTCGCCGTCGCCGCGGGCTTCCGTCCCGCCTGGATCGAGACGGCGAACGGCGACGAATGGGAGGAGTTCGAGTCCGCGTACCAGTGCGACGTGGAGGAGTGGCTCGCCACCCACGCCGATCACCCCTTGGCGAAGGAGACGCGTGAACGCGTCGACCGGCACCGGAGCATGTGGCTGCGGGGCTGTCGAGGCGTCCTGGGGCTGGCGTATCTGACGCTGGTACCCGTGGACTGACGCTCGGTCCTACGACCGTCCTCGCCCCGTAACTCCCGCCAGATACCGTGCCGTTGCGCCTTCGCTCGCTCCCGCCACCTCATCCGGCGTCCCCGTGGCCACGATCCGGCCGCCCGCGTCGCCGCCGCCCGGCCCCAGGTCGATGACCCAGTCCGCGCCGGCCACCACCGACATGTCGTGCTCGACGACGACCACCGTGTGGCCGGCGTCGACGAGGCCGTGGAGCTGGCGCATCAGGACCTCGACGTCGGCGGGGTGCAGACCGGTCGTCGGCTCGTCGAGGAGGTAGAGGGTGTTGCCCCGGCGGCCGCGCTGCAACTCCGTCGCCAGTTTGATGCGTTGGGCCTCCCCGCCGGAGAGCTCCGTCGCGGGCTGGCCCAGCCGGAGGTAACCGAGCCCGACGTCCAGGAGGGCCTTCAGGCTGCGGGTGACGGCGGGTGTGTCGGCGTCCGCGAAGAAGGCCGCCGCCGACTCCACGGTCAGGTCGAGCACCTGGGCGATGTTCCGCTCCCGGTACGTCACTTCGAGCGTCTCGGGGTTGTAGCGGGCCCCGCCGCAGTCCGGGCAGGGCGCGTAGGTGCTGGGCAGGAAGAGGAGTTCCACGCTGACGAAGCCCTCGCCCTGGCAGGTCTCGCAGCGTCCGCCCGCCACGTTGAAGGAGAAACGCCCCACACCGTAACCGCGCTCCCGTGCCTCGGCGGTGGCCGCGAACACCTTGCGTACGACGTCGAAGAGGCCGGTGTAGGTGGCCAGGTTGGAGCGCGGGGTGCGGCCGATCGGCTTCTGGTCGACGGAGACCAGGCGGTCGACGCCCGGGAGGTCCTCGGTGATCTCGCCGATCAGCGTCGACTTGCCCGATCCCGAGACGCCGGTGACCGCCGTCAGCACGCCGAGCGGGAACTCCGCCGTCACCCCGCGCAGGTTGTGCCGGGTGACCGGGCCGACCTTCAAGTGGCTCCGGGGAGTGCGTACTTGGCGTACGGGGGCGGGGGAGTCGTCGAAGAGGAAGCGGGCCGTGGCCGAGTCCGCGACCGCCGCCAGGTCCGCCACCGGGCCGCTGTGCAGCACCTCGCCGCCGTGTTCGCCGGCGCGCGGGCCCACGTCCACCAGCCAGTCGGCGCCGCGTACGACGTCGAGGTGGTGCTCGACCACGAAGACCGAGTTGCCGGCCGACTTCAGCCGGTCGAGGACGGTGAGCAGGGCCTCCGTGTCCGCCGGGTGCAGGCCCGCCGACGGCTCGTCCAGGACGTACACCACACCGAACAGGCCGGAGCGCAACTGCGTTGCCAGGCGCAGGCGTTGGAGTTCACCCGCCGAGAGGGTGGGGGTCGCGCGGTCCAGGCTGAGATAGCCCAGGCCGAGTTCGAGGACCGGCGCGATACGGGACTTGAGGTCGTCGGTCAGGACGCGGGCCGCCTCCGACGTGCCGTCCAGGCGCGCGGCCAGCTCCACCAGAGGCAGGGCCGCCAGCTCGGCGATCGTGCGGCCCGCGAAGGTCACCGCCAGCGCCTCCGGGCGCAGCCTGCTGCCGCCGCAGACCGGACAGGGCGTGCTGGTCAGAAAGCGTTCCGCCTTCGTACGCAGGGTCTGGCTCTTGGTGTCGGAGAAGGTCTTCATCACATAGCGGCGGGCGCTCATGTACGTGCCCTGGTACGGGCGTTGGATGCGGTCCGCGTCCCGCACCGGGTGGACGGTGACGACCGGCTGTTCGTCCGTGAAGAGGATCCATTCCCGGTCGCGGGCGGGGAGTTCGCGCCACGGCCGGTCCACGTCGTGGCCCAAGGTGTCGAGGATGTCCCGCAGGTTCTTGCCCTGCCAGGCGCCCGGCCACGCGGCGATCGCGCCCTCGCGGATCGACAGCGACGGGTCAGGGACCAGCAACTCCTCGGTCGTACCGTGCACTTGGCCGAGGCCGTGGCACTCGGGGCAGGCTCCGGCGGCCGTGTTGGGGGAGAAGGCGTCGGAGTCGAGACGCCCGGCGCCGGGCGGGTAGTCGCCGGCGCGGGAGAAGAGCATGCGCAGGGAGTTGGAGAGGTTCGTGACCGTGCCGACGGACGAGCGGGACGTCGGGGCCGAGCGGCGCTGCTGGAGGGAGACCGCGGGCGGCAGGCCGGTGATCTCGCTGACCTTCGGGGCACCGACCTGGTGGATGAGGCGGCGGGCGTACGGGGCGACCGACTCGAAGTAGCGGCGCTGGGCCTCGGCGTAGATCGTGCCGAACGCGAGCGACGACTTCCCCGACCCCGACACGCCGGTGAACACGGTCAGCACGTCCCGCGGGATGTCGACGTTCACACCCTTGAGGTTGTGCTCGCGGGCGCCGCGGACACGGACGTACGGGTCGTGTGGGCTCGGCATGGGGGAACTCCGTACACGGCTTCGGCTACGGCGGGACAAACCACGCGAGTCTATGTGAGCCGGGTGCTCGGCGCTCGTCGGCCGGTGTCCCGGCGGCCGTCAGACGGCGCCGTGCGCGATCAGGCTCTCGGCGCAGTCCAGCACCGTCTGCCGGGCCGGGCGCGGCTGCCAGCCGAGGAGCGTGCGCGCCTTCTCGGTGCTGTGCCGGTTGCGGCGGCCGAGCGCGGGTGTGATCTCCCGGAGGGACGGGTCCCGGAAGCGGGCCGCGAGCCGGACGGCGAAGTCCGGGACCTGCCGGGTGGACACCCGGCGACCGTGCTCGCCCAGCCCGTCTTTGAGCAGGCGGGCCATGTCCGCCATCCACAGGAACTCGCCGGTGGCCAGGAACCGTTGGCCCGCGGCCGCCGGTGACGTCATCGCCCGGATGTGCACGTCGACGAGGTCGCGCACGTCCACGACCTCCAGGCCGATCCGGGGGACGCCCGGCATCGCACCCGAGACCATGCGTGCGACGATGCCGACGGACCCGAGGTTCTCCTTGGTGAGGATCGGCCCGAAGACCGCGCCGGGCAGCACGGTGACCAGCTCGGTCGGACCGTTCTGGGCCGCCATGAAGTCCCAGGCCGCCCGCTCGGCGACGGTCTTCGAGCGCCGGTAGGGGATCAGGGTCGGATCGTCGGGGTCGGTCCACAGCGTCTCGTCGGTCACGCCCTCGGTGGCGTACGACGAGGGGCTCGCGGCGTTCGCCGCCGAGGTCATCACGACCCGCCGTACACCCGCCGCGGTCGCCGCCCGCAGCACGCGCAGGGTGCCGTCCCGGGCCGGGGTGATCAGGTCAGCGCCGTCGGAGCCGCCGAGCGGGGAGGCGACGTGCAGGACGAGGTCGACGCCCTTGAGCGCGGCCTCCCAGCCCTCGTCGGCCGTGAGGTCGGCGACGGCGAACCCCAGGCGCCCGGCGGGATCGACGACCGTCGACACGGCATCGGTGACGGCCCTTTCGCGCGCCGCGGAGCGCACGGTCGTCCGCACGTCGTATCCGCGCCGCAGCAGCTCCGCGACGCACCACCCGGCGATGTAACCGCTGCCCCCGGTGACCAGAACGAGTTCGGGCATGACTGTCCTCCATGGCCTGTGCCAGAATTGAAGCGGAGGCCCCTCCGCTACGACTCCAACGTACCGGAGGCCCCTCCGCTTAGCAATCCGCGTGCCTGCCCGCACCGCTTGCCCGACCGATGGGACGACCGACACCCGTGAACCCGCCGCCCTCCGCGAAGCCGACCCGGAAAGACGCGATCAGCAACCGGGAGCGGATCCTCACCGTCGCCCGCGACGCGCTCGCCGGATCGACCTCCGCGTCCCTCACCGCGATCGCCAAACAGGCCGGCGTCGGCATCGGCACGCTCTACCGCCACTTCCCGACCCGCGAGGCGCTGGTCCTGGAGCTGTACCGGCACGACATCCAGCACCTGATCGACCGCGCGCCCGAGCTGCTCGCCGAGCACGAACACGAGCCCCTCGAAGCGCTCCGGCTCTGGTTCGACGAGGTCGCCCACTACGGACGGCTCAAGTTCGGGGTCGCCGAGGTCATCCACGCGGCGACCGACGGCGGCCGCGACGACGAGCACTACGAGCCGTTCCTCCGGGCCATCGGCCTGCTGCTCGACGCGGGCGCCGCCGACGGCTCCCTCAAGCCGGGCCTGGACCCAGAGGACGTACTGCTGCAGCTCAGCGTGTTGTGGCGGATCGACCCGGCCCGCGGGGGCGAGGAGCGGGCCGCCCGCATCCTCGCCCTGATCGTGGACGGACTGCGCGCCTGATCAGGCGCCGACGTACGCCGCGAGGTGCTCGCCCGTCAGGGTGGAGCGGGCGGCGACCAGCTCGGCCGGAGTGCCCTCGAAGACGACCCTGCCACCGTCGTGGCCGGCCCCCGGGCCGAGGTCGATGATCCAGTCGGCGTGCGCCATGACCGCCTGGTGGTGCTCGATGACGATCACGGACTTGCCGGAGTCGACCAACCGGTCGAGCAGGCCCAGGAGTTGCTCAACGTCGGCCAGGTGCAGACCCGTCGTCGGCTCGTCGAGGACGTAGACACCGCCCTTGTCCGCCATGTGCGTGGCCAGCTTCAGCCGCTGGCGCTCACCGCCGGAGAGCGTGGTGAGCGGCTGGCCGAGGGTGAGGTAGCCGAGGCCGACGTCCGCGAGGCGTTCGAGGATCCTGTGCGCGGCGGGGGTGCGTGCCTCGCCCGCGGCGAAGAACTCCAGGGCCTGGGACACCGGCATCGCGAGCACTTCGGAGATGTCCCGGCCGCCGAGCCGGTACTCCAGCACCGCGGCGTCGAACCGCTTGCCCTCGCAGTCCTCGCAGGTGCTGGCGACCCCCGCCATCATCGCCAGGTCGGTGTAGATGACCCCCGCGCCGTTGCAAGTCGGGCACGCGCCCTCGGAGTTGGCGCTGAACAGCGCGGGCTTGACGTCGTTGGCCTTGGCGAACGCCTTGCGGATCGGCTCCAGCAGACCGGTGTACGTCGCCGGGTTGCTGCGCCGCGAACCCCGGATCGGGCTCTGGTCGACCGAGATCACCCCGAGTTCCGCGGGGATCGACCCGTGCACGAGCGAGCTCTTGCCGGAGCCCGCGACGCCGGTGATCACGGTGAGCACGCCGAGCGGTACGTCCACGTCGACGTCCCGCAGGTTGTTCGCCGTGGCCCCGCGGATCTCCAGGGCGGCGGTGGACTCCCGTACCGCGTCCTTCAGTTTGGACCGGTCGTCGAGGTGGCGGCCGGTCACGGTGTCGCTGCGGCGCAGCCCGTCGAGGGTGCCCTCGAAGCAGACGGTGCCGCCCGCCGTGCCCGCGCCGGGGCCGAGGTCGACGACGTGGTCGGCGATCTCGATGACCTCCGGCTTGTGCTCCACGACGAGCACCGTGTTGCCCTTGTCCCGCAGCCGCAGCAGCAGGTCGTTCATGCGCTTGATGTCGTGCGGGTGCAGGCCCGCGGTCGGCTCGTCGAAGACGTACGTGACGTCGGTGAGCGAGGAGCCGAGGTGGCGGATCATCTTGACGCGCTGCGCCTCACCGCCGGACAGCGTGCCCGCCGGCCGGTCCAGCGACAGATAGCCGAGGCCGATCTCGACGAACGAGTCGAGGGTCTGCCCCAGCGCGCTCAGCAGCGGAGCCACCGACGGGTCCGTCAACTCGCGTACCCAGTCGGCCAGATCGCGGATCTCCATCCTGCAGGCGTCCGCGATGGAGATCTTCTTGATCTTCGAGGAGCGGGCGTGCTCGGCGAGCCGGGTGCCCTCGCACTCGGGGCAGACGGCGAAGGTGACCGCGCGCTCCACGAACGCCCGCACGTGCGGCTGCATCGCCTCCTTGTCCTTGGACAGCATCGACTTCTGGATGCGCGGGATCAGACCCTCGTAGGTCATGTTGATGCCCGCGATCTTCATCCGGGTCGGCTCGCGGTGCAGCAGGTCGTGCAGTTCCTTCTTGGTGAACTTGCTGATCGGCTTGTCCGGGTCGAAGAAGCCGGACTCCGCGTACAGCCGGGAGTTCCAGCCGCCGCCGGTGTAGCCGGGGATGGTGAAGGCGCCCTCGTTGATCGACTTGGAGTCGTCGTAGAGCTGGCTCAGATCGAGGTCGGAGACCGAGCCGCGGCCCTCGCAGCGCGGGCACATGCCGCCGACCTTGTTGAAGGTGACCTTCTGCTTGGCACCGCCGCCCACCGAGATCGCGCCGGCCGCCGACACCGAGGGCACGTTGAAGGCGAACGCGCCGGGCGGGCCGACGTGCGGCTTGCCGAGGCGGCTGAACAGGATCCGCAGCATCGCGTTGGCGTCGGTCGCGGTACCGACGGTCGAGCGCGGATCGCCGCCCATCCGCTGCTGGTCGACGCTGATCGCCGTGGTCAGCCCGTCCAGCACGTCGACCTCGGGCCGCGCCAGGTTCGCCATGAACCCCTGGACGAAGGCCGGGTACGTCTCGTTGATCAGCCGCTGCGACTCCGCCGCGATGGTGTCGAACACCAGCGAGCTCTTGCCCGAGCCGGAGACACCGGTGAACACCGTCAGCCGGCGCTTCGGGATCTCGATGCTGACGTCCTTGAGATTGTTCTCGCGCGCGCCGTGCACGCGGATCAGACCGTGACTGTCGGCGACGTGCGGGGACGTGCTCATCGTGTCTCCATCGGCTGCGGGAAGGGGCTCACGTGCAGGGTGCTGCACATGACCGCCACGCTAGCCGGGCCTCCGGGTGCGGCGCTTCTCGAATACTGACCGGAGCCGTCAGCTCCCGCCGAGGATCCCCGCCAGCCTGCGATACGACTCCACGAGCGCCGCCCGGTCGTACGTACTGGTCGTCACCAGCACCTCCTGCGCTCCCGTCTCCTTCAGCACCGTCTCCAGCTCGTGGGCGACCTGCTCCTCGGTGCCCGCGATGTGCCCGGCGAGCCCGGACTCGTAGAAGCCGCGCTCCTTGTCGCCCAGGGCGAGACCCTCGACGCGCTCGGCGGGCGGCAGCGGCGGGAAGGTGCCGTGCGTGCGGGAGTACGCCATCGACCAGGCCTCCGGTATCAGCAGCCGCCGGGCCTGCTCGGGCGTGGCGGCCACCGCGACGGTCCCCGAGATCACGACGTACGGCTCCCGGGCCCACTCGGAGGGCCGGAAGTGCTCGCGGTAGTGGTCGATGCCGCGCTGCATCTTCTCCCGGTTGCGGAGGTCGCCGATGACCATGGGCAGGCCCGCGCGGGCCGCGATGCCGGCGCCCTCGCCCATGGCGAGCACGAACGGCGGCACGGTCAGGCCCTCGGCGGGCCGGGCGTGCACGCCGGTCGGCGAGGTCCCCCGGAACCAACCCAGCAACTCGCCGAGCTGCCCGGCGAAGTCCTCGGCGTCCCCCTTGTCCCGCCCGAGCGCCCGGCGCACGCCGTCGGTGAAGCCCACGGACCGCCCGAGCCCCATGTCGATCCGCCCGGGGAAGAGGGACTCCAGCACCCCGAACTGCTCGGCGACCACCAGCGGCCGGTGATTGGGCAGCATCACGCCCCCGGTACCGACCCGGATCGTTCGCGTCGCCCCCGCGACGGCGGCGGCCAGCACGGTGGGCGCGGACCCGGCGACCCCGGGTACCCCGTGATGCTCGGACACCCAGAACCGGTGAAACCCGAGCCGCTCCACCTCCCGGGCCAGCCCGACGGTGTCCCGCAACGCCTCGGCGTTCGTGTGCCCTTCGCGGGTGCGGGACCGGTCGAGCACGGAGAACCGGGTCTGGGCGATCAGGGAGCTCATGCAGGGTTCAACGCTGTGGAACTCCCAGGATTCCTCGCTCAGTCCTCCGGCCGCAGCAGCCCGCGCTGGTACGCCTTGACCAGGTGCTGCGGTACGAGGTGGGCGACGCCGTCGATCGTGACGGGGACCAGCGGTGGCGTGGTCGCCTTCCACTGGGCGCGGCGGTGACGGGTGTTGCTGCGGGACGTCTTCCGCTTGGGAACAGCCATGGGAACCTCCTCGGTGACGGGCACCGAGAACGCTATATGAAAATGGATCCCATTAACAATTGTTGGGGCCCGGCGCTCAGCGACGGCTGCGCACCCGGGCGTCCCGTGGTGGCTGGATGAACTGCAGCTCCAAGGTCACCGGCGGCTCCGCCAGGCCCGGTCCGCCCGCCGCCGCCCAGCCGATCAGCTCATCCGTGCAGTCGTCGTCCATGGCGAAGCCGACCCAGGTGGCCCGGCCGCCCGCCCGGCGTCCCGCGGCCGATGGCTGTACGACGATGACGTTCGCCTGGTCGCAGGGGCCGAGGCAGTCGGTCGTACGGACCAGGAAGCCGTGCTCGGCCGCGGCGGCCCGCAGGCGGTCCAGCTGCCAGGCGTGGTCGGTTCCGGGGTGCTTGCGCGGGTCGCCGCAGCAGCAGCCCCGGCATACGACGAGCGTGCAGGGGCGTTGCCCGGCCGCGCCGATCAGGGTTCGGCGGGGGGAGGGGAAGGCGGATGACATGGGAGAAGCATGATCGATGCGCCTGGCGAGCCATGCCACCGGGTCGGGCGGGCCGGAGTCGCGCTCGCCGCTGCCGCCGTCCGGATCGACGCGTTGTGGCTGGGGCCTCCCGGCGGCGGCTGCCTAAGGTGAGCGTGTGACCGATCGCAGCGCTCGCCCCATCGCAGTCTTCGACCTGGACAACACCCTTGCCGACACCAGTCATCGGCAGCGGTTCCTGGAGCGCAAGCCGCGCGACTGGGACGCGTTCTTCGCCGCCGCGCCCGACGACCCACCGATCCCGGAGGGCGTCGAACTGGTGCTGGAGAGCGTCGAGGAGTGCGAGATCGTCTATCTGACCGGTAGGCCCGAGCGCTGCCGGCGCGACACGCTCGACTGGCTCACCGCGCAGGGGCTGCCCGACGGGCGGATCCACATGCGGCGCAACGACGACCGCAGGCCCGCGCGCCGCACCAAGCTGGAGATCCTGCGCCGCCTCGCCCGCACCCGGGAGATCCGGGTGTTCGTGGACGACGACGAGCTGGTCTGCGAGGACGCCGAACGGGCCGGGTTCACCGTCGTACGGGCACGATGGACCGCCCCGTCCGCCGCGCTGGAGGCGGCACAGGAAGGAGAGGGGCGCACCTGAGTCGCCCTGCGACGGGCGTCAGTCCGACTCGTCCAGCCGGAAACCCACCTTCAGGCCGACCTGCCAGTGCGCGATCCGCCCCTCCTCGATCTGGCCCCTGACCTGCGTCACCTCGAACCAGTCCAGATTGCGCAGGGTCTGCGAGGCGCGGCTGATGCCGTTGCGGATCGCCTCGTCGACACCCTCGGGCGAGGTGCCGACGATCTCAGTGACCCGGTAGGTGTGGTTCGACATGCGGGTGCTCCTCTCCGTACGTCCGTGATGACCGGAGCGTCACGTGTGTCACGCGTCACTCCACCGTGCCCCAAGCTGCGACGGAGCGCGAGACGTCGGTTCCCCGGGCTCGGCACCCTTGACCGCCCGTATTGGTCCATACCAAAATCCTGCACACCCGTTCGAGCCTCACGCTCGTCCCCCCATGTCGGGCCCTTCGCCCTGTCCGCCAGACAGAACAGGACCCCACATGAGACGCCGCAGCCTCCTCGCCCTGGCCCCGCTCGGTCTCGTCGGCGCGTGCGGACTCGTACCGCACGGGTCCGACCGCCGCACCGTCACCGTGTGGCTGATGAAGGGCAGCGCCTCGCCGGCCTTCCTGCGCCGGTTCACCGAGGCCTTCGAGCGCGAGCACGCGAACCTGCGCCTGGACATCCGCATCCAGCAGTGGACCGGCATCGGCCCGAAGGTGCAGGCCGTGCTCGACGCCGACCCGGGCAAGGGGCCCGATGTCATCGAGGTCGGCAACACCCAGGTCCCGCAGTACGTGGAGGGCGACCGGCTGCTCGACCTGACCCTGGAGTCGGCGCTGCACTGGGGGAGCGACGACTGGCTGCCGGGCCTCGCCGAACCCGGGAAGTCCCTGTCCCACCAGTACGGCATCCCCTGGTACGCGGCCAACCGCGTCGTCGTCTACCGCAAGGACCTCTTCACCCGGGCCGGCGTGAAGACCCCGCCGCGCACCCGCGACGAGTGGCTCACCGTCACCGAACGGCTCAACTCCGGTGGGAATCAGGGCATTTATCTCGCCGGACAGGACTGGTACACCCTCGCGGGCTTCATCTGGGACGAGGGCGGCGACCTCGCGGACGACGGCGGCAACGGCGGTGGCTGGCGGGGCACGCTGGACACCCCGGCGGCCCTGCGCGGCATGGACTACTACCGGCGCCTCCAGTCCCTCGGCGGCGGCCCGGCCCGCGCGGACGAGGAACACCCGCCCCAGGCAGGCGTGTTCGCCAAGGGACGGGTCGCACAGATCGTGGCGGTTCCCGGACTGGCCCGCACGGTCGTGCAGCAGAATCCGGACCTGGAAGGGAAGTTGGGCTTCTTCCCCGTACCGGGCGGGACCGCGGCCAGGCCCGGTGCGGTCTTCACCGGCGGCTCCGACCTCGTCGTACCGAACAACACCGGCGAACGGGACGGCGCCGTCGCGGTGGTGGCCGCCCTCACCGGCGCCAAGTGGGACACCGAGCTCGCCCGGACCATGAACTACGTCCCGAACAAGAAGAAGCTCGCCACGTCCGTCGCCGGCGAGGAGGGGGTCGCGGCCATGGCGGCCGGAGCCGCGCGGGGACGGGCGACTCCGAGCACCCCCCAGTGGGGCGCGGTCGAGGCCGACAACCCGATCAAGCCCTACATGACCAAGGTCCTGCTGGGGGCCGACCCGGCGACCGAGGCGCGCCGTGCCTCCGAGCGGATCACGGTGATCCTGAACCGCCTGACCTGAGCCGCCGGCCGCGCACGCCCGATGCCAGGCGCTCTCGCGTGCCGGGCACTGAACGGCGCACGGCACTCACGCGAGGCTCACCCAGCTGCCCTGCTCGGCCGAGCGGGTCATCGCGTCCAGGGCGGTCGCGCTGTGCACGGCGTCGGCGAGGGTCGCCCCGTGCGGGGAGTTCTCGGCGATGGAGCGCAGGAAGTTGTGCGCCTCGACCACCTTGAGGTCGTCGTAGCCCATGGGGTTGGCGGCGCCGGGCTGGAAGGCCGCGTACTCGCCCTGGCCGGGGCCGACGAAGACCGTGCTGACCGGCTGGTCCTGGTACGCCGTGCCGCGGCTGACCGCGATCTCGCCCATCCGGCGGTAGTCCCAGAACACCGCCCCCTCGGTGCCGTGCACCTCGAAGCCGTAGTTGTTCTGCTCGCCCACCGAGACCCGGCAGGCCTCCAGGACACCACGCGCGCCGGAGGCGAAGCGGAGCAGACAGTTGACGTAGTCCTCGTTCTCGACCGGGCCCAACTCGCCACCCGTGGCCCGGGTGTGGCCCGCTGTAGCGCCGGTGGGCCGGGCCCGCTCCGGGATGAACACGGCCGTGTCGGCAGCCAGCGAGGTGATCTCGCCGAGCAGGAAGCGGGCCAGGTCCACGCCGTGCGAGGCCAGGTCGCCCAGCACTCCGCTGCCGCCGCGCTCACGCTCGTAACGCCAGGTCAGTGCGCCCTCCGGATGCGCCGCGTAGTCGCTGAAGAGGCGGATGCGGACGTGCGTGACGGCGCCGATCCCGCCGGAGGCGATCAGCTCGCGGGCGTACGAAACCGCGGGAGCGTTACGGTAGTTGAAGCCCACCGTGCCCTGGACGCCCGACTTGGCGACCGCGTCGGCGACCGCGCGGGCGTCCGCCGCGCTCAGTCCGACCGGCTTCTCGATCCAGATGTGCTTGCCCGCCTCGGCCATCGCGACGCCGATCTCCCGGTGCAGGAAGTTCGGCGCGGTGATGCTGACGGCCCGCACCCGCGGGTCGGCGGCCACCTCCCGCCAGTCACGGACCCCGGAGGCGAAGCCGTACTGCGCCACGGCCTCCTCCGGACGGCCGGGCACCTCGTCGGCCACGGACACCAGCTCCGGGCGGACGGACAGCTGCGGGAAATGGTGCAGGACACGGGCGTACGCCTGGGTGTGCACCCGTCCCATCCAGCCGAATCCCACGACGGCGACGCCGAGCGTACTCACGATGACTGCCCTTCTTTGGACCGGTCCATAACCTGAGGCCACACGATGGAGCGCATAGGTCCATGTGTCAAGGTCTTTACAAGGCCGCATGGGCTATGGAACGGTCCAAGGATGAAACCGCCCACGATCCGCGACGTCGCCGAGCGCGCCGGTGTCTCGAAGTCACTGGTCTCGCTGGTGCTGCGCGGCTCGGAGCAGGTCCGGCCCGAGAAGCGGCAGGCCGTGCTCACGGCGGTCGAGGAGCTCGGCTACCGGCCCAACGCGGCCGCCCGCAGCCTCAGCGAGCGCCGCACCCGCACCGTGGGCGTGCTCCTGAACGACATGCGCAACCCCTGGTTCGTGGACCTCCTCGACGGACTCCACGCCCGCCTGTACGACAGCGGTCTGCACGTGCTGCTCGCCGACGGCCACCTCAACCGGCGCCTCGGCGAGGACCTCACCCACACCTTCACCGAGCTGCGCGTGGACGGCCTGGTCGCGGTCGGCACCCTGCAGGACCCCGGCGTGCTGCGCACCGCGGCCGACCGCGTCCCCACCGTCGTCGCGGGCACCCGGGAGCCCGACCTGCCGGCCGTGGACATCGTCGCCAACGACGACGAGCTCGGCGCCCGCCTGGCCACCGAGCACCTCATCGGCCTCGGTCACCGGCACATCGCCCACATCGCGGGCCAGGGCGCCATCGGCGAGCTGCGCCGCCGGAGCTTCGAGGCGACGATGCGGGAGCACGGCCTGGCCGGGTCGGCCGTGGTGGAACAGGGCGACTTCACGGAGGAGGGCGGCTACCGGGCCACCGTCCGGCTCCTGAGCCGCCCGCAGCGCCCGACCGCCGTCTTCGCCGTCAACGACGTGACCTGCGTCGGCGCCCTGTCGGCGGCCGAGGAGACCGGACTCGTCGTGCCCCGGGACCTGTCGCTGGTCGGCTACGACAACACGTACCTCTCCCAGCTGCGCCACCTGTGGCTCACGACCGTGGACAACGCCGGCCACGACGTCGGCCGGCGTGCCGCCCAGTACCTCCTCGACCGGATCGCGGACCCGGGCCGCCCGGCCCGGGTCGACCTCGCGACCCCGTCTCTTGAGGTGCGCGGCAGCACGGCGCCGCCGCCCGGCCTCAGCCCACCGCCCTCTTGACCAGCGCGGCGACGAACGCCTCGTCGGCGGCGGTCAACTCCCGTACCGCGAAGGCGGTCGGCCACAGGGAGCCCTCGTCGAGCCGTGCCTCGTCGTTGAAGCCGAGCGTGGCGTAGCGCGCCTTGAACTTCTGCGCGGCCTGGAAGAAGCAGACGACCTTGCCGTTCCTGGCGTACGCGGGCATCCCGTACCACAGCTTCGGCGCCAGCTCCGGCGCGTTCTCCCTGACGATCGCGTGGATCCGCTCCGCGAGCACCCGGTCCGCCTCCGCCATCTCGGCGATCTTCGCGAGCACCTCGGCCTCGGGATCGGCCTTGCCCGCCCGCGACCCGCGCCGCGCGGCGGCCTTCAGCTCCTGCGCGCGCTCCTTCATCGCGCCGCGCTCCTCGTCCGTGAATCCGTCGTACGACTTCCCGGTCGCGGAGGTGCTCTCGGCGGGCGTCTGCGTGCGCTTCATGGGTGCCTCCTGGGCCGGATCCGATCGGGACAATCCCATGCTAGGAACCGGCCACGGGCGGAGGCTTCTCGAAAACTGACCGTCATCGGCCGACCGTCATTCACGAAAGGACGGGCAGGCGGGTCGGGCGCCCGCGGACACGGAGGCGGGGCGGATGCCCGTCCGGACACCCGCCTCGCCGTGTGAAGAGGTCAGCGCACCACGCTCAGCGCACCTTGCTCAGCGACAGTGCGAAGCGGCCCTCCTCGTCCGTCCACCAGTGCGCGAGATCGAGCCCCGCCGCGGCCAGCTCGGCCCGCACGCCCTCCTTGCGGAACTTCGCCGACACCTCGGTGCGCAGTTCCTCGCCCTCGGCGAAGTCGACGGCGAGGTCCAGTGCCGGGATCTTGACCGTCTGAGTGGTGCGGGAGCGCAGCCGCATCTCGATCCACTCGTTCGCGGTGTCCCACAGGGCGACGTGGTCGAAGGCGGTGGGATCGAAGTCGGCGTGCAGCTCGCGGTTGACCACGGTGAGGACGTTCTTGTTGAACGCCGCCGTCACCCCGGCCGCGTCGTCGTACGCCTCGACCAGCACCTTCTCGTCCTTCACCAGGTCCGTGCCGAGCAGCAGCGCGTCACCGGGGGAGAGGAGGGAGCGGACGGCGGCGAAGAAGGCGGCCCGCTCCGGCGGCAGCAGGTTGCCGATCGTGCCGCCGAGGAAGGCGAGCAGCCGGGGGCCGGGAGTGTCCGGCAGGGTCAGTCCCGCGGTGAAGTCGGCGATCAGGGCGTGCACCTGGAGCCCGGGACGCTCCGCGACGAGCGCTTGGCCGGCCTGCGTGAGCGCGCTCTCGCTGACGTCGACCGGGACGTACGTGTGCAGTCCGGTCAGCGCGTCGAGCAGGTACCGCGTCTTCTCCGAGGATCCGGAGCCGAGCTCGACCAGGGTGCGGGCGTGTGTCGCCGCGGCGATCTCGCCGGAGCGGGCGATCAGGATCTCCCGCTCGGCGCGGGTGGGGTAGTACTCGGGCAACTCGGTGATCTGCTCGAAGAGTTCGCTGCCGTGGGCGTCGTAGAACCATTTCGGCGGCAGTGTCTTGGGGGTGCCCGTGAGGCCGTGGTGGACGTCGGCGCGCAGCGCCGCCTCCGTGGCGTCCTCGGGCAGGGTGCGGGTGAGAAGGAACGGACTCACGTACGGGGCTCCTTCGGCAGTGCGGTGGCCAAGGCGTCGCTCGGCTCTTTCAGAGGCGTCAGCAGTACGTCGGTGCGGCTCGCCGCGAGGAGAGTGCGGTCGGGGACCTCCTGCCAGTGCGGGTCGTCGTCGTAGGGCTCGGAGGCCACGACGGTGCTGCGGCCGGGGCGGCTGAGGTACCACAGGGTGTCGCCCCAGGTGGTCGCGGTGATGCTCTCGCCGTTGGTGAGCAGCAGGTTCAGCCGGGAGCCGGGGGCCGCCTCGGCGACCTCCAGCACCGTGTCGGCCAGCGCCTGCCCCTCGTCGTCACCGGCCCGCAGTCGTGCCAGGACCAGCGCCCACACCAGCGCGGAATCGTTTCGCGCCTCCAGTGAGAGCACGTCCGCCGCGGGCAGGCTCGGCACGAGCGGGGCCAGCGAACGCGGCCATCCCCTGACCGCCCCGTTGTGGCTGAACAGCCAGGGCCCGCTCGCATAGGGCGCCGCCGCGGCCTCCGCGTCGGCACCCGACAGGGTCGCGTCGCGTACGGCGGCAAGGAGCGCGCCGGTGCGGATCACCCGGGCCAGGTCGGCGAAGGACAGGTCCGCCCAGATGGGCCCGGCCCGGCGGTAGCGGGCCGGCACCGGATCGCCCTCGGCGTACCAACCCACCCCGAAACCATCGGCGTTGACCGTCCCGTACCGCTGCCGCCGGGGCTCCCACGACTGCCGGTACAGGCTGTGCGCGGGCTCCACGAGGAGTCTGCCGAGCGGCTCCTCGGGGCCCAGATAGGCCAGGTGACGGCACATCAGACGGCCTCCGCGGACCGGGCGGTGCGGAACCCGGAGAAGATCTGCCGCCGGATCGGGTAGTCCCAGTTGCGGAACGTCCCCCGGCAGGCCACCGGGTCCACGGCGAACGAACCGCCGCGCAGCACCTTGTACTCCGGCCCGAAGAACACCTCCGAGTACTCCTTGTAGGGGAAGGCCTGGAAGCCCGGGTACGGCGTGAGGTCGCTGGAGGTCCACTCCCACACGTCGCCGATCAACTGCCGTACGCCGAGCGGCGATTCACCGGCCGGGTAGCTGCCTGCCGGGGCCGGGCGCAGATGGCGCTGGCCGAGGTTGGCGTGCTCCGGCGCCGGGTCCGCGTCGCCCCACGGGTAGCGCATCGAGCGCCCGGTCGCCGGGTCGTGCCGGGCGGCCTTCTCCCACTCCACCTCGGTGGGCAGCCGCCGACCTGCCCAGCGGGCGTAGGCGTCGGCCTCGTACCAGCACACGTGCAGCACCGGCTCGTCGGCCGGTACCACCTCGGTGACACCGAAGCGGCGCCGTAGCCACTGCTTGCCGTCGCGCTTCCAGAACAGCGGTGCCTGGATGGAGTGTTCACGGATGTGCGCCCAGCCGGCCGCCGTCCACCAGCGCTCGTTGTCGTAGCCGCCGTCGTCGATGAACGCCCGGTAGGCGCCGTTGGTGACCGGTGTCGTGTCGATGCGGAAGGGGGCCACCTCGCGCCGGTGCGCGGGGCGTTCGTTGTCCAGTGCCCACGGCTCGGTGGAGGTGCCCATGGTGAACGGGCCGCCGGGGACGAGGACTTCGGACGGACCGGTGTACAGCGGCACCGGCTCCGGGTCCGGGGCGGTCAGGGCCTGCGGCCCCTTCCGCAGCTGATGGGTGATCAGCATCGTTTCGTCGTGCTGCTGTTCGTGCTGCGCGATCATCCCGAAGGCGAAGCCCGCCTCCGTCAGCCGCGTCCCGTGGAAGTCGGCGCTCTCCAGCACGTCCATCACCCGGCCGCGCACCTCGGCCGCATAGGCGCGGGCCTCACCGGGCGGCAGCAGGGGCAGGGTGGGGCGTTCGGAGCGCGGGTGCTCGAAGGCGTCGTACAGGCCGTCGATCTCGGGGCGCATCGCGTCCCGGCCGGCGACGGCCCGCAGCAGCCACAGCTCCTCCTGGTTGCCGATGTGCGCGAGGTCCCAGACCAGCGGGGACATCAGCGGGGAGTGCTGGGCGGTGAGGTCGGGGTCCTCGACGCAGCTGGTCAGCAGCGTGGTGCGGTCCCGGGCGGTGGTGAGGGTGGTCAGGGCCCGCTCCCGGAGCGCTTCGGCGTCGATGGCGGGGTCGGTCATGTGCGGGTGTCCTTCCCATGAGCGCGGTCGTCCGTGCCGCGCGGTCGGTCCAGCAGGTCGTCGGCGGGGGTGCGGCCCTGGACGACATAGCGGTCCAGGTACGCCGTCACGGCGTCGGTGACGGCGGTGGTCGCGCCGAGCCGGGGCAGGGCCTCCAGCGCCGCCTCGAAACAGACGACGGCCGCCTCCTGCAGCTCCGGATCGGCGAGCCCGTGCCGGGCCGCGTCGGTCCACAGCGGGTTGTGCGGGGCCGGCAACCCGACGGAGCGCTCGGCCAGCGGCTTCACGGTCCGGTAGGCGGTCTCGGCGGCCTCCGCGTCCTCGAACAGCGCCGCCGTCACGGCCAGCGGCACGATCCACCCGTCGTCGCCGGGCTGCGCGTCGATCATCCGCAGTTCCAGGAACCCGCGCGGTCTGACCGGCGGGAACAGCGTCGTGATGTGGTAGTCGAGGTCCTCCCTGGTCGGCGGCCGCGGCGCCCCCGACCTGGTCCACTCCCGGAAGGTCAGCCCCTCGGGCACGTCCCAGGGGCCGGCGTCCCGCCGTACGCACATCACCGGGGAGTCCAGGACGTGCCGGGCCCAGGACGTGCGCGGATCGCCGTCGAGCTCGGGCGCGCCCGCCCGGCCCGGGCCGATCTCCATCCACAGCAGCTGCCGGGTGGAGTGCCAGCCCGTGGGCTCGTGGACGGCCAGCGGGGAGTTGGCGAAGGCGGCCACCAGGACCGCGCCGAGCTGGTGCGCCAGCCACCAGCGCCGCCCGTGGCCGAGCGGGCCGGGCTCCTCGTACCCGGCGTCCAGGCAGACCTGGACGGAGGCCGAGGTGCACATCATGCGGCGACCGGCCGGTCCGGTCCGGTCGAGGCAGGTCTCCATGGCGTCGTAACGCGGTTCGCGCAGGAACCGGCGGGGCGGGTGCCAGGGGTCGTGGCCGAGGCCGACGAGGCCGAGACCGTGCCCGGCGAGCGCCGTGCGGACGGCGTCGAGGTCGGCGGAGACGGTACCGATGCACTCCATCAGGGAGGTGGCGGGCGGCGAGCTCAGCTCCAGCTGGCCGCCGGGCTCAACGGTGAGCGCCGACCTCAGGGGCACGGTACGCAGTGCGGCATAGGCCGCCGCGAGTCGTTCGGGTGTCACGGGGAGCTGCGGTGTCCGCAGCTCGTGGACGAGCCATTCCACTTCGACCCCGATGCCGCGAGGTGGGCCGGTCTTGAAGCAGATGCCCCTGACCAGGGCCTCCACCTCGGCTTCGGTCAGGGCGGTGCGTGGCTCCGTACAGTCGCTGCAGTCGGTGGCGGAATCGGACATGTCGGGATCCCTTCTGAGGTTCCACCATGCCGCCGACCCGGCCCGTCAGGCGCCCGGACGGCGGCACTCGTCCCACCCAAAACCCTGATGTCGATTCGCACAAGGGTGCGTACCGGCACGTTCCGGCTCGGTAATCTCCTCGTTCCCGACGTTTCCTGCGGCTTTCCCGGGTGTTCGCGGACGCGGAAAAAACTCCGTTGCACCGCAAGTCCAGCATCGCCCACGATGCGTGCATGAGCACGACGGGGGAGCGCGCAGGGCGTGCGAGCGTGGCGCACACGGGGGTGGCGCCATGAGCGCGCGCCTGCGCGGCATCGCGCGCGAGACGGAACAGATCGTCGCGGCGGGCGTGTACCGCTCGTCCGACGGCCGCGAGGTGTCGATCGGTACGAGGGTGGAGGCGGCCCGAGCCGGTACGCGCATGTACGGCCCGGAGCCCGTGCCCGTCCCGGAGATCCCTCCCGCCGACACGTTCTTCGAGGTCACGGGGGAGAGCAGCCTGGAGGCCGCCCGCCGGCTCGGCGGCGAGGTAGCCGTCCTGAACTTCGCCTCGGCCCGCAATCCCGGCGGCGGCTTCCTGAACGGCGCGCAGGCCCAGGAAGAGGCCCTGTGCCGCGCCTCCGCGCTGTACACCTGCCTGCTGCGGACCCCGGAGTTCTACGCCCACCACCGCTCCCACCGCGACGCCTTCTACACGGACCGTGTCATCCACTCGCCGTCCGTCCCCGTCTTCCGCGACGACCGCGGCCGCCTGCTGGACGAGCCGTACACGGCGGGCTTCCTGACAGCCGCGGCCCCGAACGCGGGAGTCGTACGCCGTACGACCCCGGAGCGCGCCGCGGACATCCCGGGAGCCCTGGCCGCCCGCGCCGAGCGGGTGTTGGAGACGGCCGCGGCGAACGGCTACCGGCGGCTGGTGCTGGGCGCCTGGGGTTGCGGGGTGTTCCAGAACGACCCCGCGCAGGTGGCGGACGCCTTCCGCGTCCTGCTCGCCGGCCACTTCGCCCGGACCTTCGAGCACGTGACCTTCGGGATTCTCGACCGTACGGCGGGCAGCACGACCCGTGCCGCCTTCGTACGGGCGTTCCCGGAGCGCCAGTTGCAGCCCTAGCGTTCCGGCAGGGACCGCTCCAGGAAGCCCCGGATGATCCCGGCGGCGGCGTCGAGGTGGCTCTCCAGCAGGAAGTGCCCGCCGTTGAGGAGGCAGATCTCGGCGTCCGGGGCGTCCTCGGCGAAGGCCAGCGCGCCCGGTGCCTGGAAGATCTCGTCGTTGCGGCCCCAGACCGCCAGCAGTGGCACACGGCTGTCGCGCAGGTAGGCGTGCAGCTTCGGGTAGAGCGGCAGGTTGCCCGCGTAGTCGGCGAACAGCTGGAGCTGCACCAGGTCGTTGCCGGGCCGGGACAGCAGCGCGAAGTCGTGCTGCCAGGTGTCGGGGCTGACCAGGCTCTCGTCCGGCACCCCGTGCAGGTACTGCCACTTGGTGACCTCCAGCGTCAGCGCCTCGCGCATCGACGCCTCGGTCTCGGGGGTCCGGGCCTGCCAGTACGCCCGTATCGGCGCCCAGAACTTCTCCGCGAACCCCGCCTCGTAGCCGTTGCCGTTCTGGCTGACGATCGCCGTGACCGCGTCGGGGTCGGCGAGTGCGAGCCGCCAGCCGACGGGGGCGCCGTAGTCCTGCACGTACAGGGCGTACCGGCCGACCCCGAGCTGTGCCAGCAGGTCGCGGGTCAGGTCCGTCAGGGCGTCGAAGGTGTAGTCGAACTCGTCGACGGACGGCGCGTCGGACTGGCCGAAGCCGAGGTGGTCCGGGGCGATCACGTGGTAGCGGTCGGCGAGCAGCGGGATGAGGTTGCGGAACATGAAGGAGCTGGTGGGGAAGCCGTGCAGCAGCACGATGGCGGGCGCGTCGGAGGGCCCCGCCTCCCGGTAGAACAGCCGCCGGCCGCGAACGGTCGCGTAACGGTGGTGGATGGTCGTCATGCCGGACTCCGTCTCTAACCGTTGTTGTTGCTTTTAGTGGTTACAGATGGAGTCAATCATCACCCGGCTAACCGGTCAAGGGGAATTAGAGAGTTAGGCAGACAAGGCGAGTCCCCCGCAGACGGGGGACGGCTGCGGGGGACTCACCCAGGAAGATGGCGGAGGGACGGGTCGGGTTCCCGTCCCGCGTGTTGTTCAGTTCCAGCCGTAGCGCTCGTGCAGCCGGTGGCGGACCAGGTTGAACCTGCCCCGGTCCAGGGCGCACGCCTCGCGGCGCATGCCGGCCTCGTGCAGGCGCAGTACCCGGTCCACGTCGACCCAGGAGTCGCGCCCCGACTTGTCCCACGGGCCGCTGCCGATGGCCACCCACTCGCGGTCGCCGTCGTGCCGCTTGCTGGACAGCTGCACCGCGAGCAGTGTGCCGGCCGCCTCACGGGCGACGACCAGGACCGGCCGGTCCTTGCCGCGGCCGTCGTTCTCCTCGAAGGGGACCCAGGTCCACACGATCTCGCCGGGGTCGGGGTCACCGTCGTGCGCCGGCGCGTACTCGGTGCGCACCTTGCCGACCTCGCGCGGATCGGCCTCGGTGGTGGCGGTGGGCCCGAAGCGGCCCGGGACGTTCTCATCGGTAAACGCAGTCACGCACGCACCCTAGAGGACAGGTCAGTTGGCGGAGTCCCTGGCCTGTTCGCCCAGGCGCTCGACCAGGGCCTGGGCCTTGTCCACGCCGGTGTCGATCTGGTCGCCGTACTTGCCGTCCGTCTTCTCGTCGATCAGGTCGCCCGCCTTCTCCAGTCCGTCGCCGATGGCCTCGCCGTGGGCCTCGGCGACGTCCTCGGCCTTGTCCTTGAGGTTCTTCAGGGACTCGAACATCGGGGTGTCCTCCTCCGGTTGGGCCCGTGACCGTGCACATGGCGATGCTCCTGGCGCGCAAAGCGAGCGGACAAGAGGGCGCTCGAAGCACTGGGGGCACGAACGCGGGGGCGCGAAAAGGTGGGGACCACGGGCCCAACCCCCTTACGCCGCCGGGGAATCCGTCACCGCCCACCCCGGTGGCCACGCCTCGTGCCAGCGCAGCTCCGCCTCCAGCTGCGCGGCGAGCGAGATCAACAACGGCTCGCTGCCCGCCGGGCCGAGCAGCTGCGCGCCGACGGGCAGCCCGTCGCCGACGAAGCCCGCGGGGACGTTGACACCGGGCCAGCCCAGCACGTTCCACGGCCAGGCGTAGGGGCACGCGGCGATCATCGCCCGGTCGGTCGCGAAGCCGCTCAGCGGCAGCATCGCTCCGACGCGCGGCGGGGGAGCGGCTGTTGTGGGCGCGAGGACCACGTCGTACGACTCGAAGAATCCGCCGATACGACGGTGCAGCACCGCCTCCGCCCGCCGTGCCGCCCGCAGGGGTGCCCCGTCCAGCAGCCGGCCGAGCCGGGCGGCGTCGCGGGTGCGGCGGTCGAGGAGCGCGGGGAAGGGGGCGTCGCCGACGCGCTCGGCGAGGCCGACGGTGGCGCGGGGGATGAAGGTGAGCCCGATCTGGCCGTAGGGCGGGTCGGCCTCCTCGACCACATGCCCCAACCCGCTGATCTTCTCGGCGAGTTGAAGGACCTGGCGGCGCACCTCCGGCTGGAGGCGGGCGGGCAGGGCGGTGAACGGCGGCTTGAGGGAGAGCGCGATGCGCAGCCGCCCGGGGTCGCGGCCGACTGCCCCGGAGGCGTCGATGGCCGGCGGCCGGTGCGGGTCCCGCTCGTGGTTGCCGCTCGCCGCGTCGAGGAGCAACGCCGCGTCGGCGACCGTGCGTGCCAGGGTGCCGTTGACGGTGATGCCCTGGAAGGACTCGCCGCGCGGCCAGGTCGAGATGCGGCCGCGCTGCGGCTTGATGCCGATGAGGTGCGTCCAGGAGGCGGGGATGCGCACGGACCCGGCACCGTCCGAGCCGAGCGCGGCGGGCACGAGCCCGGCGGCCACGGCGGCGGCCGAACCCCCCGACGAACCGCCCGGCGTGTGCTCGGTGTTCCAGGGGTTGCGGGTCGCTCCGAACGCCGGCCCTTCGGTGAACGGCCACTGCCCGAACTCGCAGGTGTTGGTCTTCCCGACGATGACGGCCCCGGCCGCGCGCAGCCGCCGTATCGCCTCCCCGTCCTCGGCGACGGACGGCCACTCGCCTTCGCAGCCGAAGGCGGTCGGCTCGCCCGCGACGTCCATGTCGTCCTTGACGGCGACGGGGACGCCGAGCAGCGGCTTGCGCGCTCCGGCGGCCAACTCCTTGTCTGCGGCCTCCGCTTCGGCGAGCGCGGCCTCGGTGCGAACGATCCGGAAGGCGTTGAGGGAGGACTGGGTCGCCTCGATCCGTGCGAGGGTCTGCTCGACGAGCGCCCGGGAGGTGAAGTCGCCGTCGGCCAGCGCACGCGCGGTCTCCAGCAAGCCTGCGGAACGGTCGGGCGTCATGCGGCACACCTCCGGGACGACACTGTCTACCGAACGGTAACGTCCGAAAGCGCTTCGCCGGAACGCCTTGCGGGGAGCGGCAGTTGGGCGGGCGCGCCACAGTGTTCACACAGGGCTCATCGAGTCGTGCGCGAAGCATTGACGTCCCAGAAACCTCACCCTTACCTTCTGATCGACTTTCCGAACCATGTTCGGCATGTCGGACATTGGAGCGCTGTTTTCGTACCAGGGAGAGCCGCCGTGACCACACGTCCCCCCAGCCTGTCCCGCCGTACCCTGCTGCGCGCGATGGCGGCGCTGCCCGCCTCGGCCGTGCTGCTGGGCGAGCTGCCCGGCGGTGCCTTCGCCGCCGCACCGGCGAGCGGCTCCGCCACCCGGTACACGATCGTGCCGTTCCTCAACAGCGACGACGGCACGGTCAACGTCTACCAGTCCGACGACGCCACCGACTTCCGGCTCGTGCAGTCCTCCGCGTACACCCCGCCGAGCAACCGCATCCGCGACGCGAGCGTGTTCAAGCACACGGACGGCTACTACTACCTCACCTACACCACGCACACCTGGCAGGACGTCAGCACGACCATCGGCTTCGCGCGCAGCTCGGACCGCGTCAACTGGACCTTCCTGTACGACTACACGGTCCCGATCACCAATCTGTCCCGGGCGTGGGCGCCGGAGTGGTTCGTCGACAGCGACGGCAGCGTCAACGTCATCGTGTCCTGCTCGGTCACCAGCGACGAGTGGATCTTCACGCCGTATCTGCTCACGGCGACCAACTCCGCGCTCACGGCGTGGACTTCACCGGTGGCGCTGTCCGGCATCGGCTCGAACCACATCGACACGTACATCGTGAAGGTCGGCTCGACCTACCACGCCTTCACCAAGAACGAGACGGCGAAGTACATCGAGTACGGCACGGCGTCCAGCCTCGCCGGCCCGTACACGATCTCGAAGACCGGTGACTGGGCCGGCTGGGGCAGTTACCGCGAGGGCCCGTCCGTGATCCAGCTGGACAACGGCGGCTGGCGGATCTTCTTCGACGGCTACGGCGACGGGAACTACTACTACAGCGACAGCTACGACACCTTCGCCACCTGGAGCGCCCCGAAGGCCCTCCCGTCCATCTCCGGCACGGCCCGCCACTTCACGGTCATCAAGGAGACGGTGTCGGGCGGCCCGAGCCTGGCGAAGAACGTCACGCGTTCCTTCCAGTCGGCCAACTACACCACCCGCTACTGGCAGGAGCAGTCCTCTCTCCTCAACCTCCCCGTGGTGACGAGCTCCAGCACCAGCGCGGAGAAGTCGGCGTCCACCTTCACGGTGGTGGCCGGCCTCGCCGACTCCAACGGCTTCTCCTTCCGCGACGCGTCCGGCAACTACCTGCGCCACTACAACTACCGCGCCCGCTTCGACGCGAACGACGGCACGTCGACCTTCGCCAAGGACGCGACGTTCATCGCCCGCACGGGATCCTCGTCGGGCTCGATCCGCTGGGAGTCGTACAACTACCCCGGCTACTACCTCCGCCACTACAACTACCAACTGGTCCTCAACGCGACGGACGGGACGGACCTGTTCCGCCAGGACGGCTCGTTCGTACCGGTGACTGCCTGGAGCTGAGCCGGGCGGCGGTCATTCGGCCAGTCGGCCCTCAGCGGCTGTGCTCCGGCGCAGGCGTGCGCAGGGCCAGCAAGGCGACGTCGTCGTCGTTCGTGGTCGGGCGGACGCGGTGCAGGAGTTGGTCGGTGAAGGCGGTCAGGGGGCGGTGGACGAGGGCGGCTGCGTGGCGGCGCAGTCGGTTCAGGCCCGTGTCGAGGGTGTGGCCGGGGGCTTCGATGAGGCCGTCGGTGTAGAGGACCAGCGTCGAGCCGGGCGGCAGGACGGCCATCGCGTCGGGACGCGGGGCGGTGGCTCCGACGCCCAGGAGGATGCCGTGGCCGTCGGTGAGGTACTGGGCCAGGCCTTCACGCGTGATCAGCAGCGGCGGCGGATGTCCCGCGTTGGTCCACGACAGCCGCCAGTCCCCGGCCTCGGACGCCTCGATCCGGCCGAAGATCATGGTGGCCATGGTGACGTCGGTGATGTGCTGGACCGCCTGGTCGAGCCGCTCCACGATCCGGCTGGGCGGCTCCTGCTGGGACCAGGCGTAGGCGCGCAGCATGTTGCGCACCTGGGCCATGCCGGCCGCCGCCTCCAGGTCGTGGCCGACGACGTCGCCGATGGCCAGGGCGGTGGACCCGTCGGACAGCAGGAAGGCGTCGTACCAGTCCCCGCCGACCTGCGAGGCGTCGGGCGCGGGCAGATAGCGGGCGGTCAGCTGCAGATCCGGTGCGCCGGGCATCTGCGGCAGCAGATGGTTCTGCATGGTCTCGGCGACCTTGCGCTGGCGCTGGTAGAGCCGGGCGTTGTCGAGAGCGAGGCCGGCCCGGCGCGCGATGTCCTCGATCAGCGGGAGCTCGGCCGCGGTGAACGGGACCGGGTTCTCGGCGCGGCCCAGCGTGAGGGCGCCCAGGACGGCGCGGGTGCTGCGGATGGGGGCGATGGCCGCGGAGTGCATGCCGGTGGCCTCGAACAGGTGGCGTTGCTCGACGGCGATGCCGGAGTCCGGGGTGCGTCGGTAGGTCTGGGGCCCGGCCAGCGTGGAGGCGACACCGCGCAGGGCCCGGGACAGCGGCATCGGGGACGTCTCGGGGACCGGGGGCATCGGCCCCTGGAGATCGTCGCGGCGCACCAGGCCGTCGCCGTCGGCGTGCACGACGACCGCGCGCCACACCTCGTCCCGCTCCGTGATCAGGTCGACGACCGCCCAGTCCGCGAGCCGGGGCACGACCAGGCGGACCAGCCGTTGGAGCGTCTCGTCGGCGTCGAGGGTGGAGGACAGCCGGGTCGTGGTCTCGGCCAGCAGCGTCAGCCGTTCGAGCTCGGTGAGCGATGCGGCGGCCGGCTCGGGCGGGGGAGCGGTGACCGGTTCCTGCCGGGCGGTGTGGAAGACGACCAGCGTCCCGGTGCCGTCGTCGCCGAGGTCGTACGGGCTGATCAGCCAGGAGACGCGCAGCAGCGAGCCGTCCGGGCGGGCGAAGTGCTCCCCCTCGCCCTGGGCCGCGTGCCCGGCGTGGAAGGCCCGCCGCATGCTGCACTGGGTCCTCGGCATCGACTGGCCGTGCGGCCCCCGGTGCAGCAGGTCGTGGGCGTCGCGGTCCAGGAGCTGATCGGCGGACCGGGCCAGGAGCCGTTCGGCGTGGCTGTTGACGGCGACGATGCAGCCCTCTTCGTCGACGACGTACGCCCCGGTGCCGATGGCCTCCAGCGCGCGCCCGAGACCGTCGGAGAGCGCGGACCGCCTCCGAGTGGTCTCCGGGTTCTCCGGGACGACCATGTCCTCGCCTCGCCTCCTCCTGGCCGACGGGGCCGCCGCCCGTACGGTCCGCACGCGGCCCTCCCCGCGCGCACCCTCCGAGTGCCCTGTTTGCCCTCCGTTTACCCGGCCCGGCCGGGACCCGCCACCCGGAGGAACATCCTGCCGGGCGTGAAGTCCCCACTGACCAGGGGCAGTTCGGCCATTCCCGAAGGCTTCCGGGCCCGACCGCGTCACGTCCGCGCCGGCTCGGCACGGCGAGGGAGCTCCACGACCGCCGGCAGGGCGAGGAAGACGATGGCCGCGGCGACGAGGAAGGCGGTGCGGTAGCCGGACTCGGACGGCACGGCGGCGTGCGCGGAGGTGGCCCCGGCCACGATCGCGGCGGCGATCTGGGCGCCGAGCGCGCCCCCGATGGTCCGCAGGATCGTGTTCATCCCCGTCGCGACCCCGGTGCTCCCCGCGTCGACGGCGCCCACGACCAGGTTTCCGACGGAGGCGAAGGCCAGCCCGTACGCGATGCCGAGCACCGCCCCGGCCGCCGCGAGCTGCCACGGACGGTCGTGGGCGAGCGCCAGAGCCAGCAGGGATACGGCGCCCAGGGCGGCGCCGGTCCGGAACACCCGCCTCGCCCCGACCGCCGCGGTGAGCCGGGCGGCGAGCGGCGCCGCAAGGACCATGAAGGCCGCGATCGGCGCGATGAGCAGGGCGGTCCGCGCGGGGGAGTAGCCGAAGCCGTACCCGGCGGTGCTGGGGGTCTGGGCCAGCGCCGGCAGCAGCGTGACGGCGGCGAACATGCCCACGCTCACGACCAGCGTGGCGACGCTGACCGGCGCGAGCCGCCGCCCCGCCAGAACACGCAGGTCCACCAGCGGCTCGCGGGCCCGCGACTCCGTCACCGTGAACGCCACCGCGGACACCAGCGTCACGGCGCCCAACAGGAGGATCGCCGCCGACGACCAGCCCCACAACCGACCCTGACTGATCATCAGAAGCAGGCCGACCACGGCGACGGTCAACAGCAGAGCGCCGGGTACGTCGATGCGCGCACGCTCGCCCGGCAGGCCGGGCGCGGGCAGCCGCGCCGTTCCGGCCAGCGCGAGCAGCGCGACGGCCAGACAGCCCCAGAACAGCCAGGCCGGCGCGGCGACTTCGACGACCGGACCGGCGGCGACCATGCCGACCGCACCACCGACACCGAACATCGCGCTCAGAGCGGCGACGACCCTCCCGAGCCGCTCCCGCGGCACCGCAGCCCGCGCCAGACCGAAGGCGGCAGGGAAGACCGCGCCGGACAGCCCCTGGACCGCCCGGCCCGCCAACACCCCGGGGAACCACCCGGCGTTCGCACCGACCGCGGCCAGCGCACTGCCCACGGCCAGACAACCGAGCCCGGCGGCCAGCACGGTCCGGTGCCCGTGCTGGTCCCCGAGGCGGCCGGCGATCGGCGTGGCCACGGCCGAGGTCAGCATGAAGGCCGTCAGCAGCCAAGTGGCCGACGGCGTACTCACGTTGAGATCGTGGGCCAGCACGGGCAGCGCGGCGAGCACGATCGTCTGGGAGGCGGCGACTCCGAACGCGGCCAACAGCAGTACCGGTACGGCCAGTTGACCGCCGGCCTGCTCATGTCCACCCGCTTCCCGCGACGCGCGACGCCGAAGCGAGCGGCGGGCGGACAGGATCAGACCGCCCACGGCGACGAGGATCCACATCAGGCGCCGCTCCCGCCCTGCGCGCGAGCGTCCGGCCCGTCCCCCGTCTTGAGCTGTTCCCGTACCCACGCATGCGCGGCCGCCACGGTGTCGACCGTGTGCGTGGGGCAACCCCACAGCTTCGCGCCCGCGCGGATCGCCTTCGCGTTGGCCTGCTGCATCTCGGCGGAGACCACGAACGCCAGCCCGAGGCAGGACTCGGCCAGCCCGGGACGCAGCCGCCGGAGCATGCGCACCCGCTCCGTCGCGGCGGCCAGGCGCGGCCCGCGCCGCACCGCCGAGGGCATGCGTACGACGGCGGCGAAGCCCTCGCCCCGGGCCCTGGCCGCTTCCACGGCGGCGCCCAGCGCGCCCGCCACCGCGGCCGGCGCTTCGTCGCCGGTCAGTTCCGATACGTCCACGACCACCAACGGCCATGTGGGGAAAGCCGGTTCAGGGGTCACCCGTCCACCTCCGTCACTCGCAGGGTTAGGTGACCCTAACATGATAGTGACCGTTGGTCACTAAGTAGTCCGACGGGCATCACCTCCTGGCCGTTAGGGTCGGATCATGCAGCCCCGCACCCCCAAGATCGGGCGCCCCGCCCGCCTGAGTCACGAGCTGATCGTGGCCACCGCCATGCAGAGCGACCTGGCCACACTCACCATGCGGGAGCTCGCCGGACGCCTCGGTGTCTCGCACTCGGCGCTGTATCGCTGGGTCGCCGACCGCGACCAGCTCCTCGACCTGATCAGCGAGACCGTGGTCGAGCGGATCCTGCCGGAGGGCGAGCCGACCGAGGACTCCTGGCGGGACTGGCTGGCCGAGCTGGCCTGGTCCATGCACGACCAGTTCCTGGCCGTCCCCGGGTACGCGACCCACGTCGCGCGCCCGCACCGGCACAACCCGGCCTCCTTCGCGCGGCTGCGCGACCGGGTCGTCGGGGCGTTCCGTGTCGCCGGCTGCGACCAGGCCCTGGCCGAGCAGAGCTGGACCGTCTTCGGCCTGAGCGTGGTGCAGTGGATCGGCGCCGTGGAGTCCGCCGGTGAACTCCACGGCCTGACACCGCGCTTCGACCTCTTCCTGGACGTACTGCTGCGCGGCCTGCCGGCCCGCCCGTCACCCGGCTGTCCGCGCCCTCCGGCGTAGCCGCCCGGCACGGGCGAGGGTGCTCACAGGGACTGCTTCATCAGCCAGTCGCGGATGCCGGGGATCGAGTACGCGATCTGCCAGGTGCCCGTGTGCGCGTTGAGGGCGCCGGTCGTGTCGGTGACCGTCCCGGTCTGGAAGGCGGCGTAGTTCACCGGCGCCTGCTGCTTCTTGAGGTTGCGTACGTCCGCCGCGAACTGGGCGGCGGTGGATCCCGCGTCCCACACCGCCGTGCCGACCTTGGTGCCTGCCGCCTCGATGACCTTGGTGATGGCGTTCTCGCCGGGGTAGGCCTTCGTGTCGTCCTGCGCCACGAGGATCCACAGCTTCTTCTGCGCCAGAGGTGCGGCCTCGCTGTCCGGCCACTGTCCGGCGACGATGTAGGCCGCCGCGAAGAGGTCCGGGTACCGGATGTTCAGTCCGAGGGAGAGCATCGCGCCCATCGACTGACCGGTGGTGTACCGCCGCTTGGGGTCGATGGCGTACTTCTTTGTCACCGCCTCGACGAGATGGGCGGTGGTCTCGAAGAGCGTGGTCGGCTTGTAGTTGTCGTCGATCACCACCTCGCCGTACTCGGGCGCGAGCACGAACGACTCGTGCCTGGCCTGGTCCTCGGGACTGGCCCAGCAGACCGCGCCGAGCCCCTGGACCAGCGGGCCCACGGTGTCGACGTTGACGACGCTCGCGTCGTGCATGAACAGCACCAGCGGGTACTTCCTGCGCGGGTCGTAGCCCTTGGGCACGAACAGGTTGTACTTGAGCGTGCGCCCGGTCGCCGGGTCCTCGAAGGTGAACTGCCGGAAGTCGTCGACGATCAGGTTCACCACCGCGCTGGTGGCCACCGCGGTGCCGCTGGCCGGATAGCGCCCGCCGCGGCTGGTGCTGATCGTGCCGGTCTGGGTGACCGTGGCCTGCGCGGGCACGATCGGTCCGCCGGGGGTGGTGTCGCCGGCCGTCGGTCCGCCGGTGCCGGGATTGGTGCCGGAACTGCCGGACGGGCTGGGCTGGGGTGACGCGGACGCGGACGCGGAGGCGGTCGGGCTCGGCGACGCGCCGACCGCGTCCTTGCCCCACAGCAGGGCCGCCTTGTCGTCGGGTGACAGTTCGACGACGACATACCGGCCGTCCCGGCCCCGGTCGGCGAGTTCGGCGGTCCGGTTCGCGTAGACCTTGGTGACCGTGCGGTCCGCGACTGCGAACGACGAGACCGAGAGCGAAGAGTCGGCGATGTCGTGGTCGTACTCGACCGCCACGGCGATGAGCTTCTGCCCCTCGCCGTAGACCCTGGTGATCGCCGTGGCGCCGGCGATGTGCCCGCTCTCCGACGCGGGGGCGTCCGAGCCGGAGGCGACCGCGACGGCACGGCCGCCGAACACGGCGGCGGTGCCGATCCCGGCCGATCCGGCGATGAGAGTACGCCTGGTGACCAAAACAAACTCCTTCATCGGTGGGGGGAATGAGACTGCCTGGCCGGATTCGATCCCCGGTATATGGCGGGCGACAACGAGCCACTTTTCCCGGCGCGGGGAAGCGGAAAAGGGAATGTCGATCCGGCGCTCCGTGAGCCTGGCACCGGTGAGGTGGGCGGTCAACGACGGAGGCGCGGGATCTATGGTTGCGCAGGCTGACGACACGGCCCCCACCTGCGGGGCGGCCCCGTGCCGCGTGAAGACTCCGAGGAATCCCACAGAAACCACAGGAAGTTCAGAGACGCGGTTCATTCGGGCGGACAGTACAAATTGCCCGCGATATTTTCGGCCTCATGGCCGGCTGCGCGACGTCGATTCATGGATCTCTCATTCTTCTCGGTCATAGTCGTCCGCAGCCGCTGACATGAACCGTCCGTTATCGAGAATTGTGAGGTGCGACAGGATGACCGACAGCGAGACGAACGGAATCAGAGAGGCGGACCGGCGCAGCTTCATGCGCCGGGTGTTCCTGGCCGGCGGCGCCACGGCCTTCACCGCGATGGGCGGCGCGAGCGCACTGGCCTTCGCCGACGACGCCACCCCCTCCGCCACGCCCACCGACAGCGCGAGCCCGTCCCCCAGCGCGAGCGCGACCCGCGCGCCCGGCGGTGGCGGACCCGGTGTGCAGGCCATCACCGAGGACTTCTTCGGCCTGACCACCGACGGCCGCCGGCTCGACGACCTGTTCACGATCCACTCCCAGGGCGTCGACACCGCCCCGGTCGTCGCGGCCGCGAACGCGTTCCTGGCCGGCCTCACCGACACCCAGAAGAAGGCGACGCAGTTCACCCTGCGCTCCACCGAGTGGCGGACGTGGAGCAACCTCGACCCGGGCGAGTTCCCGCGCAAGGGCGTCTCCCTGGCCGATCTGTCGGACACTCAGAACGCGCTGGGCACGGCCCTGTTGAAGGCCGCGCTGAGCGCCGACGGGCTGGAGACCACCGAGAAGATCCGCCGCATCAACAACGCCGCCGGTGAACTCCTCGGCAAGAGCGACAACTTCAACGACGTCCTCTTCTACTGGACCGTGATGGGCACGCCCTCCGAGACCGAGCCCTGGGGCTTCCAGCTCGACGGACACCACCTGGTCGTCAACTACTTCGTGCTCGGCGACCAGGTCGTCATGAGCCCCTGCTTCTGGGGCTCCGAGCCCACCTCCATCGAGATCGACGGCGAGACCGTCTCGGTCTGCCAGGAGGAGGTCACGGCGAGCCTGGCGTTCATCCAGTCGCTCACCGCCGACCAGCGGGCGACCGCGATCATCTCGGCCACCAAGGCGGACGAGGACATGAAGGCGGGCGCCTTCGCCGACAACGCGGTCCTGGCGTATGCCGGTATCCGCGCCACCGCGCTGACCGGGGCTCAGAAGAAGAAGCTGCTCGCGGTCGCCGAGGCGTTCGTGGACCGCGCGAAGGCGGACGTCGCGAGGGCGCGGATGGCCGAGATCCGCGCCCACCTGGACGACACGTATGCCGCCTGGATCGGCGGTACCGGCGACGACGATCCCTTCTACCTGCGGGTGCACAGCCCCGTCGTGTGGATCGAAGTCGACTGCCAGGCGGCAGGGCCGCTGGGCGGGGCGTACGGCAAGACCCGGGCCGACGGCCCGAGCCAGCTGCACATCCACTCCGTCATCCGCACGCCGAACGGCAACGACTACGGCAGCGAGCTGCTGCGGCAGCACTACCTGACGTCGCCGCACCACCGCTGACATCCAGATCCGCTACGGCCCGGACGCGAGAGTGCGTCCGGGCCGTGTGCCGTCAGCCGGTCGCGGCGCCCCACTCCGCCTCGGGGTCCAGCGGCAGCTCGGGGCGGTCCCGCTTGAACTCCGCCGCCTGCTCCTCGACCTTGGGCAGCGCGTGCTCGGGCGCGCCGAACCCGCGGAACAGGGTCGTGCAGTACTCCCGGGCCAGATAAGCCGCGTCCCACTTCCCGTCCGGGTTGACCCACTGGTACGTGTGGTTGTGGAGGTTGAGGAACTGCAGCGTGGCCAGCCGGGGCGGCAGCGCACGGAACATGCCCTGGTCGACGGCCTCCGCGAGCAGGTCGGAGATCAGCTGCTCGAAGTCGGAACGCTGGCCCAGCAGAGTCTTCAGCTCGGGCCCGCTCAGGCTGCGGTAGTCGTGCTCGTAGACCCAGATGTGGTCCAGCCGACGGAAGATGATCGTCAGCAGCGACTCCGACAGCAGCCGCAGCCGCAGCAGCGGATCCGCGTCGAGCTCCGTGATCTCCCGGGTGCGGGTCAGCAGCGGGCCCATCACCCGCCCCTGGATCTCGACGAGGAGGTTCTCCTTCGAGCCGATGTAGTAGTACAGGGCTCCCTTGGCGAGCCCGACCGCGCGGCCCAGATCGTTGATGGACGTCGCGGCGTACCCCTGCCTGGCGAACAGCTCCGCCGCGACGTCGATGATCTTCTGTCGTCTGACCTCGAAACCCGGTCCGTGGCCCGGCGGTCGTGGCATGGGTCCTCTCCCCGCTCGCTGCTTACGAGCTGTCTCCTGAAACCGACTCCCGGCACCACGTCGGACGGCTTGCGCGCATCCGGGGGAAGCGGTCTCCGGGGACGTCACCTGGTTTGCTGGACCCAACGGTACGTTAAAGGGTGAGGCCCGGGCGGGACATGGGTACGCTGCCAGCGCGAACAGGGGTCCGGACACCGACAGCCGCGGGACACTCTTCCTGTGACGGGTGTCCCGAGTGAGGAGCGGCGCATGACCACGGTAGGGATCGCCACCGGTGCCGGTCGCGGGACCGGGGAGGCATGCGCGAGGCGCCTCGCCGACATGGTGGACGTGCTGGTGCTCGCCGACCGGAACGAGGCGGCGGCCGCCGCGCTCGCCAAGGACCTGGCCGGCTCCGGCCGCAGGGCCGTCGCCGAGCCGTTCGGCGTGGACGTCACCGACCCGGAGGACCTCGCCCGCCTGGCCGACCGGGTCGCCGGCCTCGGTACGCTCCGCGCCGTCGCGCACGCCGACAACGTGGAGCCGGAGGGGGTCGACTGGCGCGGGATCATCGAGGTCGACTTCGTCGGCACCGTCCTGCTCGCCGAGGCGCTGCGCCCGCTGGCCAGGGCCGGCACGGCCTTCGTGTACTGCGCGTCGGTGTCACCCCTGATCGCCCACATCGACCCCGACCCGGAGGTCGCGGCCGTCCTGGACGGACCGCCCGAGGAGGACTTCGTCGAGCGGATCCGCGAGGCGATCGGCCCGGCCCTGGAGGATCCGGCGTGGGCCTACCCGTGGGCCACCTACGGGGTCCACCGCTTCGCCCGCGCCGAGGCCGTGCGGCTCGGCCCGGCGGGCGCCCGCGCCTGCTCCGTGTCGCCCGGCGCCATCGACACCCCGCAGACCCGGCTGGAGACGGCCCGGCACGCATCGGTGCGGCAGCTCATCGAGCGCACCCCGCTGGGCCGTGTCGGCCGATACGAGGAGGTCGCGGCCGTCGTCGCGTTCCTGCTGTCGGACGAGGCGAGCTTCGTGAACGGTGTCGACATCGTCGTCGACGGCGGGCTCTACGCCGCTGTCCGGGACGAATGACGCCGCCTCCGGTGCGTGTGATCTAGTTCACATTCCAAAGTCTCCGGTTTAACGCCATCAGGGGTTCTACGCGCGTAGTGGACTGATCGTCCCAATCGAAGGGGTCGGTCCGTTTACGCGGTCTCTTGACCGCGGTCACAGGGATCGGTTTAGTACCTAACCGTCTGTCACATCTCCTGCACCTTCTGGCGCGTTCCCGCATGTCCGGACGCTTCGCCGTGCCACGCGCCACCCCGAAAGGAAATACCCCGGTGCCCCCGTTCATCGCGCCAGTCCATGCCCACAGCCGTGCCCTTCGACGCGGGTGGGTGAGATGAGCCGACACCGGGTCAAAGCCGCCCGGACCAAGTCGAACGCCGGCCGTGGCCGCAGTATCCGGGCCTCCCTCATCGCCCTCGCGGTGGTCCCGGCGGCCGGCATGGCCCTGCTGTGGGCCAGCGGCTCGGCCGTACAGCTCGACCAGTGGCACAAGCTGCAGCAGGACGGGTACGCGGCGGACACCACCTACGCCCTGGTCCCCGGCGTCAGCGCCTTCCAGGAGGAACGGCGGCTGACGATCCGCGAGTTGTCCTCGCAGGGCGGCAAGGACGCGCTGGCGGCGCAGCGGCGCCGCACCGACGCCGTACTCGCCGCCTTCCGCAAGGCGGACTCCGCCTCCGCCGGGGAGGGTTCGGCGCAGTACCAGGCCCAGCTGGCCGTCGTACGCAAGCGCCTCGCCGCCCTGACCGCCGAACGCGCCAAGGTCGACAAGGGGAAGACCACCCGGGAGCACGCCTACACCGTCTACTCCGACGCCGTGGCCTCCGTACTGAACCTCTTCGGCATGCTCAACACGGACAACAGCACCGGGGCCACGGCCGCCGAGGCGACCCGTGCGGTGGCGTTCATGCGGGGCACCGAGGCTCTGTCACAGGAACAGGTGATGCTCGACGGCGCCGTCGCCAGTGGGCGGTTGAGCGTCGCTGAGCGCACGGACCTGTCGGGCGCCGCCGCCGTCCGGGACTCCGTCTTCTCCAACGAGGTGGCGCCGTACCTGCCCACCGACCTGCAGACGTCGCTGGCCAAGGTCATCGGCGGACCGGACTGGGCCGCGCTCACGGCCACCGAGAAGGCGGTGAACGAGGCGGCCGTGTCGAGCGACGGCACCATCGACGTCCCGCGGACCGCCACCGAGCAGGCGGCCGTTCCGGGGCGGATGTCCGAGGCGGTGCAGGCCATCCAGAACCGGTTCCTGCCCACCGTCACCAAGAACGCCCAGGACCGCAACGACGAACTGCTGGCCCGGGTGCTGGGCGGCAGCGCCCTCGCACTGGTCGCGGTCATCGTGGTCGGCTTCCTGTCCTGGCGCATCACCCGCTCGCTCATCGGCCGCATGGCCGGCCTGCGCGCCGAGACGCTCGAACTCGCCCAGGACCGGCTGCCCGAGCTGATCACCAAGCTGCGTACCGAGGGCAGCCGCGCCGACATCGACGAGCTGCCCGAACTCGACTACGGCACCGACGAGTTGGGCAAGGTCGCGGAGGCCTTCAACAGCGCCCAGCGGACCGCGGTGAGCGTCGCACTGGAACAGGCCTCGCTGCGCGAGGGGGCTCGCCTGGTGTTCCACAACATGTCCCGCCGCATCCAGATCCTGGTGCACCGCCAGCTCACCGTCATCGACGGCATGGAACGCAAGGAGCAGAACCCGCAACTGCTGGCCGACCTCTACCGCGTCGACCACCTGGCCACGCGCATGCGGCGCAACGCCGAGAGCCTGACCGTGCTGTCCGGCGCGCCGCCGCGGCGCCGCTGGAAGCAGGCGGTGCCCCTCGCGGACGTGCTGCGCAGCGCGGTCTCCGAGATCGAGGGTTACGCCCGGGTCGTGGTCGAGCCGATGCCGCCGGTCGCGGTGGCCGCACCCGCGGTCGGCGACGTGATCCACCTGATGGCCGAACTCATCGAGAACGGCGTCACCTTCTCGCCCCCGCACACCGAAGTACGGGTCCGTGCGCTGCCGGTGGCGCAGGGGTACGCCGTCGAGGTCGAGGACCGGGGTCTGGGCCTTTCGGCCGAGGAGTACGAGGCGGCCAACGAACTCCTGCACGAACCCAAGGACTTCAGCTTCACCGCGCTCGGCCAGGACCCGCGCCTGGGCCTGTTCACCGTCGGCCACCTCGCCCAGCGGCACGCGATCACGGCCGGGCTGCAGGCCTCGTCGTACGGCGGAACGCTGGCCGTCGTCGTACTCCCGCACGCGCTCACCGAGCCGGTCACCGAGACGGCGGAGCCGCTGGACCCCCGGGCGGAACGCCATCTGGCGTCGGTCACCGACCCGTCGGACGCCGTCGGCGCGACGACCGGGGGACTCCCGAGACGCACCCGCACCACCGGGCGCCCGCTGGCCGTGCCCACGGACTGGGAACCCACCGAACCCGCAGCCCCGGCCGAGTCCCCCGCACCTGCCGTCCCGTCCGCCCGCCCACCCGCGTCCGTCCCCGGCGACCGCGCCACCGCCGTACGCCGCGTCCGTGATGCCGTGCCCACGCACGGCGGCGCCCAACCGGCGGCGCACGAAGGCGCGTTCCTGGCGGGTGGCCGGCCCCCTGCCCACCCGTCCGCGCATCCCCAAGGCTCCGAGCCGCCCACCGCCCCCGGCGTCACCCGCCCCAGCCGGCTGCCGCGCCGGGTGCGTCAGGCGAGTCTCGCGCCTCAGTTGAGGGAGCGGCCCCGGGACCCGGACGGGGCCTCGGAGGCCGGCCGGCCCGCCCCGGAGCGTCGGCCCGAGCAGGCGCGGTCGATGCTCGCCGCCCTGCGGGACGGCACCCGCCGGGCCCGGGCCCAGGAGGAAGTCCCCGCACCCGTCTGGCCCTCGGCCCCGTCCGAGCGGCGTCCGCTGCCCACCCGCAACCGCCCGACAAGGAACACCCCATGACAGCGACCAACACCACGCACGGCGGACTGGCCTGGCTTCTGGACAGCCTGATCGAACGGATCCCCGAGACGCTGCACGCCATCGTCCTGTCGGAGGACGGCCTGCTCGTCGGCAGCTCCGCCGACCTCGAACGGGCCGACGCCGAGCAGCTCGCCGCCATCGCCTCGGGTGTGCACTCGCTGGCGCAGGGCACCAGCCGCCACTTCGGCGGGGGCCGGGTCCAGCAGACCGTCATCGAGATGGACGACCTCTTCCTCTTCGTCACCACCGCCGGCGGCGGCGCCCGCCTCGCCGTGCTCGCCACCTCCGCGGTCGACGTCGGCAACGTGGGCTATGAGATGACCATGCTGGTGCGCCAGGTCGGCCAGTTCCTCAGCGCCGCCCCGCGGTTCCCCGAGTACGACGGCACAGCCTTCGCGGGTGAGCATGAATGAGGCACTGGTCGGAGGAAGACCCCTGGGCGGACGACGACCCCGGTCCGCTCGTCCGCCCGTACACCGTCACGCGCGGCCGGACCTCGTCCACCCGCCCCGGCCTCGAACTGATCTCCCTGATCAGCACCGTCCGGCCACCCACCCGCGACCAGCGGCTGCAGCCCGAACAGAACCGGCTGCTCGCCCTGTGCCGCACCCCGACCGCACTGGTGGAGGTCGCCGCCCGGCTCGACCTGCCCGTCGCCGTCGTCCGGGTCCTCCTCGACGACCTCCTGGACCATCAGCTCGTCTCCGTCTCCCAGCCCTCCGCGGTCGGTTCCACCGACGCCCGTTTCATCCAGGCAGTGATCGATGGCATACGCAGACTCTGACCCCGGCCGCACCGCGCTCGCGCCCGACGCGGCCACGGCCAAGATCCTCGTCGCCGGCGGCTTCGGGGTCGGCAAGACCACCCTGGTCGGCGCGATCAGCGAGACGGAGCCGCTGCGCACCGAGGAGCTGATCACCGAGGCCAGCGTCGGCATCGACGATCTGGCCGGCGTGGAGCGGAAGACCACGACCACGGTCGCCATGGACTTCGGCCGGATCACCCTCAGCCCGGCCCTGATCGTCTACCTCTTCGGCGCTCCCGGCCAAGACCGCTTCTGGTTCATGTGGGACGACCTCTCGCGCGGGGCGCTCGGCGCGGTCGTCCTGGCGGACACCCGGCGGCTGGAGAGCTGCTTCCCGTCCGTCGACTTCTTCGAGCACCGCGGGATCCCCTTCGCCATCGGCGTCAACTGCTTCGACGGCCGTTGCGAGGAGGACGAGGACGAGATCCGCGCGGCGCTCGACCTCGGCCCCGACGTCCCCCTGGTGCTGTGCGACGCCCGTGACCGGGAGTCGGTGAAGTCGGTGCTGCTGGCCCTGCTCGAACACGTCATGCGGGGCCTGGCGGTGGAGGCTTCGGCGAGCTGGTGAACGCGCGGAGGCGGCTCAGGACACCATCGTCCTGAGCCGTTCGACGTCGGCCAGCCGCCGGGCCTTGGTCGGGGCCAGGGGGCGGATCTGGAGGGTGGTGACCCCGGCCGCGCGGAAGGCCGCGACCCGTTCGGCGACGTGCGAGGCGGGCCCGACGAGGGAGATCGCCCGCAGCAGGTCGGCTGGCACGGCGGCCGCGGCCTCGTCCTTGCGGCCGGAGAGGTACAGGTCCTGGACGGTGGCCGCGGCCGACTCGTAGCCGTAACGGCAGGCGAGGTCGTTGTAGAAGTTGTGGCCGCGCGCCCCCATCCCGCCGATGTACAGGGCGAGTTGGGGCCGGGCCAGGTCGATCAGGTCGTCGACGTCCTCGCCGATGGCCAGCGGCGGCGAGACCACCACGTCGAGGGGACCGAGGGCGGGATCCCGCCGGGCCGAGCCTTCGGCCAGCGCCGGTCCCCACACCTCGGCCGCCCGCTCGGGGTGGAAGAACATCGGCATCCAGCCCTCGGCGATCTCGGCGGCGAGGGCCACGTTCTTCGGCCCGATGGCGGCCAGCACGATCGGGATCCGTTCGCGCACCGGGTGGTTGATCAGCCGGAGCGGCCGGCCGAGTCCCGTGCCTTCCCCGGGCGGCAGCGGGATCCGGTAGTGCCGCCCCTCGTGCACGACCTTCTCGCGGCGCCACACCGACCGGCAGATCTCCACGATCTCCCGGGTCCGGGCCAGGGGAGCGGTGTACGGCTGCCCGTGGAAGCCCTCGATCACCTGCGGCCCGGAGGCGCCGATGCCCAGCGTGAACCGGCCGTCGGAGACGTGGTCGAGCCCGGCCGCCGTCATCGCGGTCAGCGTGGGCGTGCGGGTGTAGATCTGGAGGATCCCGGAGGCGATCTCCAGGCGCTCGGTGCGCGCCGCGATGAACCCGAGCTGGCTGATCGCGTCGAAGGAGTACGCCTCGGGCACGAAGACGATGTCCAGCCCGGCCTTCTCGTATTCGCCGAGCTCGGCGACGGCCTCCTTGAAGCCGCCGCTGTAGCTCAAGGGCATACCGATGCGCATCCGACCCCACCCCTTCCCGCCACGGTAGCGGCAATAAAGTACACTCTATTGGTCGCAAGTCGATAGGGTCGTCGAGTCTGCTGCGTATTACTTGAGTCAAGCAACTTTATGCTACGATGTCCCCATGCGCGACGTCCTCATCGTGGCGGGCGACACCGGCGAGACCGATCTGCTGACCACGACACTGCAGTTGGCGGGCTACACCGTGGCCGACACGGCCGGCACCGGTGTGGAGGGGATCGAGCGGATCCGGCGGCGCCGGTTCGACCTCGTGGTCTGGGACGCGACTCTGCCCGACCTGAAGGACGTGGCGCGGGGACCCAAACCCGACTCGGACGACCTGCCGCCGGTGCTCTTCCTGATCACCTGCGACTACCTCCACACCTTCCTCCCCGGATTCGGGAAGCGGAACGAGGACTACGTCACCAAGCCCGTGCGGACCACCGAGATGCTGGCCCGGGCCGAGGTCCTGCTACGCGGGCGGTCCGCCAAGGGCGTCGCGGGAGCGGTCGGTTACGGCGACCTGGTCCTCGACGACGCCACCTGCCAGGCCCGGCGCGGTGCCAGACCGCTCGGCCTCACGCCCGCCGAATATCGACTGCTGCGGCACCTGCTGGCCAACGCCGAGTGCGTGGTGTCGAAGGAGCAGATCAGCCGGCACGTCTGGGGCGACTTCCGGGCGGGCGACGCCATCGAGAAGCTCGTCTCGCGGCTGCGGCAGAAGGTGAACCAGGACGGGCCCGCGCTGATCCACACCAGCCGCGGGTTCGGCTACTGGCTCGGGCGCGCCCGCGGCTGAACCCGTCACGACCCGGAGATGTGACGCCCGTCACGTCCGGAAATTGTCGGGAAGCCGTCCGTGAAGCGTCAGGCCTCCTCGCTTACCTGTGCCCCACGCACTGACCGCCCGTTTCCGGCCGCCACGCGCCCGGAGCTCGGCAGCGAGGAGACATCATGGCCGGCACCCTGCGACCCGCGGACCAGTTCCATGTGGGCATCGTCGCGGAGGACTTCGAGGCGACCAAGGAGCAGCTCTCCAAGCTGTTCGGCTTCGAGTGGTGCGCGGACATGGGCGGGCCCACCGAGGTGGCCCTGCCCACCGGCGACGCCGTCATCGACTTCCGGTGCGCCTACGCGCGCTCGTCGAGCACGGCGCCCCGGCTGGAGATCGTCCGCAAGACACCCGGAACGCTGTGGGAACCGACCCCCGGCTCCGGCATCCACCACTTCGGCTACTGGTCCGACGACGTCGCGGCCGACGTCGCCGAACTCGAACGCCACGGCTACGTCACCGAGGCGACCCGCGAAGGACCCGACGGCGGACTGTTCTTCGCCTTCCTGCGCAGCGGCGACACGACGGGCTTCCGTGTCGAGCTGGTCAGCAGGGCGGCGCAGCCGTCGCTGGAGCGCGTCTGGGCCACCGACTAGCCCCGGCCCGCCCGAACTCAAGGAACACGCATCACCTAGGAGCAACCCATGACGACCGTAGGGATAGTGACCGGCGCAGGCCGCGGGATGGGGGAGGCGTGCGCACGGCGGCTCGCCGACACCGTGGACGTGCTGCTGCTCGTCGACCTGGACGCCGAGGCCGCCGCGCGCGTGGCGAAGGACCTCAACGACTCCGGAGCGCGGGCCGCGGCCGAGCCGTTCGGCCTCGACGTCACCGACCGCGAGGGGCTGGCCCGGCTCGCCGCGCGGGTCGCCGAGGCCGGCACACTGCGCGCCGTCGCCCACGCGGCCGGTATCTCGCCCACCATGGCCGACTGGCGCCGTATCTTCGAAGTCGACCTCGTCGGCACCGCGCTGCTGGCCGAGGCGCTGCGCCCGCTCGCCACCGAGGGCACCGCGCACGTCTACTTCTCCTCCATGTCCCCGCTGCTCGCCGGGGTCGACCCCGATCCGGCCGTCGGCGAGATCCTCGACGAGCCGCTGCGGGAGGACTTCCTGGACCGGATCCGCGAGGCCGTCGGGCCGGATCTGGAGCAGTCCACCCTCGCCTATCCGTGGGCCAAGTACGGAGTCGCCCGCTTCGCCCGCAAGGAAGCGGTACGGCTCGGACCGGTCGGCGCCCGGGTGTGCTCCCTCGCGCCCGGCATCATCGACACCCCGCAGGGCCGGCAGGAGGCGGCCAAGCAGTCGTCCATGCGGCGGCTGGTCGAGGCCACGCCGCTGGGCCGGACCGGGCGTTCGGAGGAGGTCGCGGCCGTCGTCGCGTTCATGCTCTCCGACGAGGCGAGCTTCCTGAACGGCATCGACGTCCTCGTCGACGGCGGTGTGTTCGCCGCCGTACGGGACAGGTGACCGAAAGAATCCGGACACACATGGGGGCGGACGGGGCGAGCGGCCCGTCCGCCCCCACTCATGTCCCGGTCAGCGGAAAGCGCCCGGCGAGGGTCCCGCGCACGCCCCGACACTGAGGCCGTCTGGCCGCCGGCGACGTGCGGCACAGCGTGGGAACTGTGACCGGGAGGTGTGCGGAGTGACGCATGAAGTGGTCGGCCGTGTCGAGGAGTTGGGCGCCGAACTGGCCGAGCTCGCCGACGAGAACGAGTCACTCGGCAAGCTGAGCGACCGGACCGTCGAACTGCTCCGTTCCGCGGGTGTCATACGGCTCCTGCAGCCCAAGGAGTTCGGCGGCTTCGGCGCCCACCCCCGGGACTTCGCCGAAGCGGTGATGGCGGTCGCGCGGCACGACGGCGCCGCCGGCTGGGTCTGCGGCGTGGTCGGCGTGCACCCCTGGGAGCTGGCCCAGATGGACCCGCGCCTCGCCCACGAGGTGTGGGACGAGGACCCGGACACCTGGATCGCCTCGCCGTACATGCCCAACGGCGTCGCCGACCCGGTGGACGGCGGCTATGTCCTGAGCGGACGCTGGCCGTTCTCCTCCGGCAGCGACCACTGCCGCTGGGACTTCCTGGGCGCCCTCCTCGGCGACGGCAAGGGAAGGCCCGCCGGGCCCATCACCGTGATGCACGTCGTCCTGCCGCGCGACGACTACGAGATCATCGACGGCACCTGGGACGTCGTGGGCCTCGGCGGCACCGGCAGCAAGGACGTCGTCGTCGACAAGGCGTTCGTCCCCGAGTACCGCACGATCCGTCAGGAGGCCGTCCAGGACGGGGCCGCGGCGGGTGCGGCCGGGCTCGACACGCTCTACCGGCTGCCGTTCACCTCCATGTTCCCGCTCGGCATCACCGCCGCGGTCATCGGCATCTGTGAGGGCGCCCTCGCCATCCACCTCGCCCAGCAGAAGGACCGCGTCGCCGTCACCGGCGTCCAGGTCCGCGACGACCCGTACGTCCTCTACGCCGCGGGCGAGGCCGCCGCCGAGATCGCCGCCTCACGCGTCCAGCTCATCGACGGCATCAGCCGGCTGTACGACCAGGTGGAGGCCGGCAAGCCGGTCACCATCGAGGACCGCGCCGACGTACGGCGCAACCAGGTCCGCTGTGCCTGGCGTGCCGTCGCCGCGCTGGACGAGATCTTCGCCCGCTCCGGCGGCAACGCCATCCGGCGCTCCAACCCGATCCAGCGGTACTGGCGGGACGCCCACGTCGGTCTCCAGCACATGATCCACGTGCCCGGGACCGCCTATCACGCCGACGTCCTGGCCAAGATGGGACTCGAGGTGCCCGAGTCGATGCGCGCCGTGATATGAGCCGGCACTTCCGCGACGTGCTCGGCAACTTCCCCACGAGCGTGGTCGCGATCACCACCACGGACACCGAGGACCGGCCGCAGGGCATGATCGTCGGTACCTTCACCTCCGTGTCGCTGGACCCGCCCCTGGTGTCCTTCCTCGCCGACCGCTCCTCCTCGACGCTGCCGACCATCACGGCGGCGGGCCGGTTCTGCGCCAACGCGCTGGCCGGCAACCAGGAACGGCTGTCCCGGCGGATGGCGGGCCCGGCGCAGGAACGCTTCACGGACACCATCTGGCAGGCCTCGGACCTGGGCAATCCCGTGCTGGACGGGATCGTCGCCTGGGTCGACTGCACGGTCGAACAGGTCGTCGAGATCGGCGACCACCTGTTGGTCGTCGGGCGGGTCCAGGACCTGCGCGTCGAATCGCCGAAGACCCCGCTGCTGTTCTTCCGGGGCGGCTACGGCGACTACCTGTCGAGCGCGGGACTGCTGCTCGACAGCCTCGTGGGCTGGCACGAGATCGGCCGGTAGACACCGGCCGGCAGAAGATAGGGAGCCGTAGTGCGAAAAGACCTCTACATAAGACTTGAGCGCATCTCCGCGTGGTGCGGAGTCGTCCTCATGGTGGGCTTCATCGTCGCCTTCAGCGCGGGGCACCTGCTCACCCCGGTGGACCCGCAGATGAGCCCCGCGGACCTCGTCACCTTCCTGCACGACCACCGCACGGGGATCCTGTGGTGCACCGTCATCATGGTGCTGGCCGTGCCCTTCGAGTACCCGTACGTCGTCGTGACGAGCCTTCAGATGAAGCGCGTGGAGGGCGGCTGGGGACTGCTGTCCATGATCCAGCTGACCACCGGTGTGGTCGCTCCGCTGGGCTTCTTCTTCCCCTTGGCCATCCTCTCCGCCGCCGCGTACCGGCCGGAGATCCACTCGCCCGACGTGCTGTCCGCGATGACCGACACCTTCAACCTGATGCTGGTCGGCAACGCGTGCATCTTCGTCCTCCAGGTCTGGTCGATCGGCTACACGGCCTTCATCGACCACCGTGAGAAGCAGGTGTTCCCCAGGTGGTACGGCTGGCTGAGCATCGTGCTGGGCGTCCTGCTCATCCCGGGCGCCTTCGTCTTCGTCGTCCACAGCGGCCCGTTCGCCTGGAACGGCCTGCTCGCCAACGTCATCCCCTCGCTGACCTACTTCGTCTGGAAGGTCGCCACCCCCTATGTACTGCTCAAGGCGATCAAGTCGGAGGAGCAGGAGCTGACCGAGAACGCACCGTCCGAGCCCGCGACGGTGTAGACAGCGCCAACCCCTGTGGCCGTGCCCCGAGTCGGACTCGCGGGGCACGGCCGCTGCGGTTGCGTGTCACAGGCGGCAGCTGATCTCCATCCCGTCCTCGACGGGGAAGCTGACGCTGCGATAGCCGCTCGCAGGGTCCCGTACGTGGTCGAGGTACGGCCGCATGCTCTCGAAGGTCACGTCGTCGGCCACCACGAGGGTGCCCGGCGCCAGGCGCGGCTCCAGCAGCCGGAGCACCGGCAGGCAGAGGTCCTTCCAGCCGTCGAGGAGCACGAAGTCGGCCGGCGCGTCGAGGCCGCCGAGGCTTTCCCGGGCATCCCCCTCCAGCACGGTGATGAGGTCGTCGAGGCCGGTCTCGGCGAAGGTGCGGTGCGCGGCGGCGATCTTCTCCTTGCTGAGCTCCGTGGTGACGACCCGTCCGGTGCCGTTGTCCCGGACCGCGGCCGCCAGATACAGAGTGGAGATGCCGTACGACATCCCGAACTCGACGACCGTGGCCGGGCGGACGGCGCGGACCAGGCTGTAGAGGAGATCCCCGCCCGAGGCCGAGACCGGCATGTAGATCCGCGCGGCGGCGTCGGCCTGCTCCTGCGGGGACATCGACGCCCAGCCGGATCCCCAGCCGGCCCGGTCCGCGACGTCGCCGTCCTGCTCGGCCTGCGCGAACATCCGGCGCAGTGCGGTCTCGACCCGGGGGTCGGCGAGCGTGTGTGTATGCGTCATGCGCGCTAGAGTAGACGCAACGTTGCGTCAGCTCTAGAGGATTACGGAGGCGGCGGCATGACACCCGGTGCGGTACGGCGTCACCACGGCAACCGGCACGGCCGCAGCGAAGAGGCCCGGCAGGCCGTACTGGAGGCCGCCGACGACCTCCTCGTGGAGAAGGGCTTCGCCGGAGTCACCATGGAGGGCATCGCCGCGCGCGCCGGGGTGGCCAAGCAGACGATCTACCGGTGGTGGAGCACCAAGACCGAGGTGCTGATGGACACCTTCCTCCAGGACGCCGTCGAGGACCTGACCCCGCCCGACACCGGCGACCTCGCCGCCGATCTGCGCGCCTACCTGCGCCAACTGGCCTGGTTCATCGGCGAGTCCGACCCCGGTGCCGTCTTCCGGGCGTTGCTCGCCCACGCGCAGCACGACGCGGCGTTCGCCGGGGAGTTCCGGTCCCGCTGCCTGGCCCCGCAGCGCGAACGCGACCGGCTGCTGCTCGAACGGGCCGTGGCCGACGGCCGGTTGCCCGCCGGGCTCGACGTGGACGCCGAGGCGGACCTCCTCGTCGGCCCGCTGTACTACCGCGTCCTGGTGTCGTCCGGACCGGTCGACGAGGGGTTCACCGACACCCTCGTCGACGCCTTCCTCCTCCGGCACGGCGGCTGAGCCACTCCGCTGCCGTGCCTACACCGACAGCGCGAACCCACCCGTTACCCGCAGGGTTTCGCCGGTCACGAAGGACGCCTTCGACGAGACCAGGTACAGCAGCGCCTCGACGATGTCCTGCTCCCGGCCCGCCTGACGCAGGATCTGCTCACCGAGCACACGTTCCGCCTCGGCCTCGGACAGCTGCGCGCGCACGGTGTCGGTGAGGATGAGGCCCGGCGCGATGGCGTTGACCCGGATGCCGGCGTCCGCGAACTCCCGCGCGAAGGCGACCGTCAGGCCCCGTACGGCGAGCTTGGAGACGCCGTAGATGCTGCGGTTCGCGTACGCCGCCGAGGACGAGATGTTGACGATGGAGGCGCCCGGGCGGCCCCGCATGACCTCCCGGGCGGCGAGCGAGCAGATGATGACGCCCATGACGTTGACGTCGAGCACGCGTCGCACGTTGGCGAGGCCGAGTTCGGTGAACGGCCTGTTGTAGGCGGCGTGCAGACCGGCGTTGTTGATCAGGATGTCGAGTCCGCCGTGCAGTTCGGCGATCTCGGCCACGACGGCGCCGACCTGGTCCTCGTCGGCCACGTCGCAGGCGACCCCGGTCGCGCTCCCGCCCTTGGCGGTGATCTCCGCCGCCGCCTGCGCCGCGACCTCGCCGTCGATGTCGGCGAGCACGACATGCGCGCCGAGCGCCGACAGCGCCTCGCCGAAGGCCTTGCCGAAGCCCCGCCCGCCTCCGGTGACGAGGGCGACCCGGCCCGCGTGTTCCGTGTTGTCCGGCATCAGCACCTCACCTGGGTCCGAACCGCTGGCCGGCGTCCAGCCGCAGGCACTGTCCGTTCAGCATCGGGTTGTCGACGACGGCCAGGGCGAGCCTGGCGTACTCCTCGGGCCGGCCGAGCCGCCGCGGGAACGCCGCGTCCTTCACCAGCGCGGCGCGCGTCTCTGCGGGGATCTTCTCGGTGGCGCCCGTCTCGAACAGGCTCGGCGCGATGGCGACCACGCGGATGCCGAGCGAGCCGAGGTCGCGGGCCATGGTCAGGCTCATCCCGGCGATGGCCGCCTTGGCCGCCGAGTAGGCGACCTGGCCGATCTGTCCCTCGAACGCGGCGATCGAGGACGTGTTGACGATGACACCGCGTTCACCGTCGGGTTCCTCGGGTTCGTTGCGGCTCATGTGGGCGGCGGCGAGACGGCTGATGTTGAAGGTCGCCACGGCGTTGAGGTCGAGCACCCGGCGGAAGGTCTCCAGGTCGTGCGGGCCGTCCTTGCCGAGCGTGCGGCGTACGGTGCCCCCGCCCGCCGTGGTGACCGACACGTGCAGTCCGCCTAGCGCGTCCACGGCCTCGGCCAGCGCGCTCTCGGTCGCCTCGAACTCCGTCACGTCGACGGGATGGAAGCTCCCCCCGAACGCGGCGGCGACCTCGGCTCCCGCCGACGCCGGACGATCGAGTACGGCGACGTCGGCGCCGCGGGCCGCGAGCAGCTCGGCGGTGGCCCGGCCCATGCCGGAGGCGCCGCCGAACACCACGGCCTTCTTGCCCTTGATCTCCATCGGCAACCTTTCGGATCGTTCGCTCGGGTCGGTTCGCTCGCCGACGTCGGGCCGGCAGTCCCATGGCGGCGCTTGCGCTCCCACTGGCGGCTCGGGCACTCGCGGAGGCGCCCGCGTCAGCCGCCGCGAGCCCTCACGCCTTCGCGGAAGCCCCGCGCAGCAGCCCGCACAGCCGGTCGCGGTGCACCGCCGCGTCGCCGTGCAGCACGCTGTCGGTCCGGGCGCGGCGCAGGTGGAGGTGGAGGTCGTGCTCCCAGGTGAAGCCGATGCCGCCGTGCAACTGGAGTGCGCGGGCGGCGACTTCGGGGGCCCCGGACGCGACGTACGAGGCCGCGGCACAGACGGCGCGCTCGGCGTCGTCCGCGTCCGCGTCGACGGCCATCGCGGCATACGCGGTGGCGGCCCGGGCGCCATGCACCAACAGCGCCATGTCCGCGCACGCGTGCTTGACGGCCTGGAACGTGCCGATGGGCCGCCCGAACTGCACGCGAGACGTGGTGTGTTCGACGGTGAGCTCCAGCATGCGCTCCATCACCCCGAGCGCGTCGGCGCACCGCAGTACCGAGGCCTCGTCGAGGCACCGCTGGATCTCCGCGGGCCCGCCGCCCAGGCGACGCGTGCGCGGGATCCGTACGCCTTTGAAACGGACCTCGTGGAACGAGCGGGTCAGGTCCAGGGCCTGCTGCCTGCGGACGGTGACCCCGGGGGCCGTCCGGTCGACGAGGAACGACGCCGGGACCCCGTCGTGAAGTGCGGTGACCAGCAGCCGGCGGGCGCCGCCGGCGTCCTGCACCGCCGTCTTGACCCCGTCGAGGACGATCGCGTCTCCGTCGGTCCTGGCCGTGGCACGGATGCCGTCGAGCGACCACGGGGCGTGCGGTTCGGCGAAGGCCCAGGCGGCCCACTCCGATCCGGCGGCCAGCCCGGGCAGCACCTCGGCCCGCAGCTCTGGCGAGCCCGCGGCGGCCAGCGCCCGGCCGACGATCCCGGTGGGCGCGAACGGGCCCCGCCCGAGCGCCCGTCCGATCTCCTCGGCGACGAGGGCGAGTTCCACCAGGCCCTGTCCCGCGCCGCCGTACTCCTCGGGCAGCCCCAGTCCGGGCCAGCCGAGGTCGGCGGTCAGCCGCCACACCTCGGGATCGACGTCCTCGTCACGGTCCGCCCACGCCCGTACGTGCTCGATCGGGGCCCGGTCCGACAGCAGGTCGCGCGAGGCCTCGCGCAGCATGTCCTGCTCCTCGCTGAGCTCGAAGTTCACCCCAGCAAGGTATCCTCTTTTATCTCCAAGGTCGAGGTGTTGGCGCGATATGCGAGACCACCTATCGGCCGCCCACTCATTTAAGTACTCTGAATTACATGGTTGATGCCGTTCTTCTCTCCGCGTGCCGCACCGCGATCGGGACCGCCCGCCGGGGAACCCTGCGGGACACCGACGCCTTCGAACTCGCCACCGTCGTCGTCCGCGAGGCCGCGCAGCGCAGCGGGCTGCCGCCCGAGACGATCGACGACGTGGTGCTCGGCGAATCCCTCGCCGGTGGCGGCGACATCGCCCGGTACGCGGCGCTGGAGGCGGGGCTGACCCACGTCCCCGGCCTGGCGCACAACCGGCACTGCGCCTCGGGGCTCGCGAGCGTGGCCACCGCGGCCGCGAGCGTGCGGGCCGGGATGGACCGGGCGGTCATCGCGGGCGGCACGCACTCCTCGTCCACGGCACCGGTGGCACGTCGGCGGATTCCGGGCACCGACGACTGGCTGGACCCCTGGATGGCGCCGACCCATGTCCCGAGGCCCGGGGCGCCGAACGACGACATGGCGGTCCTGGTCGGCTGGAACACCGCAAGGCTCGCCGGCCTCACCCGCGAGGAGATGGACGGCTGGGCGCTGCGTTCGCACGAGCGGGCCGTACGGGCCGTCGACGAGGGCCGGTTCACCGACGAGATCGTGCCGGTCAAGGTCACCGGCCGGGACGGAGCGACCTCGGTCTTCGACACCGACGAGCATCCGCGCCGCGACACCAGCGCGGAGAAGCTGGGCGCGCTGAAGGTGCTGCACCCCGAGATCGAGGGGTTCTCCATCACGGCCGGCAACTCCAGCGGCGTCAACGACGGGGCGGCGGCGGTCGTCGTCGCCGGGTCCGACCTGGCCGCCGCGCACGGACTCACGCCCATCGCGACCATCCGCTCCTGGGCGAGCGTTGGGGTGGACCCCGTGGAGACGGGGCTCGCGCCGATCGCCGCGATCTGCAAGGCCCTCGACCGGGCCGGGCTCGGCATCGACGACGTCGACCTGTTCGAGGTCAACGAGGCCTTCGCCGCGGTCGCCGTCGCCACCACCCGCGAGCTGGGCCTCGACCCCGAGCGGGTCAACCCCTTCGGCAGCGGCTGCAGCCTCGGCCACCCCATCGCGACCACCGGCACCCGCATGGTCGTGACCCTGGCGCACGAACTGCGCCGCCGGGGCGGCGGCACCGCGGTCGCGGCCATGTGCGGGGGCGGCGGCATGGGGTCGGCGATGGTGCTGTCGGTGTGAACGGCGGTGCCGCGAGCCGGAGTTGAGGGCCAGGGCGCGAGCACGGCGCCCTGACTCCGAACGGCGCCGGGCCGATGGCCGGGGCGCGAGCACGGCGCCCTGACTCCGAACGGCGCCGGGCCGATGGCCGGGGTGCGAGCACGGCGCTCTGACCCGGGACGGCGCGGGCCGAGGGGCGGGGTGGTGGCGCGGCGCCCGTCTCCCGAACGGCGCTCGCCGACGCCGGAGTTGCCGGGGCAGGGCGTCCGTGCTCAGGCAGCCGTGGCCTCCCCGAGATAGCGGCGCAGCAATTCCGGTCCGGCCAGCCGCGCCTCGCCCGCCCACGCGATCCGCCCCCGCCGCAGGACCAGGCAGTGGTCCGCGAAGTCGAGTGCCCGGCTCGCGAACTGCTCGATCATGACGACCGCCACGCCCGCGGCCCGGGCCCGGCGCAGGCTCTCGAAGACCACGTCGACCATCTTCGGCGCGAGCCCCAGCGACAGCTCGTCGGCGATCACCAGCCTCGGGTCCACCATCAGCGCCCGGGCGAGGGACAGCATCTGCTGCTCGCCGCCCGACAGCGTCCCCGCCGCCTGCCGCTGCCGCTCCCCGAGCACCGGGAAGATCGCGAAGGCCCGGTCGAGGGCCGCCTGCCTGCCGCGCCGGTCGCAGGCCGTGGCCATCCGCAGGTTCTCCAGGACGGTCAGCGTGGGGAACACCCCGCGGCCCTCGGGGAGATGGACCAGCCCGGCCCGCCGGATCGCGTCAGGCGCCAGTCCGGTGAGCTCGCGGCCGTCGAGCGTAAAGGAACCGGCGGCGGCCGGCACCAGTCCCGAAAGGGCCCTGGCCAGCGTGCTCTTGCCGGCGCCGTTCGGCCCCAGCACGGCGAGGGCGCTGTTGGGCGGCAGGTCGAAGGTGATGTCCCGCAGCGCTTGGGCCGTCCCGTAGCGGACGGTCAGGTCGCGGACGGCGAGCAGGGGAGGGGTGGTGACGGTCATGCGGACGTCCTTTCCTCGCCGTGGCCCGCGCCCAGGTAGGCCGCGCGTACGGCAGGGTCCCGGCGCACCTCGGCGGGCGAGCCCTCGCTGATCTTGACGCCGAAGTCGATGACGTGGACCACGTCGCTCATCCCCAGCACGAGTTCGACGTCGTGTTCGACCAGCAGCAGCGACACCCCGTGGTCGGCCACGACCCGGGAGAGCGTCGCGGCCAGCTCGTCCGTCTCGCGCGCGTCGAGCCCCGACGACGGCTCGTCGAGGAGCAGCACACCAGGGTCGACGGCGAGCGCCCGGGCGATCTCCAGCAGCCGGCTCGTGCCCAACGGCAGCCCGGACACCGGCCGTTCGGCCTGCGCCGTCAGCCCGAGCGCCGCGAGCAGCGCGTCGGCCCGCCGGTCCTCGTCGTCGGGCGCCCGCCGGAAGCCGCCCCCGGTGACGAGGTCCGTCCAGATCCGGTGCCGGGTGTGCCGCAGCCGGTACGCCAGCACCACGTGCTCGCGGACGGTCAGCCCCGGGAACAGCTCCGGATGCTGGAAGGTGCGCGCGAGCCCGCGTCTGGCCCGGGCCTGCGCGCTGGAACGGGTGACGTCGTGACCGTCCATCAGAACCGAGCCGGCAGTCGGCGCGAGCAGCCCGGAGAGTACGGCGAACAGCGTGCTCTTGCCCGCCCCGTTGGGCCCCACGAGGCCGACGACCGAAGCAGGCGGCACCGCCAGATCGACCTCGCTCAGCGCCACCAGCCCACCGAAGCGGACGGTGACGCCCCGGGCCTCGATGCGCGCAGGTGTCGTAACGGATGCTCCGCTCATACGAGTTCTCCCTGAGGCGTCGAAGGCTCCTCGGCGACCGCTCGCCGGCCCTGCCGCCACCGGCTCAGCTGACCCAGTTGCCGGGCGTGCATCGCGATGACGCCCTCGGGGTTGTGGGCGAGCATGACCGCGCCGAAGCCGAACATGATGACCGGGACCTCGGCCCACCGCGTCGGCAGATACGTCTGGAACACGCTGGGCAGCACGGCGAACGCCACCCCGGCGACCAGCGCCCCGACCACCGGCCGCGCGCCGACGGTGACCAGGACGGCCAGCCACACCAGTCCGGTGAACGGGTTGAAGGAGTCGGGCAGCGCCGACTGGTAGGCGAGGGCGAGGAGGCCGCCGCCGACCGCGGCGACGAAGGTGGCGACGGCGGAGACCAGGACCTTGACCGGCACGATGCCGAGACCCAGCGTGCGGGAGCCGGTCTCGCTCCACCGGACCGCCGTCACCGCGAGGCCCGCCGTCGAGCGCCGCAGGTTGACCACGAACAGGCCGAGCACGGCGAAGACCGCGAGCGCGAGCAGCGCGAACGTCCGGTTGTCCAGGGCCCATTCGGGGCGCGGCATGAAGATGCCCTGGCCCGAGTTGTAGAAGCGGTCCCGCATGAAGACCAGGTTCTGCGCGAGGAGCCCGAAGGTGAGGGTCACCAGCGCGACGTACAGGTTGCCCAGGCGGATCGTCAGCAGGCCGAGCACCACGCCGACCGGGACCACGCACAGCGCGGCGACGAGGACCGCCGCCAGCGGCGGCCAGCCGGAGTTCGTGGTCAGGTCGGCGGCGAGCAGGGCGCCGAATCCCGCGAAGGTGATCTGGCACAGCCAGATCATGCCGCCTTCGCCGGTGACCAGCGTGCAGGACAGCAGAGCCGTCGCCATCGCGATGCCCGTGGCCGTCAGCCCCGTCCAGAAGTCGTCGAGGACCAGGGGGAGACAGGCCACGACGGCGAGCGTCAGCAGCGGGGCGGCGAAACCCGTCGAGGTGGCGGCGGTGGGGGCGCCCGTGCTCTCCGTGCGGACCGCGCGGTCCAGCACGGTCCCCGTCGGAGCGTCGCCCGCCCTGCCGCGCAGCGCGTGGGCGAGAAGGAAGACCAGCATGAACAGGAAGGGCACGCTCGGCACGATCTGTGCGGCGAGCGCGCTCTGCGGATCGAGGTAGCGCTGGATCACACTGGTGACGACACCCATGGCCAGGGCCACGCCGACGGCCGTCGGCAGACTGCGCAGCCGGGCCGCCACCACGGCCGCGAAGGCGGCCGCCATCAGGAAGGTCATCCCGTCCACCGACAGCCCGGCGGTGGGCGCGACCAGGACCCCGGCAAGCCCGGCCAGCAGCGCGCTGAACGCCCACACCCCGACCGACACGCGCCCGGGACTGACGCCCGACATCGCGGTCAGGGCCTCGGAGTCCACCAGGGCACGGACCTTGAGGCCGGTGTCGGTGTACCGCAGCAGCACGGTGCCGACGACCAGGACCGCGGCGAGACCGGCGTACGTGATCAGCTGGTTCATGTCGACCACCGCGCCGAACGGCCGGTACACCGCGACCGGTTGGGGCGCGAGGCCCGGCGCGGTGACGTTCACCAGCTGCCCGAGCACCAGGTTCACCAGGGGCGGCAGCGCCACCGACAGACCGATCGTGGCGACGATCTTCACCAGCGGCGAGCGCAGCCGCAGATGCCGGAACAGCACCGCGTACAGCAGCACGCCGAGCCCCGGCCCGAACAGGCCGATCGCGACGACGGCGGCGAGCGGAAGCGGCCAGCCCTGCTCGACGTACAGGAAGTAGTAGAAGCGGGCGACGGCGAACGCCATGGCGCCGAAGGCGAAGTTGAAGACGCCCGACGAGACATGGGTGACGACCAGTGAGGCCGCGGCGATGGCGTAGACGGCCCCGAGGGCGAGGCCGGCGATGACGTAGGAGAGCAACGACGGCCTCCTGGAAGGTCGTGCTCGGAAGAGCAGCGGGTACCGATTAAAGTGCGCTCATAAGGGGGTCACGTCAACCCTCAGAGGGCATTTCGCCGCGCGAAGCGGTGACAAAGGATACTTAATATGCTCCACTGTGCCTCGCGGACCACCTGTCGGAACCGTCGCTCGACGGGCCGGGGACGGAGGAGAGCACATGAGAAGAGTCGGTGCCATCGCAACCTGGACCAGCGCCGCCCTGCTGGTGCTCGCGGCCTGCGGCAAGGGCGGATCGACCGGCGCGGACACGAGCGGGCCGGTCAAGGTGGGTGTGCTGACCTCGCTGAGCGGAGCGGCCGCCGCGCACTACGCCGACACGGAGAGCGGGGTGAAGGCGCGGCTCGCGGCCTACAAGGCGGCGGGCGGCAAGTGCGCCGCGCGCGGCTTCGACGTGGAGATGGGCGACGACCAGTCCACACCCCAGGGCGCGCTCACCGCGGCCCAGCGCCTGGTGCAGCAGAAGCACGTGTACGCCGTGCTGCCGGTGAGCACCTACTTCTACGGCGCCGGGCAGTACGCCGGCAGCCAGGCGTCCGGCACCCCGTTCCTCGGCGGCGCCTTCGACGGCGGCGAGCAGTGGTTCGACCCGAAGTACCACAACCTCTTCCCGGCGATGTCCGGCACCGACTACGACCGCGCCGCGACCACGCTCGGCGCGTACTGGAAGAAGCTCGGCGGCACCAAGGTCGCCGTCGTCGCCTACAACACCCCGAGCTCCGCCAAGGCCGCCGAGGGAGCCGCGGTCTCCGCCGAACACGCAGGCCTGACAAGGGGTTACGTCAACGAGCGCATCCCCTTCGGCAGCAGCGACGTCGGTCCGATCGTCCTCGGCATCAAGAAGTCCGGCGCCGACGTGCTCTACGCGCCCGTCATCCCGGAGACGGGCTTCGCGCTCGCCACCGGCCTGCGCCGGGCGGGCGTCAAGATGAAGTCGATCCTGCTGGCCACCGGTTACGGCGCCGACCTCCTCAAGTCCCCGCCGACGCTGAAGGTCGCGCAGGGCGTCGGCTTCATGACCTCGTACGCGCCCGTCGAGACGGACACCAAGGCGACCGAGGCCTGGTCCGCGGCGCTCAAGAAGTACGCCAAGTCCGCCTCCGGCATCCCCTCCTTCTCCCAGGCGGTCGGCTGGATCAGCGCCGACCTGCTGCTGCACGGCCTGGAGAAGGCGGGCTGCACCGCGAGCCAGGACCAGCTGATGGACGCGCTGCGCACCGACAAGAGCTGGACCGCCGGCGGACTCTTCCCGAAGCCCGCCGACTTCGCGAACAAGGGGACCTATTCGGTCGGCGGCCCCGGCGACTGCACCTTCGTATCGCTCCTGAAGGGCGAGAAGTTCGTGCCGGACCCGGCGGGCGCACCGGCCTGCGGTGAGCAGATACCGGGCGTGAAGGTCAGCATCAAGTAAGCACCGAGGGGCGGCACGCCGACCCGCGTGCCGCCCGCCCGGCCGCTCAGCGCGCGGTCCAGCTCACCGTCTTCGTCTGCAGGTACTCGTCGAGCCCGAACTCGCCCCACTCCCGGCCGAGTCCGCTCTGCTTGTAGCCGCCGAACGCGGCCCGGGGGATCACTCCGGCGCTGCTCGCGTTGACGGCGACCGCGCCGGTCCGGACACGGGACGCCATCTCGTACGCGGCCACGGTGTCGGCGCTCCACACGGCGCCGGCGAGGCCGTACGGGCTGTCGTTCGCGATCCGCACCGCCTCCTCGTCGTCGGCGAAGGGGATGACGACACCGACCGGGCCGAAGAACTCCGTGCGCGCGATGGTCATGGAGTTGTCGACGCCGGTGAAGAGCGTGGGTTCGACGAAGTAGCCGCGGTCGAGACCGGGAGGCCTGCGGCCGCCGCAGACGAGCCGGGCTCCCTCCTCCTCGCCGACGCGGATCAGCTTCTCGACCTTGTCCCGCTGCGCCTCGCTGATCAGCGGACCCATGGTGGTTGCCGGGTCGGCCGGATCGCCGACCTTCACCTTCGCGAGGGCCGCGGTCAGCCGGGAGACGAACTCGTCGTGCGCGGACTCGTGGACGATCGTGCGGGTGAGCAGCGAACAGCCCTGTCCCGCATGGGCGGTGATGCCCATGAGCGCCGCGCGCACCGCGCCGTCGAGGTCGCCGTCGGCACGGACGATGTTGACGGACTTGCCGCCGAGTTCCAGGACGACCTTCTTCAGAGAGGCCGCGGCCTGCGCGTAGACCATGCGCCCGACCGTGTCCGACCCGGTGAAACTGACGAGGTCCACCATGGGGTGGGTGGTCAGCTCACGCCCCGCCTCCACGTCACCGGTCACGATGTTGAGCACTCCCGGCGGCAGCCCGGCCGCGTCCGCGAAGCCGCCGATCAGCAGGGACTCCAGGGGAGTCGTGGGCGCGGGCTTGAGCACGGCGGTGCAGCCCGCCGCGAGGGCCGGGATCACCTTCATCATGCTGAGGAAGAAGGGGAAGTTGTACGCCGATATCAGCGCGCACACCCCGAACGCCTCACGACGCAGCACTCCCTGGGTGATGCCCATGCCCGGCGTGATCGTCGGATCCATCGGCCGCTCCCAGTCGAAGCGGGGCATCACCCGCTCGGCCATGTCCCGCAGATGGGCCACCGGAACCCGCGTCTGCAGCGACTCGGCCAGTGCCCGGACCGAGCCCGCCTCGGCCATGTTCACGGCCACCAGCTCGGGCAGCCTGCGCTCCATCTCCTCGGCCATGCGCAGCAGCACGGCCGCCCGCTCGGCGGGCCGCATCCGAGGCCACGGTCCCTCGTCGAAGGCGCGCCGGGCCGCCTCGACGGCCTGCCGTACGTCCGCCGCCGACGAGCCCGGGACCTCGGCGATCGTCTCCTCGGTCGCGGGGTTGCGGACGAGGACCGGGGTGTCCGCCCGGCCGTCGGTCCGGCGCCCGTCGATGTAGAGCCGCGCGGAGAACGAGTACGCCGTCGCCATGTGCCGTCTCCTGATCACCAGCCGATGCGTCAATTTAAGTGTACTGAATTGCTGCTGCTGGAGAAGGGTGATGCGCGGGTCAGTGTGAGGTCAGGGATCTGTCAGCTTCCTGTAGCAAAGCAACCCGCTATTCCGTATGCGTAATTATTGACTCGACCGGTCGGTACAGCTAACTTCGGGCTCAACTGCGGGTTGGGGTTCTGTCACGGACGACGAGGTTCGAAAGAGGTACCACCTGTGTTCAAGGAATTTGTCGTGTCCGGCGATTCGCACATCATCGAGCCGGCCGATCTCTTCAGGGACCGACTGCCGAAGGCCCTGCGCGAGCGAGCGCTGTGGGAAGAGGAGTTCACCCTCGACGAGCCGATCGTCGAGGGCGGTCACACCGAGTTCAAGAAGCTGCACACCATCGGGTTCGACGGCTGGACCATCTCCAAGTACCGGCAGTTCGGGGGCGAGACCCCGGACGGCGAGCCCGAGCACATCATCCGGGACATGAACCTCGACGGCGTCGACGCCTCCGTCATGTTCCCCAACCTGTCGCTGTTCGTGCTCTTCACCGACGACCACGAACTGTCGATGGCCCACGCGCGGGTGTGGAACGACTACATCGCCGAGCGCTTCCTCCCGTACAAGGACCGGCTGCGGCCGACGGCGGCGATCCCGCTCACCGACGTCCCCGAGGCGGTCGCCGAGATCGAGCGCTGCTCCCGTATGGGGCTCGGCGCGATCCTGCTGCCGGAGATCCCGCCCCTGCCGTACTACTCGCGCGAGTACGACCCGGTGTGGGCCGCCGCGCAGGCGCACGGGATGCCGGTGTTCATCCATGTCGCCACCGGCGGGGTGCAGGTCAAGGAGGCCGTGTCCGAGACGGCCGTCACGGTCCGCGGCATGATGACGGCCGTCAACATGGGCAAGGGCCAGCTGACCGACGACATGGTCTCGGGCCGGCTCCTGGCCGGCGGCGGCGGGGACGGCGGCCCGCGCCGCATCGTCGCCCAGCTCGTGGGCGGCGGCGTCTGCGAGCGCTTCCCGGACCTGCACTTCAACCTGATCGAGTACGGCGCCGGCTGGCTGGTGTCGTTCATGGGCTACATCGACAAGGCCTGGCGGACCGGCACCGGCCAGGACGCCGACTGGTGGCTCGGGTTCTGGGACGACAGTCGCGGGCCCAAGGACCAGCCCGCCATGGGGCGCCTGTTCCTGGTCAACGACAAGTGGCCCTACCCGCTCAAGCCCAGCGAGTACATCCGGCGCCAGATCCACATTCAGTTCGCGGACGACCCGATCGCGGTCCAGGCCCGGCACATCACCGGCCTGTCCACGATCATGTGGGGCAACGACTACCCCCATGCCGAGGGCACCTTCCGCAGCAGCGAGGAGTGCGTCGCCGAGAACATCGACGCGTCCGTCTCCGACGAGGACCGCGCGGCCATCCTGGGCGGAACGCTCGCCAAGGTCGTCGGCTTCGACACGAGCAAGAAGCTGGCCCCGGTCTCCGAAGGGGTCTGACGGGTTCGCATCGGCCTCTGGAACGACGACCGGCCCCGGAGCGCACACCGCTCCGGGGCCGGTTCGTCGAGCCGGCTCGGTTCAGTCCGAATGCGTCGGTACGGCGCCGATCAGCGCGAGGGCGGCCCGGGCGTAGGCGGCCCGGCGCCTGGGGCTCACCATGAAGCTCGGGGGTGCGAAGTAGCCGACGTCGCGCGGGAGCGAGCCCGCTCTGCGCGCGAGGGCGTCCTTCGCGTCCGCGGTCGTGCCGCAGACGGCGATCGCGGTGAGCATCTCGTCGGTGACGGCCCGGCCCATGGCATTCGTGTCGCCGGCCCTGAACGCCGCGCGCAGCCGAGCCACCGGCTCCTCCCAGCAGTGGTGGGCGACGAAGGGGTCGTACGTCTTCACCGTGAGGTAGAAGGCGATCATCCGGCGGGCGTCGGCGATGGCCCGCTCCGGCGCGGAGTCGTCGACGGCCGTGATGATCCAGCCGTGTTCGAGCGGCCGGGCGGCCCCCCTCTCGCGCTCGCCCGCACCTCGCTCGACCCCGGGTCGCACGACCTCGTTCCACCAGGAGTCCGTGAACAGCCCATGTCCGATGACCCCGTCGGCGACCCGGCCCGCCGTGGCGGCCATGCGCGTGTTGAACCCGGCCAGCAGGATCGGGATGTCCAGCCGTCCGAGCACCGGAGCACGGACGTCGGCGTCGAGGGCGTAGTACTCGCCGGTGTAGCGGACGCGGTCGCCGTTCTCCGCGTGCAGCCAGGCCCGTACGGCACCGACGGTCTCGGCGATCCGGGCCACGGGCCGTTCCGCGGGTACGCCGAGCCAGTCCCGGTTGATCCGGAAGGCCGCGCTGCCCAGGCCGAGGAAGAGCCGGCCCGGCGCCTGGGCGTGGAGGTGGCGCAGGGCTGTCGCGTGCGCATAGGGCGTACGGGCGAAGGCGTACGCGATGGCGGGCCCCGCCAGGGCGTGCTCGGTGTTCGCCACGATGTCGGCCAGCGTCAGATAGGAGTCGTGGTCGGCGAACTCCCCGGCGCAGAAGGCGCCGACGCCGGCCTGCTCGGCCTCCCGCCCGACGTCCCGGCCGGGCCAGGGCATGCCGAACCGCATGAGAGCCTCCCGATGGTCACCCAGAAGTCGAATCCCGCAAAACAGTACACTTATTTATGTGGGGTGGGGAGAGGTTCGACGGTCGCCTCAACGCAGGGTCCACCGCCCGCGGGGCACCGCCGAGCGGTCCACCTCGGCCTTTCCGATCGGGTTGCCGATCTGGGTGTACGACAGCCCGGTGCGCAGCGCCTGGGTGCGGGTCGAGTCGAGGGACTCCCAGATCGCGCGGACCGTGCCCTGGATCGCGGCGGGCGGCTTGGCGGCGATGATGCGGGCGAGCTCGTCGGCCCGCTCCCACAGCCGCTCGCGCGGCAGCACCTCGCTGACCAGGCCGATCTGCAGGGCGCGCGCGGCGGAGACGCGCTCGTCGAGGCCGAGCAGGGCGATGCGCAGTGTCTCGCCGAGCGGGATCCGCCGGGCCAGGCCGATGGGTTCGAGGGCGGCCGTCAGCCCGTAACTGACGTGCGGGTCGAAGAAGGTGGCCTCCTCCGAGCAGATCAGGATGTCGGACTCGTTGAGCCAGTAGAACGCGCCGCCGGCGGCCATCCCGTGCACCGCGCAGACCAGCGGTTTCCACACCTGGTTGAGCTTCGGCGAGAGGAACTCCCCGGGGTCGGTCTGCGACCAGACGTTGGGGTGCCGGTCGATCCCCTCCTTCACGTCCATCCCTGTGCAGAAGGCCCGGTCACCCGCCCCGCGCAGCACGACGACCCGCACGTCGTCGTCGGCCTTGACGGTGTCCCAGAGGGTCGAGAACTCCTCCAGCATCAGCTGGTTGAAGCCGTTCATGACCTCGGGCCGGTTCAGGGTGATCGTGGCGACGTGGTCCACGACCTCGTACAGCACGGTCTCGAGTTTCATCCGGCAGCTCCGTTCTCGACGCGATCGAGGAAAGTAGTATACTTTTCTCTGGTTACTCGGTGCCACTGACTCGGTACCACGAGAGCCGCGGAGGACACTGCGATGAGGCCACGCGTGGGGCAGATGCTCGCCAGTACGGTCGACACGACGGCGGTGATCGTCGTGCGGTGCCCGGACGAGGACCTGGAGATCACCTGCGGCGGAGCCGCCATGGCCGAGGGGAACGGAGGCGGGCCCGGAGCCACCGGCACCCCCGACCCCGGCCTGATGGGCGGCGCGCTGCTCGGCAAGCGGTACGCCGACGAGGACCTCGGCGTCGAGCTCCTCTGCACGAAGCCCGGCCCCGGCACGCTGGCGGTGAACGGCGTCCCGCTGCCGGTGAAGAGCGCCAAGCCGCTCCCGGCCTCGGACTGAGGGGCGGGCGGCCCGTGAACATAGGCATGCTGTTGGACATGGCCGCCGAGGGCTTCGGCGACCGGATCGTCGTCGGACGCAAGGGCGTAGGGGACGCCGAGCTCAAGGTCTCCGCGCGCATGGACGAGGGGCTGTCCGCCCGGCGACTGCGCGAACTGGCCGCGGGCGGCGCGCACTTGGCGCGGGCGTCCGCGGCCGACGCGATCCTGTACCTCGCGGTGAACGGCCCGGCCCTCCCGGTCGCCCTGTTCGCCGCGGCCCGCGCCGGCGTACCCCTGGTCCCGGTCAACTACCGCCTGGGTGAGGCACAGTTGGACGCGCTGCTGGCCAACCACCCCCGCGCGCTGGGCATCGCCGACGCCGAGCACGCCGGGGCGCTGCGCCGGGCCGGACTGCCGGTGTGCAGCCCGTCGGAATGGCTGGCCCAGGCCGCCGAGAACACCGGACACCCCGTCGACGACGAACCCGTGCAGACCGACGCGCCCGCCGCCCTCATCTACACCAGCGGGACGACCTCCGCGCCCAAGGGCGTGGTCCTGCGTCACCGCAACCTCGTGTCGTACGTGCTCGGCACGGTGGAGTTCGCGGCCGCCGACCCGGACGAGGCGGCGCTGGTGAGTGTGCCGCCGTACCACATCGCGGCCGTCTCCAATGTGCTGACGAACCTGTACGCGGGCCGCCGGGCCCTGACGCTGGAGCAGTTCACCCCGGACGGCTGGCTCGGCCTCGTACGGCAGGAGCGGATCACCAACGCGATGGTCGTGCCGACGATGCTCGCCCGGATCATGGACACGGACGGGCTGGACCGCTCGGTGCCGACTCTGCGCACGCTCGCGTACGGCGGGGCCCGGATGCCGGTACGGGTCATCGAGGCCGCGCTCCGCGAGTGGCCGCACGTGGACTTCGTCAACGCCTATGGACTCACCGAGACTTCGTCCACCATCACCGTGCTCGGACCGGAGGAGCATCGGACTGCCGTGGCGAGCGACGATCCCGTGGTGCGGGCCCGGCTCGGTTCGGCGGGGCTGGCGGTGCCGGGCATCGAGCTGGAGGTGCGCGACCCGGTCGGCGCGGTCGTCGCGGCCGGTGTGAGCGGGCAGATCTGGGTGCGGGGCGAGCAGGTCTCGGGGGAGTACGCCGGCGGCGGGCCCGTGGTCGACGAGCGGGGCTTCTTCCACACCCGCGACCAGGGGCACGTCGACGCCGACGGCTATCTCCACATCGAGGGCAGGGCCGACGACACGATCATCCGCGGCGCGGAGAACATCGCGCCCGCCGAGATCGAGGACGTGCTCCTGCGGCATCCGGACGTGCTCGACGCGGTCGTCGTCGGCGTGCCGGACGAGGAGTGGGGCCAGCGGATCGAGGCCGTGGTCGTGCTGCGGGAGGGCGTGGCGGTCGACGCGGACGACCTGCGCGCGCAGGTGCGCGGCACGCTGCGCGGCTCCAGGACGCCGGAGCGGATCGCGTGCTGGCCCGAACTGCCGCGCACGCCCACCGGGAAGCTCGTGCGCCGGGACGTCGTCGAAGCGCTGACCGCCGAACGCCGCCAGGCCGTCGGCCGACAGGGGTGAGGACATGAGCATCGTCGCCAACAGCGCCGATCCGATCGTGGAGTTGACCGAGCGGACGGCCATCGCGGTGCGCGGCTGGGTCCCGGGGGCCACCGTGGTGTCGGTCGAGCCGCTCACCGGCGGCACGTCGAGTCTTACGTACGTGGCGCGGCTGGCGGGCGTCCCGGCGCCGTACGAGCGTGTGGTCCTCAAGGTGGCGCCACCCGGCCTGCCCCCCGTCCGCAACCGGGACGTGCTGCGGCAGGCGCGGCTGATGCAGGTGCTGGCGGGTGTGCCCGGGGTGCGGGTGCCGAAGGTGCTGTTCCTGGACGAGGGGGAGCCGCCCGTCCGACAGCCGTTCATGGCCATGGAGTTGGTGGCGGGGGAGTGCGTGGAGCCGGTGCTCGTGCCGCGGGGGCGGGTGCCGGCCGGGCAGGTGCGGGCGCGGGCCCTCGACGCGGCGCGGATGCTGGCGCGGCTGCACCGGGCGGATCCCAAGCGGACGCCGCTCGCGGTGGAGCCGGTCGTCACTCCCGGCGCCGAGATCGACCGCTGGGCCCGGGCCTTCACGACCGTCCCCGAGGATCTGCGGGCCGGCTGCGAGAAGGTCGAGGCGCGGCTGCGGGCGACTCGACCCGGGGCGCTGATGCCGGTGTTCACGCACGGCGACTACCGCCTCGGCAACACGCTCTGCGACGGGGTCTCGGTCAACGCGGTCATCGACTGGGAGATCTGGTCCCTCGGCGACCCTCGCGTCGACATCACCTGGCTGACCTTCTTCACGGACGAGGCCCGCCACCCGGCATCCGTGTCGGACGAGCCGACGGGAATGCCGGGCAAGGCGGAACTGATCGACACGTACCAGGAGGTGCGCGGCTCGGCGCTGCCGGACCTGGACTGGTTCGAGGCGCTGACGAAGTACAAGGAGGCCGCGGCAACGGCCCTCCTGATCAAACGGGGCCGCAAGGCGGGCCAGTTGACCGACATGCACCGGCGCATGCTCCCCGCATTGCCGGTGCTGTTGGAAGAGGCGACGGAACTGCTCAGTACAGGCCACCGTCGACTCTGATCAGCGAACCCGTCGTGTAGCTCGACGCATCGCTCGCCAGATACAGCGCCGTGCTGATGATCTCCTCGGGGCGCCCTGGTCTGCCCACCGCGCTCCGTGTGGTCTGTCGTTTCTCCTCCGTCCATGCCTTGGAGATGTCCGTCAGGAACGGGCCCGCCGAGATGGTGTTCACCCGTACCTTCGGGCCGTACTCCAGGGCGAAGACGGTGGTCAGGGTGTTCAGGGCCGCCTTGGCGCCGGCGTAGGGGCCGAAGCGGGGTTGGGGGAACAGGGCGCCGGAGGACGACACGTTGATGATCGAGCCGCCGTCTCCCTCCGCCATCCGTTGGCCGATCAGTGACGCCAGACGGAACGGGCCCTTGAAGTTGACCGCGATGACCTTGTCGAAGAGTTCCTCGCTGGTCTCCGCCGAGGAGGGGGCCAGCGGGGACATGCCGGCGTTGTTGACGAGGACGTCGACCTTGCCGAACTCCTCGTAGGCCGCGTCCGCGAGGCGGGACAGGTCGTCCCAGTGGCCCACATGGGCCGCCACCGGCAGCGCGCGGCGGCCCAGGTCACGTACCTCCGCCGCCGCCGTCTCGCACGCGTCCAGCTTGCGGCTGGCGATCACCACGTCCGCGCCCGCCGTGGCGAACGCCCGCACCATCTCCCGGCCCAGCCCCCGGCTCCCGCCCGTGACGAGCGCGACCTTCCCGGACAGGTCGAACAGGTCGGCCGGAGCGATGGACTTGGCGTCGCGCTCACCGCTCATGCGTCCACCCGGCCGGACAGCGCATCGTCGTTGATGATGTGCGCGTACCGCTTCCGCGCGGCCTCCAGCTTCGGTGGGATGTGTTCGCTCGGGAACAGGCCCTCCGCCGGGCGGTAGTTCTTCAGCAGCTGCTTCGCGATCGTGGTGCGGTGCACCTCGGTCGGGCCGTCGGCGAGGGCGAGGTTCGGTGCGGCCATCCACCATTTGGCGAGCGGGAGTTCGCCCGTGGTGCCGAGCGAGCCGTGCACATGGACCGCCCGCTGGATGATGTCGTGCAGTACCTTCGCCGTCTGCACCTTGCACATCGCGATCTGGGTACGGGCCGCCCCGTGCGGCTGCGTGTCGATGATCCACGCGGTGTGCAGCACCAGCAGCCGGAACTGCTGCAACTCCACCCAGGAGTCCGCGATGAACTGCTGCACCGCCTGCTTGTCCGCCAGCAGGGTGCCCTGAGTCCGGCGGGACAGCGCGCGCTCGCACATCATGTCGAAGGCGCGGGTGCACTTGCCGACCGTCCGCATGGCGTGGTGCACCCGGCCGCCGCCGAGGCGCGCCTGCGCCACCTTGAAGCCCTCGCCGGGGCCGCCGAGCATGGCATCCAGCGGGACGCGGACCTGGTGGTAGCGGATGTAGGCGTGGATGCCCTCGTCGAGGTTCTCCCGCTCGTCCATCGTGCCGACGTTGCGCTTGATCTCGATGCCGGGCGTCTCGGACGGGACGATGAACATCGACATGCGTTTGTGCGGGGGCGCGTCCGGGTCCGTGACGGCCATGACGATCAGGAAGGCCGCGTAACGGGCGTTGGAGGAGAACCACTTCTCCCCGTCGATCACCCACTCGTCGCCGTCCCGCCACGCACGGCAGACGAACTCCTTGGGGTCGGCGCCCGCCTGCGGCTCGGTCATCGAGAACGTGGAGACGATCTCGCCGTCGAGGAGCGGCTGGAGGTACCGGGCCTTCTGCTCGGCCGTGCCGAACATGGCGAGGATCTCCGCGTTCCCGGTGTCCGGGGCGGCCGTGCCGAAGACGGTCGGGGCCCAGTAGGAGCGGCCGAGGATCTCGTTGAGCAGCGCGAGCTTCACCTGGCCGTAGCCCGGCCCGTCCAGTTCGGGGCCCAAGTGGCAGGCCCACAGGCCCTGTTCGCGGACCTGGTCCTGCAGCGGCCGCAGGATCGCGCGGGCCTTCTCGTTGCGGGTGTCGTACGGGTCGCCGCCGTGCGGGAAGAGCAGGTCGAGCGGCTCGACCTCCGTACGGACGAAGGCCGCCGCCCAGTCCAGCTTCGCCTGGAAGTCGGGTTCGATCGTGAAATCCAGCATGCCGAAAACAGTATACTTTTTGAGGCTCACGGTCCATACTCAGGGGCAGACTCGGCGCATTGGGTATGCGCAATAGCCTGAGCCGTGGAGGTGTTGGTCGGATGCAGAGGCCGATGGAGGGCGTACGGGTGCTCGAAGTCGCCCAGTTCACCTTCGTCCCGGCGGCGGGTGCCGTGCTCGCCGACTGGGGTGCCGACGTGATCAAGATCGAGCACGCCGAACGGGGCGACGGCCAGCGCGGGCTGAGCCGGGTGCTCGGCTACGCCACCGCCAGCGAGGGGTCGTCCTTCTTCCCGATCATGGAGGGGCCCAACCGCGGCAAGCGCAGCGTGGGCCTGGCCCTGGAGAGGCCGTCCGCTCGGCCGGTCCTTGAGGAGCTGATCCGCCGCAGCGACGTGTTCCTGACCAACTTCCTGCCCGAGGCGCGGGCGAAGCTGCGCATCGACCTGGAGGACGTCCGGGCGATCAATCCGGACATCATCTACGTCCGCGGCAGCGGCTTCGGCGTCCGCGGCGAGGAGGCCGGCAAGGGCGGCTACGACAGCACGGCCTTCTGGGCACGCGGCGGCAGCGCCGCCGGCGTCACCCCGCCCGGCGCGGAGCGGATGACCCGGATGCCCGCCGGTGCCTACGGCGACTCGATGGGCGGCATGACCATCGCCGGAGGCATCGCCGCCGCCCTGTACTCCCGGGCCACCACCGGCGAGCCGTCCGTGGTGGACGTGTCGCTGATCGGCGTCGGCGCCTGGGCGACACAGTTCACGGTCAACCTGGCCCTGCTGAACGGCGGCCCGCTCCCCGTGGCCACCGCGCCCCGGTACGGCTCGGCCACCAACCCGCTGATCGGGGCCTACCTCACCGCCGACGGCCGCTGGATCGAGCTGTCCATGCTGCAACCGGGCCGGTACTGGGGCGAGTTCTGCAAGCTGGCCGGCCGCGAGGAACTCGCCGCCGACGAACGCTTCGACAGCACCGAGAAGCTGATGGCCAACGCGGCCGAGGCGGCCGACCTCGTCGCCGGGATCATCGCGTCCCGGCCCTACGACGAGTGGGCCGCGATCCTCGCCCGCGGCGAGGGCCAGTGGGCGGCCGTGCAGAACGCCTGGGAGGTCGGCCAGGACCCCGCCCTGCGGGCCAACGGTCTCATCGCCCCCGTCGTGGACGCCGACGGCGTCGACCGCGAACTGGTCGCGAACCCCGTCCAGTTCGACGAGACCCCGGTCGACCTCACCCGGGCACCCCAGTTCGCGGAACACACCGACGAGGTCCTGCGCTCCCTCGGCCTCGGCGACGAGGAGCTGATCGCCCTGAAGATCGACGGCGCGGCGACCTGACCGACGTACGACGAGAGGAGCCGTGATGAGTACGACGCTCGAACCCGAGGGAACCCACGCGGGCCTGCCCGCCTACCGCTTCGACAACCGGCTCGGCGGCCCGGTCCTCAGCCACCACGAGCGCTGGGACGAGATGGCCGGCACGCACGGCGGCTTCCGCTCCACCGTCGCGCGAGGCTTCTGGGTCGTCACGGACGGCCCCGCCGTACAGCAGGCGCTCCAGGACTGGCGGACCTTCTCCAGCACGTCCGTGACCGTGCTGGAACCCGACCCCAAGTTCCTGTGGATCCCCGAGATGCTGGACCCGCCCACGCACTCCGTGTGGCGGCGCCTGCTGGGCCGCTTCTTCTCCCCGGGCGCCGTCGCCGCCCGGGAGCCGGAGGTCCGCCAGGTCGCGGGCGAGATGATCGACGAGCTGCGGACCCGCGACAGCGCCGAGGTGCTCGACGAGTTCGCGCGCCGCTTCCCGACCCTGATCTTCATGCGCCTGATGGGCCTGCCGGAGGAGGACCTCGAGACCTTCCTCGCCTGGACCCACGAACTGCTGCACCTCTCGCACCGCGAAGACCCGGACGGCGCCCGGCAGTTGACCGCCATGGCGGAGGTGTCGGCCTACTTCGAGGAGCAGATCGCCCTGCGCCGCAAGGCACCGCGCGACGACCTGCTGTCCACCGCGATGGCCTGGACGATCGACGGCGAACCGATCGACGACCGGGACATGCTCGCCTTCTGCGTCCTGATGTTCCAGGCGGGCTTCGACACGGTCCCGATCTCCGTCGGCTGGGCGCTCTACCACTTCGCCTCGCACCCCGAGCAGCGCGCGGAGATCGTCGCCGACCCCTCCCTCATCGCGACCGGCGTCGAGGAGATCCTCCGCGTGTACTCACCCGTCGTCCCGGCGCGCAAGGCGACCCGGGACGTCGAGATCGGCGGCTGTCCGGTCAAGGCCGGCGAGATGGTGATGCTGCCGATCGTGGTCGCCAACCGCGACCCCGAGCGCTACGACCACCCGCTGGAGGTGGACCTGCACCGAAAGGCCACCAACCACATCGCCTTCGGCTCGGGCCCGCACCGCTGCCTCGGCTCGCACCTGGCCCGCCTCGAACTCAACGTGGCCGTCGAGGAGTGGCACCGCCGCATCCCCGACTACCGCATCGCCGACGGCCAGGAGCTGTGGCAGCACGGCAACATGTACGGCATCAAGTCGCTGCGTCTGGAGTGGTGACGGGCATGACCCCTCGCCTCACGACCCCTCCCCTCGACGCGGCGGATCTCTACCACACCGGCATCGTCGTCCCGGACCTGGAGATCTGGAAGGCCCGGATGACCGAGGTCGCCGGATACCGGTGGACCGAGACCCTCTCCGCACGGCTTCCGGTCCGGCTGGCCGACGGCGAGCGGGTGCTGGACCTGCGCTACGCCTACTCCCTGGACGCCCCGCACATCGAACTCGTACAGGAGATCCCCGGGACCCCGTGGACGGCGACCGAGCACATCGCCACCCACCACCTCGGCTACTTCTGCGACGACGTCACGACGACGTCGAAACGCCTGGAGGAGTCCGGCTTCGCCCTGGAGGCGTGCGCGATCGTCGACGGCGAACCGTCGATCTTCGCCTACCACCTCGCCCCGTCCGGCATACGGATCGAGATCGTGGACCGGGCCCGGATCCCGGACCTCGACGCCTACCTCCGCTCGAAGGCGCCGACGTGGCACTGACGTTCACCGACGAGCACACGGCACTCCGCTCGACCCTGCGCCGCTTCCTCACGGACAAGGCACCGAGCGAGGCGGTCCGCAGGGCCATGGACTCCGAAGAGGGCCACGACCCGCTGCTCTGGCGGCAGATGGCCGGTCAACTCGGCCTGCACGGACTGCCGTTGCCCCAGGAGTACGGCGGTTTCGGCGGCGGCCCGGTCGAGTTGGGCATCGTCCTGGAGGAGCTGGGGCGGGCCCTGCTGCCCTCGCCCTACTTCGCCACCGTGGCCCTCGCCGGACAGGCCCTCGCCGCGTCCGGCGACGAGACGGCGAAGGCCCGCTGGCTGCCCGCGATCGCCGACGGCTCGCTCACCGGCACGCTCGCGCTGGCCGAGGAGAGCGGGTCGTGGAACATCGGCGACGTCACGGCCGAGGCCATCCACGGTGACGCCGGCTGGCGGGTGTCGGGCACCAAGATGTTCGTGATCGACGGCCACAGCGCCGACCTGCTCCTCGTCGTGGCCCGTTCCGATGCAGGCCCTGGTCTGTACGCCGTGGAGGGCACGACGACCGGTGTCTCCCGCGCCCGCCTGGAGACGCTCGACCCCACGAGACGGCTCGCGCGCGTCGACCTCGACGGCGCTCCGGCCACCCGGGTCGGCCCCGAGGGGGACGCCACCGCCTATCTGCGCACGGTCACCGATCTCGCGGCCGTCGCGCTGGCCGCCGAACAGGTCGGCGGGGCGCAGGCCTGTCTGGACGCGTCCGTGGAGTACGCGAAGACCCGGGTGCAGTTCGGCCGGCCCATCGGGTCCTTCCAGGCGATCAAGCACAAGTGCGCCGACATGCTGCTGAAGGTCGAGGCCGCGCGGTCGGCGGCGTACCACGCGCTGTCCGTGGCCGCCGACACCCCGGACGAACTGCCGGTCTCCGCCGCGCTCGCCGCCGCCTGCTGCGCGGACGCCCACACCCACGCCGCCAAGGAGAACATCCAGATCCACGGCGGCATCGGCTACACGTGGGAGCACGACGCGCACCTCCACCTCAAGCGCGCGAAGTCCTCCGAGCAGCTCTTCGGCAGCCCGGCGACGCACCGCGGGCGGCTGGCCGAGCTGGTCGAATCTCTCCGGCCACCGCGACGAAAGGCTGAGTACGTGGGAATTCGCGACCGCCTGTCCCGGCTGCTGACCGAAGCGGCCGCCGACGCCGAGGCGATCGAGCACCAGGGCGAGTGGTGGACCTGGGGCCAGGTCCAGAAGACCGCCCGGCAGGTCACCGACGCCCTGGACGCGGCGGGCCTGGACGCCGGCGCCCGCGTCGGGGTCGTACTGGAGAACCGGCCCGAACACGTCGCCGTGGTCGCCGCCGTGATCGCGTCCGGACGCTGCCTGGTGATGCTCAGCCCGCTGCAGCCGGCCGCGCGCCTCGCCGCCGACATCGCCCGCTGCGAGCCGCCCGTCGTCGTCGCCGGCACCGAACCCCTCGCCCGCGAGGGCGTGTTGGCGGCCGTCACCGCCCATGGGGCGGCCCTGGAACTCGGCGCGGACGGCACCGTGCAGCACGTCGGCGGTACGGCACCCGCCGACGCCCCCGGCAACCCCGGTGTCGCCGTGGAGATGCTCACCTCCGGCACCACCGGCCCCCCGAAACGCGTCCACCTGCGCACCGGCCAGCTCGACCAGGCCCTGGTGTCCGGCGGGCAGATCCCGAAGGCCGAGCGGCTGCTGTCCTCCTCGGCCGCGCTCGTGGCCGCACCGCTCGTGCACATCGGCGGACTGTGGCGGGCGCTCGGCTGTCTCGCCACCGGGCGCCGCATGATCCTGATGCCCAAGTTCGCCGTCGAACCCTGGGTGAGGGCAGTCGAGGAGCACCGGCTGCGGGCGGCGAGCCTGGTGCCGGCGGCGATCCGCTCGGTGCTCGACGCGGGCGTGCCGAAGGAACGGCTGGCCAGCCTCCAGGTCGTCACCTCCGGTACCGCGCCCTGCCCGGCCGAACTCGCCGACGCCTTCTTCCGGACGTACGGCATCCCCGTCCTGATGACCTACGGGGCGACGGAGTTCGCCGGTGCGGTGGTCGGCTGGACGCTGCCCCTGCACGACCGGTGGTGGCAGCGCAAGGCGGGCAGCGCCGGGCGGGCCTTCGACGGGGTGGAACTGCGGGTGACCGGCGACGACGGGACCGAGCTGCCCGTCGGCAGGACCGGCCGACTGGAGGTCCGTACCGAGCAGAGCACCCGGGGCGGCCGGGCGTGGACGCGGACCAGCGACCTCGCCCGCATCGACGCCGACCGGTTCGTCTGGATCGAGGGGCGCGCGGACGACGCCATCATACGGGGCGGCTTCAAGGTGCAGCCGGAGACCGTCAAACGCGTACTGGAGTCGCACCCGGCCGTACGGGAGGCGGCCGTGGCAGGGCTCCCGGACTCCCGCCTCGGCGAGGTGCCGGTCGCGGCCGTGGAGGTGGAGCCGGACCGACTCGCGCCGGAGCCAGCCGAGTTGACCGCGCTGTGCCGCTCGCGCCTGACCCCGTACGAGGTCCCGGCGCACATCGTCGTCCTGGAAGCCCTGCCCCGCACCCCGTCGAGCAAGGTGAGCCGCGTGGAACTGCTGGGCCTGGTCCGCGACCGGCTGGGACAGAAGGAGGAACAGCGGTGACGGAGACCAAGGAGCGGTTCGGCGTCCTGACCGACGAGGCGGTCGAGCGCTCCCGCCGCCGCCTCGGCATCCCCGAGCCCCAGCGCAACCCGCCGCACAACTACGAGGTGACCCGGGACGGCGTACGCCACTTCGCGTACGGCTACGGCGACGACAACCCCCTGTACTGCGACCCGGACCACGCGGCCAAAACCCGCTGGGGTTCGCTCGTCGCCCCGCCCACCTTCCTCTACACGATGGGGGAGGACGCCGCCCCGAAGCCCGACCCGGAGACCAAGGCGCTGCTCAGGGGCGACCCCTTCGCCGGGCTCGGCTCCTACCAGGCGGTGATGGAGTTCGAGTGGTGGCGCCCGCTCCAACTCGGCGACCGCTGCCGGGTGTTGCAGACCCAGGTGGGCGTGCACCTCAAGCCCAGCAGCTTCGGCGGGCGCACCGCACACGTGGTCCGCGACTACCTCTACGCCAACGGGCGCGGCGAGATGCACGCGCTGCGGCGGGGCACCTGGATCAACGCCGAGCGGCACACCTCGAAGAAGAAGGCCAAGGAGGCTCTCGTCCAACAGCCTTATACGGAGGAGCAGTTGGCCGCGATCGACGCCGCCTACGCGGCCGAGACCCGGCGCGGTGCCGAGCCGCGGTACTGGGAGGACGTCGAGATCGGGGACGAGCTCCAGCCCCGTGTGAAGGGCCCGTTGACCACCACCGACGTGGTCGTCTGGCATCTGGGCTGGGGCATGCAGCTCACCCCGCCCGGGGCGTTCGGGATCGCGGCGAAGGTCCGGCGCAAGGCGCCCGGCCTGTACCCGCCGAACCCCATGAACATCCCCGACACCGTGCAGCGCCTGCACTGGGAGCCGGAACGGGCAAGGGAGTTGGGCCTGCCGAACCCCTACGACTACGGCGGTATGCGCGAGACCTGGCTGTGCCATCTGCTCACCGACTGGATGGGCGACGACGGCTGGCTGTGGAAACTCCGCTGCGAGCACCGCAAGTTCAACTATCTCGGCGACACGACGTGGGTGCGCGGCACGGTCGTCGGCAAACGGGAGACCGACGGCCGATACGAGGTGGACGTCGACGTGCGGTGCGAGAACCAGCGCGGCGAGGTCACCACCCCGGGCACGGCCGTCGTCCTGCTGCCGACCCGCCACCGCCCCGTCGAACTCCCGGCGCCGCCCGCCGCCGACCTCGACGGCATGGTCGCCCATGAACTGACCCGATTCGCCGTGACCGGCGAGCAACAGCACGAAGCGAGGAGGTAGGCGTGTCCGACGAGGTGCTGGTGGAACGCCGTGGCGCGGTCCAGGTCATCACGATCAACCGCCCGACGGTGAAGAACGCGCTGGACAGGGCGGTGGCCGACGGAGTGGCGGCCGCGGTGGACGAGCTCGACGAGTCGGACGAGCTGCGGGTCGGCGTGCTCACCGGAGCGGGCGGGACCTTCTCGGCCGGGATGGACCTCAAGGCGTGGCTGCGCGGGGAGACGCCCGCGATCGAGGGACGGGGCCTGTGCGGGATCAGCATGACCCCGCCGCGCAAGCCGCTGATCGCCGCCGTCGAGGGCTGGGCCCTGGCCGGCGGCTTCGAACTCCTGCTGGCCTGCGACCTGGTCGTCGCCGCCCGCACGGCACGGCTGGGCGTGCCCGAGGTGACCCGGTCGCTGGTCGCCCGCGCCGGTGCCGCGCTCCATCTGCCGCGCAGGATCCCGTACGCCATCGCCGTGGAGCTCCTGCTCACCGGTCAGCCGATCGACGCCGAACGGGCCGCCGCGTACGGTCTGATCAACCGGCTCACCGACGAGGGCGGGGCGCTCGAAGGGGCCCTGGAACTCGCCGGGACCATCGCGGCGAACGGCCCCCTGGCGGTCGCGGCGACCAAGGAGATCGCCCGCTCGACCGCGGACTGGACCCTGGAGGAGGCCTGGGGCAAGCAGTTCGACATCGCCGAGCCGGTCTTCCAGTCCGAGGACGCGAAGGAGGGCGCGGTGGCGTTCGCGGAGAAGCGGGCGCCGGTCTGGAAGGGACGCTGAGCATGGGGGATGGACCCCTCGCCGGCGTCCGTGTCCTCGAACTCGGTGGCATCGGCCCCGGTCCCTTCGCCGGGATGCTCCTGGCCGACCTGGGCGCGGAGGTCGTCCGTGTCGACCGGCCCGGGCGGGCCGGTGAACCCGACGCGGGCGGGCCGGCGGACGTGCTCAACCGGGGCAAGCGGTCCGTCGTACTCGATCTCAAGGACCCGTCCGCGACCACCGCCCTCCTCCAACTCGTCGAGCGGGCAGACGTGTTGACCGAGGGCTTCCGCCCCGGCGTCACCGAGCGGCTCGGTATCGGCCCGCACGACTGCCTCGCCCGCAACCCCCGCCTGGTCTACGGCCGGATGACCGGCTGGGGCCAGAACGGCCCCTTGGCTGCCGCGGCCGGACACGACCTCACCTACATCGCGCTGACCGGCGCCCTCGGCGCCATCGGCGACCCCGACGGCCCACCCCAGATCCCGCTCAACCTCGTCGGCGACTTCGGCGGCGGCGGCTGCTACCTCGTGATCGGCGTGCTCGCCGCCCTGCACGCGGTCGCCCGCACCGGCCAGGGCCAGGTCGTCGACGCGGCCATCGTCGACGGCACCGCCCACCTCCTCGCCAGCACCTTCGCCAAGCTCGCCCGCGACGAGTGGACAGACGAGCGCGGAGTGAACCGCTTCGACGGCGGCTGGCCCTTCTACGCCGTCTACGAGACCAGGGACGGCCGCCATGTGGCCGTCGGCGCCCTGGAGCGCAAGTTCTACGGCAGCCTCGTACGACTGCTCGGCCTGGACGTGGACCCCGACCGGCAGCACGACCGCTCGACGTGGCCGGAGCTGCGGCGGTCGCTCGCCAAACGCTTCGCCGAGCGGACCCGTGACGAATGGGCCGAGCTGTTCGAGGGCACCGACGCCTGCGTGGCACCCGTACTGACCCTCACCGAGGCCGCAGCGCACCCCCATCTCGCCGCGCGCGGAAGCCTGTTCACCCGCGACGGAGTGGTCCAGCCCGCCGCCGCCCCCCGCTTCTCGGCGACCCCGTCGAGCCCCGGCCGCAACGCGCCGCCCGTCGGCGCCGACACCCGAGCCGTGTTCCGCGACTGGGGCGTACCGCTCCCCGACTGACCGACCCGAACAAGGAGTTGTCATGCGAGACGCCGTCATCGTCGACGCCGTACGCACCCCGATCGGCAAGCGCAACGGCTCGCTGGCGTCGGTGCACGCGGCGGACCTGTCGGCCGAGGTGCTCAAGGCGCTCGTCGAGCGCACCGGCATCGACCCCGGCACGGTGGACGACGTGGTCTGGGGCTGTGTCACCCAGATCGGCGACCAGTCCAGCAACGTCGGCCGGTTCGCCGTGCTCGCCGCCGGCTGGCCCGAACACGTCCCCGCCGTCACCGTCAACCGTGCCTGCGGCTCCAGCCAGCAGGCCGTCGACCAGGCCGCGCACGCCGTGATGTCCGGCCAGTACGACATCGTCGTCGCGGGCGGCGTCGAGACGATGAGCCGGGTGCCGCTCGGCTCGCACCGGACCACGGGACAGCCGTACGGGCCCAAAGCCATTGCCCGGTACGACGGTTTCGAGTTCAGCCAGGGCGTCGGCGCCGAACTCATCGCGGAGCGCTGGGAGTTGAGCCGTACCCGCCTCGACGAGTTCGCCGCCGAGTCGCACGCCAAGGCCGCCGCGGCGATCGACGCGGGCGTCTTCGACGACCACGTCGTGCCGGTCGAGGCCGACGGCACCAAGTTCACCGTGGACGAGGGGCTGCGGCGGGGCACGTCGGTCGAGACGCTGGCGAAGCTCAAGCCGTCGTTCAAGGAGGACGGCGTGATCCACGCCGGCAACGCCTCCCAGATCTCCGACGGCGCCGCGGCCCTCCTCGTCACCACCCCGGAGAAGGCCCGCGAACTCGGCCTCACCCCGATCGCCCGCTACCACACCGGCGCGGTCAGCGGCGCCGACCCGATCACCATGCTGCTCGGCCCGATCCCCGCGACCGAGAAGGTCCTGCGCCGCGCCGGGCTCACCATCGAGGACATCGGAGTGTACGAGGTCAACGAGGCCTTCGCACCGGTGCCGTTGGCCTGGCTCGCCGAGATCGGCGCCGACCCCGAGCGGCTCAACCCGCTGGGCGGCGCGATCGCCGTCGGCCATCCCCTCGGCGGCTCCGGCGCCATCCTCATGACACGGCTGCTCGCCCAGATGCGGCGCGAGAACCTCCGCTACGGCCTGCAGACCATGTGCGAGGGCGGCGGCACCGCGAACGCCACCATCCTGGAACTGCTGCGCTGAAGGCGAAGTGGGCGGACCCCGCCGAGGGCCCGCCCACTCCGAATCTGCTTCAGTCCTCGAACGTGACGACGACCTTCTCCGCCGCCCCGGGCGTCAGCGCCAGCTCGAAGGCCCGGTGCACCTCGCCGAACGGCACCCGGTGACTGATCAGCTTCGCGAACCGGTCCCGGTGCTCGGCGAGTTCGGCCGTCACCTCGAAGATCTCGGTCGGATAGCCCTGCGAGGCGATCAGCGTCAGCTCGCTGCGCAGCATCCCGCCCAGGTCGATCTCTGAAGACGGCTTCTGTACGCCGACCATGACCAGCTTGGCGCCCCACTTGGCGGCGTCCACGGTGGCGTTGAAGACGGCGGCGACCCCGGCCGCGTCGATGTAGATGTCGGTCCCGGGACGGGGCTGTCCCAGGGCGTTGGCGGCCTCGCCGTGCAACTCCGTGAGCCGCGCGGTGAGTTCCTCCTTCGCCGAGTCGACGACGGCGTCCGCACCCACGGCCAGCGCGGTCTCCAGACGCTCCGGAACGACGTCCGCGACGACCACGTGCTCCACCCCGCGCAGCTTGAGCCAGATGGTGACACCCAGCCCGATCGGCCCGGCACCGAAGACGAGGACCTTGTCGCCGGGCCGCGCCTCCGAGCGGTTGACGCAGTGCCGGGCCACCGCCATCGGCTCGTTCAGCGCGGCCACGTCGAAGGGCAGGTCGTCCGGGAAGACCGCCACGCTCCGGCCCACCACGGCGTCCTCGACGAGCAGATACTCGTCCATCCCGCCCAGTTCGCCGCCGCAGCCGATGATGCCGGACGGCGCGCCCTGCGGGTTGACGACCACCCGGTCGCCCACCTTCAGGTCCGTGACCTCGGCGCCCACGGCGACGACCTCACCGGCCGGCTCGTGCCCGAGCGGCAGCGGCACCACCGAGCCGTCGGGGGTGTAGGGCGTGCCGCCGGACTGCACGAAGAACGTGTCGGTGCCGCAGATGCCACAGGCGCGGATCCGCAGCAGCGCGTCCCGGGGGCCGGGGACGGGCCGCTCGATCTCCACCACCTCGACGGCGTTCCTCGCACCGGTCCGGACGGACTTCATCGTGGCGCTCACCAGGTGACCGGCAGCTCGTAGATGCCGTACGCCTGGGAGTCCTCCTTGAACTTCAGCTCCGAGACATCGACCGCGAGCCGCAGCGTCGGGATCCGGCGGAACAGGGTGGCGTAGACGACGGTCAGCTCGACGCGGGCCAGCTGCTGGCCGACGCACTGGTGCGGGCCCCAGCCGAAGGCGTGGTGGTGCGAGGCCTTGCGGGTGAGGTCGAGCTTCTCGGGCTCGGGGAACGCCTCCGGGTCCCAGTTGGCCGCCGGCAGCGAGGCGATGACGCCCTCGCCCGCGCGGATGACCTCGCCCTCGAACTCGATGTCGCCGACCACCGCCCGCCGGGCCAGCAGATGCGGGATGGTGAGGTAGCGCAGCAGCTCCTCGACGGAGTTCTGCACGTACTTCGGGTCCTCGGCGTGCTCCCGCAGCCGCGCGAGCTGCTCGGGGTTCTCCAGCAGCAGCGCGGTGCCCAGCGTGATCATGTTGGCGCTGGTGTCATGGCCGGCGACCAGCAGGATGTGCCCGAGCGCCGCCGCGTCGGGCATGGCGAGCACGCCCTCCTGGATCTTGGCGGCGAGGTCGGAGAGGACGTCCTCGCCGGGGTTCTCCATCTTGGCCTCGATGAGGCCCGTGATGTAGGCGCGCAGTTCCTCGTTGGCCCGGGCGGCCTGCTCGGGCGTGTGGAACCGCGCGTTGGTGGTGCCCGCGTGCTCCTGGAAGAAGTCGTGGTCCTCGTAGGGCACCCCGAGCAGCGCGCAGATCATCAGCGACGGCAGCGGCAGCGACAGCGCCTCGTTGAGGTCGACCGGCTTGGGGCCCGCCAGCATCTTGTCGATGAGGTCGTCGGTGATCTGCTGGATCTCCGGACGCAGCTTCTCCATCCGGTTCCGGGTGAAGGAATTCGTGAGCATCCGGCGCCACCGGGTGTGCTCGGCCCCGTCGGTGTTGTTGATCATCGGCTTCATCTCGGCCGCGTGCGCCTTCATCGCCTCGGTCGTGTGCGGGTATCCGTCCGCACCGATGTTGGCGCTGAGCCGCGGGTCCGTCATCAGCGCGCGCTGCGCGGCGTGCGTCGTGACGAGCCACGGGGTGGTGCCGTCCCACGTCCTGGCCCGCCGCACGGCCTTGCCGGACTCGTGCAGCTTGAGCAGCTCCGGCGGCGGCGCGAACGGGCACTGGCTCGATCGGGGCGTCGGAAACTCCGGCGGTTCCTCGGTGGTGGCGGTTGCCGCCGTGCTCTCGGTCATGGGCTTCCTCGCCTCTCGTCGTGGTGCTCGACCGGGCAAACATAACGTGGACCGATCGGTACAATCAATCGTCCGGTAGTGGGAAGCGGATATTTGCCCGCGCCTATCGACCAGGCGGTCTATTTACCCGGGGTGCTGGACGCCCGCGCCGTCAGCGCGACTCCCGGGGAAGCCCCAGCCCCCGCTCCGCCACCTGCGTCCGCAGCACCTCGTTCGCCCCGCCGGCGATCGTGTACGCCCGCGAGTACAGATGGGCGTCCTGCCACCACCCCTCGGCCACCGCCGCCGGGTCCTCCTCGGTCAGCAGGCCGTCCGTGCCCTGCAGCCGCAGGCCGAAGTCGGCCAGGTCGTGGTTGAGTTCACTGAAGAAGATCTTGCCGAGCAGGGCGTCGGCCGGCCCTTCCGTGCCGTGCAGCATCCGGGACTGGGCGAGACCGATCAGCGCGGCGTTCACCTGGACCCGGGCGGCGAGCTCGCCGATCCGCTGCCGGGTGGCGGAATCCTCGAACGCGCCAGGCGTCCGCTCCGCCAGCCGTACCAGATCGTCCAGTACGGCGGCCAGCTCGGCGCCCCGCGCCGCCACCCCGGAGCGCTCCCGGCCGAGGCTGCTCATCGCCACCCGCCAGCCGTCGTTCACCGCGCCGATCACATTCGCGGCCGGGATCCGGACCCCGTCCAGGAAGACCTCGTTGAAGTCGGTCGTCCCGGTGATCTCGCGCAGCGGCCGCACGTCGACCCCCGGGCTGCGCATGTCGAGGGCGAACGCGGTGATGCCCTTGTGCTTCGGGGCCTCGGGATCGGTGCGCGCGAGCAGGTAACCCATGTCCGCGTGCTGGCCGTTGGTCGTCCACACCTTCTGGCCGTCGACCACGAACACCGCGTCCTCGCCCTCGCCCTCCAGACGTGCCCGGGTCCGCAGCGCCGCCAGGTCGCTGCCCGCCTCCGGCTCGCTGAACAGCTGGCACCACACGTCCTCGCAGCTGCGGATGCGGGGCAGGAAACGGGCCCGCTGCTCGTCCGTGCCGAAGTCGATGACCGCCGCCGAGGCGAGCGAGGCCGCGCCCACGGGCGGCCAGGTGCGGGCGCGGGCGATCTCCTCGGCCACCACGGACGGTTCGAGCGGGTGGGCGTCGGGCCGGCCGCCGTACTCGACGGGCCAGTCGATGCCGAGGAAACCCGCCTCGAACAGCCTTGCCGTCCACTCCCGGATCGCCGGCATCAGGGTCGGATCGGGTGCACGCACCCCGGAGTGGGCCTTGACGCCGGGGGCGTGCTGCGCGACGAACGCGCGCACCTTGCCCCGGAACGCCTCCAGCTCGGGCGTGGACTCCAGTCGCATCGCTGCCGGCTCCTCGTCGTCCTGCGGCCACGGCTTGAAATGAGTATACTTTAACCATGGTGTTGGCCTGTCGGCCAGTGCCGGGTGTCCGTGCCCAATAGACTGGGGATCCGCAATTCCCCTCAGAGGAGTAGGCCCATGGCGACTGCCGTCGACCGCGAGCCCGCCGACGGCGAGAGTGGCGCCCTGGTCGGCAAGCTGGCCGCGCAGACCGCGCAGCGCATCGAGGCGTCCGTGATCCGCCAGGGCTGGCCGGTGGGAGAGTCGCTGGGCTCCGAGACGGACCTGCGGGAGTGGCTCGGAGTCAGCCGCGCCGTGCTGCGCGAGGCGGTACGACTGGTCGAGCACCACCAGGTCGCGCGCATGCGGCGCGGCCCCGGCGGCGGCCTCATCGTCAGCGCCCCCGACGCGGGACCGGCCACCCGCGCCATGGTGATCTACCTCGAATACGTCGGCACCAGCGTCACCGACCTGCTCCAGGCCCGCCGGCTCCTCGAACCCATCGCCGCCGGCCTCGCCGCCAACCGGATCACCGAGGAGGGCATCGCCACGCTGCGGACCACGCTGGAGTCCGAACTCGCCCACTGGGACGACCCGTCCGTCCACTCGCAGGACCCGCTGCACCCGGTGCTCGGACAGCTGTCGGGCAACCCGGTCCTGCACCTGTTCATCGACGTGCTCACCCGCCTCACCGCCCGGTACGCGCACCTGTCCCGCCGTATCTCCAAGGCGGAGATGCACGCGGCGAAGGAGACCTCGCACCGCGAGCACCGGGCCGTCGTCGACGCCGTCATCGCCGACGACGGCGCCCGCGCGCAGACCGAACTGACCGTGCATCTGGAGTCGGTGGCCGCCTGGATCGAGAAGCACCGGGTCCGCCGCGGCCAGCGGATCTCCGGGAACGTCGTCGAGCCCGAACTGTCCGAGGGCCCGCGCGCCAAGCTCGCCGAGGTCGTCGCCGCCCGGATCCACGACGACATCGCCGCCCGCGGCTGGCAGACCGGCATGGTCCTCGGCTCGGAGACCGACCTGCTGGCCCGCTACGAGATCAGCCGGGCCGTACTGCGCGAGGCCGTACGGCTGCTGGAGTACCACTCGGTCGCCCGCATGCGCCGCGGCCCCGGCGGCGGCCTCGTCGTCACCGAGCCCGAACCCCAGGCCAGCATCGACACCATGGCCCTCTTCCTGGAGTACCAGGGCGTCACCGCCGACGACCTGCGGATCGTCCGCAACGCCATCGAACTGGGCATCGTCGCCCGGGTGACCGCCCGGCACGCGCAGGGGGACACCGAGGTCGCCGAGCGGCTCGCCAAGGCGGTCCGCTGGACCACCGAGGGCCCGGCCGACGACCTCCGCAAGGCGGACCTGTTCCACTCCGAACTCGCGGCCCTCGCGAACAACCCCGTGCTCTCCCTCTTCCTCTCGATCATCACCGAGCTGTTCCGCCGGCACGCCTCCGGCCAGGACCGGCCGCTGCCCGGAGACGCCGCCGCCGACGAGGTCCGCCACGTCCACCAGCGCATCCTCGACGCGATCGTCCAGGGCGACGCGGGCGTGGCCCGCCACCGGATGCGGCGGCATTTGGATGCACTCATTCCATGGTGGCACTGATCAGACGCTGATCACTCTGGACCAGCAAGCCTAATTACGTATACTCAATAGGGTCCCGATCGAAGGAGATTCGATGCGCCGGACCCTGTTCGCACAGGACCACGAGGACTTCCGTCTGCTGGTCCGCGACTTCATCGCCCGTGAGGTGCTTCCGGAGTACGAGGACTGGCGCCGCGCCGGACTCGTCCCCCGCGAACTGTTCACCTCGCTGGGCAAGCTCGGCATCATCGGCACGGCGATACCCGAGGAGTACGGCGGAGGCGGCCAGGACGACTACCGGTTCAACGTCGTCATCCAGGAGGAGTGCGCCCGCGCGGGTGTGACCCTCGGCGGTCTGCGCACGCACCTCGACATCGTCGTCCCGTACTTCACGGGCCTCGCGAACACGGGCCAACGGGAGCGCTGGTTCCCCGGGTTGGCCTCCGGCGAGCTCTACACCGCGATCGCGATGAGCGAACCGGGCACCGGCTCCGACCTGGCCGGCATCAGGACGCGGGCGGTGCGCGACGGCGACCACTTCGTCCTCGACGGCGCCAAGACCTTCATCACCGGCGGTCACCACGCCGACCTGGTGATCGTGGTCGCCCGCACCGCCACCGACCCGGACGACCGGCGGGCCGGCCTCTCCCTGCTCGTCGTGGAGAAGGGCATGCCCGGCTTCACCGTCGGGCGGAAACTGGAGAAGATCGGCCTCGCCGTCCAGGACACCGTGGAGCTGTCCTTCGACGCCGTCCGGGTCCCCGCCGCCAACCTCCTCGGCGAGGAGGGCGGCGCCTTCACCCACCTCGGCCGCAACCTCGCCCAGGAGCGCCTCGCCATCGCGGTCGGCGCCGTCGCCCAGACCCGCAACGCGATCGACCTGACCATCGGCTACGTCCGCGACCGCACGGTGTTCGGCAAGCCGGTCGCCCACTTCCAGAACACGAAGTTCGAACTCGCCGCCATGGCAACCGAGTTGGAAGCGGCGCAGACCCTGCTGGACGCGGCCGTCAGCGCGCTCGTCGCCGGTGAGCTGAGCCCGGCCGACGCGGCGAAGACCAAGCTGTTCTGCACCGAGACGCAGGGCCGCGTGGTCGACCGCTGCCTCCAACTGCACGGCGGCTACGGCTACATCCTCGAGTCCCCGATCGCCCGGCTGTACGCCGACGCGCGGGTGACCCGCATCTACGGCGGCACCAGCGAGGTGCTGAAGACCATCATCAGCAAGTCCCTGGGCCTGTAAGGAGTTTGATGTGAACATCGACGGTTCGTCGGCGCTGGTCACCGGAGGCGCCTCCGGCCTGGGCCTGGCCACCGCGCGCCGCATCCTCGACCGCGGCGGCCGGGTCGTGCTGGCCGACATCTCCGAGGAGCAGGGCGTCAAGGCGGTCGCCGACCTAGGCGACGCCGCCCGCTTCGTCCGCGCCGACGTCACCGACGAGGCCTCGGTCACCGCCGCCCTCGACGCTGCCGAGGAACTCGGCCCGCTTCGCTTCGTCGTGCACTGCGCGGGACGTGGCGGCGACCGTACCCGCATCATCGACCGCGACCGCACACCCGGCGGGCTCGACACCTTCGCCGAGGTCATACGGGTCAACCTCATCGGCACCTACAACGTGCTGCGCCTGTCCGCCGCCCGCCTCTCCGGCAACGAGATCGTCGACGGCGACCGCGGAGCCGTGGTCCTCACCGCCTCCGTCGCCGCATTCGACGGCCAGATCGGCCAGACCTCCTACACCGCCTCCAAAGCGGGCGTCCACGGCCTGACGCTCGTCGCCGCCCGCGACCTGGCCAGCTGGCAGATCCGCGTGAACACCATCGCCCCCGGCATCATGGACACCCCCATGCTGGGCCGCCTGCGCGAGGACATCCGCGACGGACTCGCCGCCTCCGTGCCCCACCCCAAGCGCCTCGGCGACCCCGACGACTTCGCCCGGCTCGCCGTCGAGATGCTGGAGAACCCCTACCTCAACGGCCAGACCGTCCGCCTCGACGGCGCCATCCGCATGGCCCCACGGTGAACGACGCCGACTTCCGGGCCGAACTGCGCGCCTTCCTGACGGACCATCACCCAGGCCGCCGCCCCAAGGACCCCGCCGAACGTCTCGCATGGCAGAAGAAGTGGCTGGCCACGCTCTACGACGCCGGGTACGCGGGCCCGAGCTGGCCGCGCGAGTACGGCGGCATGGACCTGCCGTTCGCCCGCCAGGTCGTCTACCAGGAGGAGTACGCGCGAGCCCGGGTCCCCGGGCCGCTCGGTACCGGGCTCGGCATCGCGGCGCCCACGATCATCAAGTACGGGACGCCCGAGCAGAAGGACCGCTTGCTGCGTCCGATGCTGCGCGGCGACACGGTCTGGGCGCAGGGCTACTCCGAACCGGAAGCGGGCTCGGACCTGCCCGCGTTGCGCACCACGGCGCGCCGCGAGGGCTCGGAGTACGTCGTCAACGGCCAGAAGGTGTGGAACAGTTCGGCCGACATCGCCGACATCCTCTTCACCCTCGTCCGCACCGGCCCGCCCGACTCCCGCCAGGACGGCATCAGTTACCTCCTGATCGACGCCCACGCCCCGGGCATCACCGTGCGCCCGCTGCGCGACCTGACCGGTGACGCCCACTTCTGCGAGATCTTCTTCGACGACGTGCGGGTCCCGGTCGCCGACCGGATCGGCGAGGAGAACGGCGGCTGGCCCCTCGTCCGCACCAGCCTCGGCCACGAACGTGCCGCCGGAGCGATGAACCAGGCCGCCCTGTACCGCCGCGTCCTCGACGAGCTGATCGAGCTGGCGCACGAACGCGGCGCCACCGCCGACCCCCTGGTGCGCGACCGGCTCGCGGACTTCGAGATCCGCGTGACGATCATGCGGCTCACCGGGATGCGGACCATCGCCGACATCATGGCGAAGGGCGAACCCGGCCCGGCGTCCTCCACATCACGCCTGTTCATCGTGACCTTCGAGCAGGAACTGCACGAGTTCGCCCTGGAGTTGCTCGGCCCGTACGGCATCCTCGGCCGGCGCGACCCCCACGCGGTGCAGCGCGGCCGCTGGGTGTGGGGCTTCCTGCGCACCCGGGCCTCGACGATCGGCGCGGGCACCGCCGAGATCCAGCGCAACACCATCGCCGAACAGGTACTGGGCCTGCCCCGGGACCCGGCGATGCCGACCACCGGGAGGACACGATGAAAGCGGCGCGCTGCACGGAGTACGGGCCCCCGGACGGCCTTGAGGTCGTCGACCTGGACGACCCCGAACCCGGACCCGGCGAGGTCCTCGTCCGGGTGCACGCGGCCGCGGTCAACTTCCCGGACGTCCTGTTCGTGGCCAACCGCTACCAGGTCCCCGCGCCGCTGCCGTTCACGCCCGGCAGCGAGTTCGCCGGAGTGGTGACCGCGCTCGGCCCCGGAGTGACCGGGCCGGCGGTCGGCACACCCGTGGCCGGGGCCGTGCTGACGGGCGCCTTCGCCGAGCAGGTGGTGGTGCCCGTCACCGGCCTGCGCCCGGTCCCCGAGGGACTCGACCTGGTCCACGCGGCCGCCTTCCACGTGACCTACGCGACCGCCTACCACTCCCTGGTCACCGTCGGACAGGGCGCGGCGGGGGAGTGGGTGGCGGTGCTCGGCGCCGCGGGCGGGGTCGGCAGCGCGGCCGTCGACATCGCCACCCGGCTCGGCATGCGCGTCGTCGCGGCCGCCTCCAGCGAGGAGCGGCTGCGGGTCGCCCGCAAGCTCGGCGCGGAGGGCGGGGTCGACTACGTCCGCGAGGACCTCAAGACCCGGATCCGCGAACTGACCGGCGGCGAAGGCGCCCACCTCGTGGTCGACCCGGTGGGCGGCGACCACGCGGAGGCCGCCCTGCGCGCACTGCGCCGGGGCGGCCGATTCGTCACGGTCGGATACGCCGACGGGAAGATCCCGCGGATTCCGCTGAACCTCGTCCTGCTCAAGGACGCGGTGGTACGGGGCTTCGAGATCCGTATGCTGCGGCAGTACGCCCCGGACGCGGTGGCCGCGGGCGACCGGGCGCTCGCCGGGATGGTCCGGGACGGCATGCGCCCGCTGGTCTCCCGCGTCCACCCCCTCGACGAGGTCGCGGCCGCCCTGACCGATGTGGCCGAGCGGCGCACCACGGGCAAGGTGGTCATCGAGATGCGCTGAGCGTTCCCCTGGATGTGCCGATGGGCGGCTTCGCCGCGGGCCGCGATGGGCCTTATTTCGCCCGCGGCGCCGTCGTGGCTGGTCGCGCAGCTCCCCGCGCCCCTTGGCGTCGCTGCCCCACCGCAGCCGACTTCACCAGGTGCGCTTAGAAGGTGGGGAGTTGGGGGCGCTTCTTGACGTAGCCGCCGGCGTCCACGCGCATCTGCATGCCGCTGACGTACTTCGACTCGTCCGACACCAGGAACAGCACCATGTCGGCGATGTTCTCCGGCTCGACATAGGGAATGCCGAACCCGGTCGTCGCCGGGAAGGACGTCAGCGCGTCCTCGCGGGTCGGGTTCTCCAGGTCGGGCCGGAAGGACCGGTACATGAGGTCGCAGTTGAGCATGCCGGTGTTGACGTTGGTCGGGTGCACCGCGTTGACCCGGATCCGCCGGGGCAGGAGGACGGTCGCCAGGTCGTGGACGAAGGACGCCACTTGGCGTTTGGCGAAGGAGTAGCCCAGCCCGCCGGGCCCGTTGGCCGGATTGTCGACGCTGGCCGGGATCAGCGCGGCGATCGAGCCCGTCGCGACGATCGAGGCGCCGTCGGGCAGATGGGGCAGGGCCGCCTCGACGGCGTGCACCACTCCGTTGAAGTCGACCGTGATGGCGTCTATGAAGGCCTGCGCGGTCTGCTGGGGGCCCAGCGGGGCGATCCCGGCCTGCGCGACGACGGCGTCCAGCCGCCCCAACTCGGCGACCCCCTCGGCGACGGCCGCCTTGAGCGCGGCGGAGTCCCGTACGTCCGCGGTGCGGGCGACGATCCGCCGGCCGAGCTTCTCGACCTCCCGGACCGTCTCGTCCAGGTCCTCCTCGGTGGCCAGCGGATAGCCGTTGGTGGGGATGTCCGCGCACAGGTCCACCGCGATGATGTCGGCCCCCTCGGAGGCGAGGCGTACCGCATGGGCCCGGCCCTGGCCCCGCGCGGCCCCGGTGATGAAGACGACCTTGTCCTGCACTCGACCCATGGGGTCTCCTTCCGTCGCATAAAAGAGTAGCCTGAATAGTGGCGCAGTGGGCCTGACGATTCCGATGATCGCCGAGCTGTACGGGACTTTGGTGATCCCTTCCGCTGAGTGGGATCAGTTCAGTGCACACAATGCGCCCGGTGCTAGAGAGTCTCCGAGACCGAGGGAGCGCAAGCATGCCGTTGCAGCCGTGGATGAAGTTGCTGTCGACCGACGACCATCTGATCGAACCCCCACGACTGTGGTCGGACCGGCTGCCCGCGAGGTACCGGGAGGCGGGTCCACGGATCGTCGAGCAGACGCGGGGCGAGGGCCGGGAACCGGCCGAGGTGTGGGTGTACGAGGACCGGATCTACCCCTACATCGGCCTCAACGCGGTCGCGGGCAAGAGCCCCGAGGAGTTCGGCCTCGAACCCACCCGCTACGACGAGATGATCCCGGGCTGCTACGACCCCAAGGCCCGTATCCGCGACATGGACCTCGACGGAGTGTGGGGCGCCCTGTGCTTCCCGTCGTTCCCGGGGTTCTCCGGCCATGTCTTCCTGGACGGCAAGGACCGTGAACTGGCCCTGCTGTGCGTGCGGGCGTGGAACGACTTCGTCCTCGACGAGTGGTGCGCCACCGCGCCGGGGCGGCTCATCCCGCTGGCCATCATGCCGATGTGGGACGTCGACCTCTGTGTCGCGGAGGTGCACCGCGTCGCCGCCAAGGGCGCCAAGGCGATCTCCTTTCCGGAGAACCCGGCCCCGCGCGGGCTGCCGTCCTTCCACACGGACTACTGGGACCCCTTCTTCACCGCCCTGGAGGAGACCGACCTCCCGCTGAGCCTGCACTTCGGCACCTCGGGCCAGGCCCCGAAGACGGCCCCCGAGGCCCCGTTCGCCGTGACCATCGCGCTGTTCGGCTGCAACGCCATGTACGCCACCGCCGACATCCTCTTCTCCCCGGTGCTGCACAAGCACCCCAAGCTGAAGATCGGCCTGTCCGAGGGCGGCATCGGCTGGATCCCGTACCTGCTGGAGCGGATCGACGGCACCTGGGAGCGTCACCGCTTCTACCAGAACGTCAACCAGAGCGTGCGGCCCTCCGAGCTGTTCCACAAGCACTTCCACGGCTGCTTCATCGACGACCGGTTCGGCGTGGAGGTACGCCACCACGTCGGCGTCGACAAGATCACCTGGGAGTGCGACTACCCCCACTCCGACTCCTACTGGCCCAAGTCCCGCGCCTACGCGGCCGAGGTCCTGGCCGACGTACCCGACGAAGAGGTGCACCAGATCGTGGAGTTGAACACCCGCCGCCTCTACAACCTCCCCGCATGAGCCGCCGTCCGGAGTCCGAGCGCTCCGACTGGACCGACCTGGACCTGCTCACCCGTGAGGAGGCCCACGGGCGGCTGCTCGCCGAGATCGCCGAGACGGACGTACGACTGGCCGGTCTCGGTGAGTCCGACGCGGCCGAGCGTGCGCTCCTGGAGGCCCGGCTGCGGGCCCTGCGGGAGGCCGCCGAGGATCTGATCGACCACTCGAAGAAGAACTGAGGTGCCCATGGGGCGGGTAGCGGGCAAGGTCGCGCTCATCACGGGAGGGGCCCGGGGCCAGGGCCGCTCCCATGCCGTGCGGCTGGCCGAGGAAGGGGCGGACATCGTCGTCACCGACGTCTGCCACGACATCAGCGACGAACTGCCGTACCAGCTGGCGACGAAGGAACAGCTGGAGGAGACCGCCGAGCTGGTCCGGGCGACCGGCCGGCGGTGTGTCGCCGTACAGGCCGACGTCCGGTCGATCGAGGAGATGCGCGCCGCGGTCGACGCGGCCCGGGCCGAGCTGGGGCGGCTCGACATCGTGGTGGCCAACGCCGGCGTGATGAGCATCGGAGCCGCCTGGGAACTGTCCGACGAGGCCTGGGACGTCAACATCGACGTCAACCTCAAGGGCGCCTGGAACACGGTGCGGGCCACCGCCCCCTGGCTGATCGAGCAGGGGGAGGGCGGCTCGATCGTCATCACCAGCTCGGCAGCCGGCATCCGGGGCCATGTGCCCTACGCCCACTACGTGGCCGCAAAGCACGGGGTGGTGGGCCTGATGAAGGCCCTCTCCAACGAACTCGCCCCGCACCGCGTCCGGGTCAACACCGTCCACCCCACCGGCGTCAGCGAGACCGGCATCACGGTCGGCGTGCCGATCGAGGAACTCGCCGCGCGGGAGCCGCTGTTCGGGCTCGTCGCGATGAACCCCCTGGCCCCGTACGTCGAGCCGCGGGACATCTCGAACGCCGTCCTGTTCCTGGCCTCGGACGAGGCGCGCTACGTCACCGGACTGCAGTTCACCGTCGACGCGGGCTCGACCAACAAGCCGTAGAAGGGAGTGGGTTGAATGAAGGTCAGGATCGACACGTCGGCGTGCTCGGGGCACGCCCGGTGCGCCGCGGCGGCACCGCGGCTGTTCCGTCTCGACGAGGACGGCTATGCCCTGCCCGTCGACGGGGACGTCCCGGAAGAGCTCCAACAGGCCGCGTACGACGGGGAGTCGGCCTGCCCGGAGCGGGCGATCACCGTCGAGTGAACGCGAGTGGGCCCCACGGTCCCTGGCCGTGGGGCCCACTCGCGCTCACCGTGCCGGTCAGCCGGCCGGCTGCGGCGGCGGCGTGAAGTGGTGGCCCCAGAACGCCCCGTCGGTGATCTCGTAGACCGGCACCGGCTCCGGCACCTTCAGGCCGTTCCAGCCGAACTCGACGGCGTAGTTCTCCGGCGACCACACATAGAACGACACCATGTGGTCGTTGGTGTGCTTGCCCAGCGAGTGCATCATCGGCACCTCGTACTTGGCGGCCCGGTCCAGGGCGCGGCCGACGTCGTCGAGGGTCGCCGCCTCGACCATGAAGTGCAGCAGCCGCCCGGGACCCGGCATCGGCGTGACGCCGAGCGTGTGGTGGCGCGGGTTGCAGCCCATGAACCAGGTCGTGCCGCCCGGCGAGCGCATGGTGTTGCGCTCGATGAACCCGAGCACGTCGACGTAGAAGTCGAACGTGGTGCGCGCGTCCTCGGCGGAGATGATGGCGTGCCCGAAGCCCATGTCACCCGTGACGAACTGCGAGACCAGCGGGGTGTGCACCGGAACGTGGTCGAGTGTGCGGCCGTAGAACAGCTCGACCGGGTTGCCGCCCGGGTCGTTGAACTTGGCGAAGCCGGTGACCTTCCGCTCCGCCGCCTCCGCCTCGGTGCCGGCCGTCACCTTGATCCCGGCCTTCTCGACGTCCGCGACCAGCTTCGCCAGCTCCCGCTCGTCGAGCACCTCGAAGCCCAGCGCCGTCATCCCGGGCTGGGCCCCCGGCGAGACCACGATCCGGTTCGGGTGGTCGTCCATCCGGAAGGTGAGCGACCCGGACTCGCTCTCGACGGGCATCAGGCCGAGGAAGTCGGCTCCGAACTCCCGCCACTTGTCCAGGTCGTTGGACTCCAGACGCAGGTACCCGAGTGAGCGAACACCCATCAGGCCCTCCCCTCACATTTGGTCAGGTCCCAGGCGGCCCGTCGGGCCCCCGGTATCGGTACAACCGCGACGCTAGACAGCCCGGCCCGCCCGCCGCGGGGACCGTCCCACTGATCGGGAGACGTACGACGAAGGGCTCCCCGCCGGTGCGACGGTGACCCGCATGACACTCAGCCACGAGGACACCCTGCGCGAACTGCCCACCGACGAAGGCACCCTGCGCTATCACGAGGCCGGTGACGGGCCCCCGCTCCTCCTGCTGCACGGGTCGGGCCCGGGTGTGACCGGCTGGCGCAACTACCGGGGCAACCTTCCCGTGCTGGCCGAGCACTTCCGCTGCCTGGCGCTGGAGTTCCCCGGCTTCGGAGTGAGCGACCCGACCTCCGAGAACCCCATGGCGGCCGGCCCGAAGGCCGTGCTGCGTTTCCTGGACGGCCTGGGCCTCGACCGCGTCGACGTCATCGGCAACTCCATGGGCGGGTTCATCGCCACCGGACTCGCGGTCGCCCACAAGGACCTCTTCCGCAGGATCGTCACCATCGGCGGGGTCGGCCGCAACATCCTCTCCCCGGGTCCCAGCGAAGGCCTCAACCTGCTGGTCGAGTTCGCCGAGAACCCCACCCGGGACAACCTCGTTCAGTGGCTGCGGTCGATGGTCCACGACCCGGCCCTGCTCACCGAGGAGCTGATCGAGGAGCGCTGGGCGAGCGCCACCGAGCCGGCGACGCTGGAGGCCTCCCGCCGGATCTACGGCCGCCAGGCTATGGCCGCGATGCAGGCCGCCCAGTCCCAGTCCGACCAGCCGATCTGGGCCGCCCTCCACAAGATCACCGCGCCCACCCTGCTGACCTGGGGCCGGGACGACCGGGTCACCCCGCTGGAGAACGCGCTGCTGCCGATGCGCACGATCCCCAAGGCCGAGCTGCACGTGCTGCCGGACTGCGGACACTGGGCCATGATCGAGCAGAAGCAGGCCTGGGAGAGCACGGTGCTGGCCTTCCTGACGCGCCCGGACGCCCCCTGAGGGCGCCCGTGCGTCCGCCCGCCGCCCCCACCTCCGCCGGCCAGGCCGCCCGCCGCGTCCGCATCCTGCGCGCCGCCTCCGAACTCGGCTCCCGCGACGGGCTGGACGGCATCCAGATGCACGACGTCGCCAAGGAGGCGGGCGTCGCCATCGCCACCCTGTACCGCTACTTCCCGTCCAAGCCCTTCCTGTTCCTGGCCGTCCTGGAGTGGCACATCGAGGAGTTCCTCGGGGACGGTGACGGCGGCCTCGGCGCCGACGTCGGGGACACCCTCGTCGCGCTCAGCGGGAAGCTGCTCGGCAACCGGCAGCTGGCCTCGGCGGTGGCGCTGGCATCCTTCACGGAGTACGCGGCTGCCGTCCCGGCCCGGATCGACATCGTCGAACGCCCGCTGGGACAGCGCCTGTTGAGACTCCTCGGGGACCGCAAGGACGCCCCCAGCAGGGTGCGCCTGCTCGTCTACACCTGGTGGGGCCTGTTCGTGGGCATGCTGACCGAGGAGATCTCCACCGCCCGCGGCGAGGCGGACCTCCGGCTGGCCGCCCGGCTGATCGCGGCGCCGTAGCGCACACGACAGCGCCCGGGACACCCGCCGTGTCCCGGGCACACTCGCATCGCGTCAGTCCGTCGGACCCGCCATGTCCAGCACGGCCAGGTACCCGAACGCGAGGCTCGATCCGATCGGCGTGCCCGCGCCCGGATACACCCGCCCCGACATGGCGGCCGCGGTGTTCCCGGTCGCGTACAGGCCCTCGATCGGCTGCCCGTCCGGGCGCAGGACGCGCGCGTGGACGTCGATGCGCAGACCGCCCTTGGTGCCGATGTCGGACGGGACGATCGTCGCCACGTAGAACGGCGGCTCGTCGATGGGCAGCAGCAGCGGGTTCGGCCACTCGGGCGCGGGGGTCGCCGGGAAGTTCTGCCGGGGGTCGGCCGGGAACGGGACGATGTGGTGGAACATCTGGTCCCACGGTGTCTCGCCCCGGTGGAACCGCGCGTCCACGCCGGTCTTCGCGTACCCGTTGAACTCCTCGACGGTCCGCTTCAGCGCGTCGAACGGCACGTCGATCAGCCGCGCCAGCTCCTCCAGGCTGTCGGCCTTCTTCAGCGCCCCCGACGCCAGCCATGCCTCGGGCCCCGGCGTCGCCGGCGGGAAGCCGATGCCGTCCCGGTCCAGCTGCCGCTGGTCGAAGATCCAGTGCGCCGGGATATGGCTCACGCCGGTGCTCGCGTGCAGCCGTACGATCTCGTGCGCGGCCTGGTCGTACGGCCGTGTCTCGTTGACGAAGCGCTCGCCCGCGGCGTTGACCCAGATGCCGCCCCGGGTGCCCGTGTGGAAGACCGGCAGGCCGTCCGGGTGGACCAGGCCCGGCACGAACCAGGCCTCCTCCAGCAGATCGGTGTCCGCGCCGACGGCGAGGCCGGCCCGCAGGGCGTCACCGGTGTTGGCCGGCGCGCCGTCGGACCACTCCCCGGTGAGCGGCGGCTGGTGCTTCTCGCGCAGCTCACGGTCGCGCTCGAAGCCGCCGGCGGCCAGCAGCACGCCCCGCCGGGCCCGGATCGTCTCCCGCCCCGCCTCGCCGGTGACCTCCACGCCGACGACCCTGCCGTCCTCGACGACCAGGTTCTCCAGCGCGGTGCTCAGCCGCAGTTCGCCGTTGCCCGTCTCCAGGAACGCCGACAGTGCCCTGCCGATCAGCGCACGGCCACCGCTGAGCACCGGACCCTCGTCGAAGCCGAACCGCTCGGTGGGCAGCGAGTCGCGTACCAGCGCCCGGCGCTCCTTGAGCTCGGTGACCTCGACCGGCGGCGGGAAGATCGTGTGCCCCGTGGGCGAGGCCCCCGGCGCCGACGCGTAGTAGTCGGGAACCGGGCCGTGCACGAAGGACTGGAACCAGGGGTTCTGCTCCAGCTCGTCGATCAGCCGGGGCCCGGCCGCCAGATACGCGTCCTGCAGCGCCTCCCGCGACGAGTCGTCCACCACGCTGCGCAGATACGTCCGCACCTGCTCGACGTCGTCCCCGAATCCGGCCCGGGCCAGCGGCGCCGACCCCGGGAACCACAGACCCGCGCCGGAGTACGCGACGGTGCCGCCGACCCGGTCGGTCTTCTCGACGACGAGCGTGCGCAGTCCGCGCGACGCCGCGACGTACGCCCCGACCAGGCCTCCGCCCGACCCCACGACGATCACGTCGTAGGCATCCTCGTTGATGCTCATCCGAACCTCCTCATGAGTGCCGACGTTCTGCGTGGGGGGTGGGTTCGCCGGACGACGGTAACGAGGCTGCGGGAGCCCGTCGTTGTGGCATCTCGCTCAGCGAGACCCGCGCGGGCCGCCGCCTTCGAGTCCCGGTGAGCGGAACGTCCGAAGCTCCTGCCGGCCCGTGCGGAACAGGCTGAAGGCCGGCACGAGTTGAGGATGGCGATGACAGACCTCTGGGAACCGGCGGCCGTCGCGGACCGTGAGACCGCCGTTGCGGAAGCGGCCGTACGACTCACCCGCGCGGCCCGCGACCACAAGCCCTGCACACCCGTACGGGACCTGCTGGGGGCGAAGGACATCAGCCTCGCGTACGCCGTCCAGCGACGCGTCGTCGGTGAGCGGATCGCCGCCGGGGCACGGGTCGTCGGCCGCAAGATCGGGCTGACCTCCGAGTCCGTGCAGCGTCAAGTCGGCGTCGACCGGCCCGACTTCGGTGTCCTGCTCGACGACATGGACGTCACCGGACTCCCGGCCGTCCCGAGCGGCCGGCTGCTGCAGCCCAGGGTCGAGGCGGAGATCGCGTTCGTCCTCGCGGAGGACCTCGACGAGGACGACCTCGACGTCGAGCGGGTCCGGGCGGCGGTCGGACACGCCGTGGCCGCGCTGGAGATCGTGGACAGCCGGGTCGCCGACTGGGACATCGCGATCACCGACACGGTCGCCGACAACGCCTCCAGCGGGCTGTTCGTCCTGGGGCAACAGCGGCTCGGCATCGGCGAGTTCGAGCCACGGGACGTGACCATGCGGCTGTACGCGGACGGGAAGCTCGCCTCCGAGGGCGACGGCGCGGCCTGCCTCGGCGACCCGCTGGCCGCGCTGCTCTGGCTGGCCCGTACCGCCCGCGAGTTCGGCGACCCGCTGCGCGCCGGGCAGATCGTGCTCTCCGGCGCCCTCGGCCCGCTCGTGCCCACCCCGCCCGGCATCACCGTACGGGCCGAGATGTCGGCCCTGGGTTCGGTGACCGCGACCTTCTCACCCGAGGAACACAAAGGATGACGAAGACCAAGGTGGCCGTAATCGGCTCCGGCAACATCGGCACCGACCTGATGATCAAGGTCCTGCGCCTGTCCGACACCCTGGAGATGGCCGCGATGGTGGGCATCGACCCGGACTCGGACGGACTGGCCCGCGCCGCCCGCCTCAAGGTGCCCACCACCCATGAGGGCGTGGACGGCCTGATCCGCATGGACGGCTTCGACGACATCGACATCGTCTTCGACGCCACGTCCGCGAAGGCTCACGTCGAGAACGCCAAGAAGCTCGCCCCGTACGGCAAGCGGCTGGTCGACCTCACCCCGGCGGCCATCGGGCCGTTCGTGGTGCCGCCCGTCAACCTCGACGAGCACCTGTCGGCCGGGGACAACGCTGTCGACAACTTCAACATGGTCACCTGCGGCGGCCAGGCGACCATCCCGATCGTGCACGCGGTCAGCCGGATCACCCCCGTGCCCTACGCCGAGATCGTCGCGTCCATCGCCTCGAAGTCGGCCGGGCCCGGCACCCGGGCCAACATCGACGAGTTCACCGAGACCACCTCCGGCGCCATCGAGAAGGTGGGCGGCGCCCGCCGCGGCAAGGCGATCATCGTCCTCAACCCGGCCGAACCGCCGCTGATCATGCGGGACACGGTGTACTGCCTGATCGGCGACGCCGACCACGGGGCCGTGCGCGCCTCAGTGGAGGAGATGGTGGCCGCGGTCGCCGAGTACGTGCCCGGCTACCGGCTCAAGCAGCAGGTCCAGTTCACCCCGGTCCCGGCCGGCGACCCGGTCCACACGCTGCTGCCCGACGGCATCTCCGAGAAGCCGACCACCAAGGTCTCCGTCTTCCTGGAGGTCGAGGGCGCCGCCCACTACCTGCCCGCCTACGCCGGCAACCTCGACATCATGACCTCGGCCGCCCTGCGCGTCGCCGAGCGCATCGCCGGGCGCGAGACCACCGAGGTGACCAAGTGACCGAGACCCCCAGGCTCTACGTACAGGACGTCACCCTCCGGGACGGCATGCACGCCATCCGGCACCGCATCACGCCCGAGTTCGTGTCGAAGATCTCCGCCGCGCTCGACCGGGCCGGAGTCGACGCCATCGAGGTCGCCCACGGCGACGGGCTGGCCGGCGGCAGCCTCAACTACGGGCCGGGCAGCAACACCGACTGGGAGTGGATCGAGGCGGCGGCGGACGCCATCGAGCGCGCGGTCCTCACCACCCTGCTGCTGCCCGGCATCGGCACCATCGTGGAACTGAAGCGGGCCTACGCCATGGGTGTCCGCTCGGTGCGCATCGCCACCCACTGCACCGAGGCCGACGTCGCCGCCCAGCACATCTCCACCGCCCGCGAACTCGGCATGGACGTCTCGGGCTTCCTGATGATGGCCCACATGGCATCCCCCGAAGTCCTGGCCGGCCAGGCCAGGTTGATGGAGTCGTACGGCGCCCACTGCGTGTACGTCACCGACTCCGGCGGCCGGCTCACCATGGACGGCGTCCGCGACCGCATCCGCGCCTACCGGGACGTCCTCGACCCCGGCACCCAGATCGGCATCCACGCCCACGAGAACCTCTCCCTCTCCGTGGCCAACTCCGTGGTCGCCGTGGAGGAGGGCGTCACCCGGGTCGACGCCTCCCTCGCCGGACAGGGCGCCGGCGCGGGCAACTGCCCCATCGAGCCCTTCGTCGCCGTCGCCAACCTCCACGGCTGGAAGCACGACTGCGACCTGTACGCCCTCCAGGACGCCGCCGAGGACCTCGTACGGCCGCTCCAGGACCGCCCGGTGCGCGTCGACCGGGAGACCCTCACCCTCGGCTACGCGGGCGCCTACTCCAGCTTCCTGCGGCACGCCGAGACCGCGGCCGAGCAGTACGGCCTCGACGCCCGCACCATCCTGGAGGAGGTCGGCAGGCGCGGCCTGGTCGGCGGCCAGGAGGACATGATCGTCGACATCGCCCTGGACCTGACCACGCGAGGCTGACTCGGGATTGCCTCCGACAATTAATAGACCGGTCGCCCCAATTAATCGGTGCACGACTCTTTCTCTGCGGTCGGCGTCATTGATACCTTGACGCCGGCGCCGAACCAGAATTGATTTCAGGTAGAGCAGAGAGGCACCGACGATGACGTCTGCCGCCCCTGAGCTGAGCGTTGCGCTGCCTCCGTCGATGATGGAGCGAGTGACGCTCATCATGGACCTCTTCGAGAGTCCGCAGACCCACCTGACCCTCGAAACGGTCTCCCGCCGCACCCAGCTGCCCCGGTCGACCACGCACCGGATCCTCGACCAGCTGGTCCGGCTCGACTGGCTGCGGCACACGGTGGCCGGATACACCCTGGGCAACAGAGCGCTCGGGCTGGGCGGCCGGGAGATCGGGCACAGCGCGCTGCGGGCCGCCGCCGCGCCGCACCTGCTGGAACTGGCCGTGCGCACCAGGATGGTCGTCCACCTGGCCGTGCTCGACGGGCCGGAGATCTACTACCTGGACAAGGTGGGCGGCCGGGCCGCGGTCGACATCCCCTCGCGGGTCGGCGGCCGGGCGGTCGCGCACTGCACCGGGCTCGGCAAGGCCATGCTGGCCTGGCTGAGCCCGGAGGAGATCGACGCGCGGTACGCGCAGAGCATGGAGCGCCGGACCCACCAGAGCATCGGCCATCTCGACCAGCTGCACCGAGAGTTGCGGCTGGTGCGCCGCCGGGGCGGCCTGGCCATCGACCGCGGGGAGTGCTTCCCCGACCTCGGCTGCGTGGGCCTCGCCCTGCGCGGACCGGAGGGCCCGGTCGGCGCGATCTCGGTGGTGGGCGACGGCCGTTCCTCACTGGAACTCGTGGCCCCGCTGGTGGTGAACACCGTGCGGGCCGTCGCGGACGACCTCTACGGAACTCCGGAGCCGCACCGCCGGGAAGTCCCGGAGGTCAGCGCCTGACAGGAAAGCCGCCCCAGGGGCGACTGGGGCGGCTTTCCGTGCCGGAGTCACCAGGCGGTCCAGCCCCCGTCCACCGTCACCGTCGTACCCGTGACATAGCGGGAGGCGTCCGAGGCCAGGAACACCGCGGCGCCGCCCAGTTCCCCGGCGTCGCCCACGCGGCCCAGGGGAGTGCTCCGCACGATCCGCTCACCCCAGCGGCTGTCCAGGAGCCCGGAGCTCAGGTCCGTACGGAAGTAGCCCGGCGCAAGGGAGTTGACCCGCACCCCGCGGTCGGCCCACTCGACGGCGAGCGCCTTGGTCAGCGCTTCCACCCCGCCCTTGCTGGCCGCGTACGCGGCGATCCGCTCGAAGCCGGTGCGCGCGTGCACCGACGAGACGTTGACGATCGACCCGGACCCCTGCTCCAGCATCACCTTCCCGGCCTCGCGGCAGCAGTAGAAGGTGCCCTGGAGGTTGATGTCGAGCACCCGCCCGAAGTCCTCGTCGGTGACGAACTCGCTGCGCGTGAAGTGCGGGCTGATCCCGGCGCAGTTGACGACGGCGTCCAGCCGCCCGGTCGCGCCGGTGATCCGCTCGACCGTCGTACGCACGGCGTCCGAGTCGGCGACGGAAGCGGGCAGCACCAGTACCTTGCCGCCGTGCCCCGCGAGTTCGGCCTCCAGGCTCTCCAGGTCGGCGGCGGTCCGGGCGGTCACCGCCACGTCCGCCCCGGCCTGGAACAGCGCGACCGCGATCGCCCGCCCGAGCCCCTTGCCCGCACCGGTCACCCAGGCGGTACGGCCGTCCAGGCGCAGGTCGGTGTTGACGTCGGCCATGGATCAGTCCTCCACGGGGATGTCACGCAGGGTCCGCTTGAGGACCTTGCCCGAGGGCGTACGGGGGAGCTCGCCGACGACGTCGAAGCGCACCGGCACCTTGAACTTGGCAAGGCGCCCCGCGCAGAACTCCCGCAGCTCGTCCGGCCCGGCGTCCGCGCCCGGCCGGAACACCACGAAGGCGCGCGGGACTTCGCCCCAGCGGGGATGGGTCAGCCCGACCACCGCGGCTTCGAGAACAGCAGGGTGCTCGTACAGCACCCGCTCCACTTCGGGAGTCGCGATGTTCTCCCCTCCCGAGACGATCATGTCCTTCTTGCGGTCGTCGATGTAGAGGAAGCCGTCCTCGTCGACGTGCCCGATGTCCCCGGTGTGGAACCAGCCGTTCTGCAGGGCGGCGGCCGTGGCCTTCTCGTCGCGCCAGTAGCCGGCGAAGACCTTCGGGCCGCGCAGCGTGATCTCGCCCAGCTCGCCCGCCGGCAGCTCCTTGCCGGTGTCGTCGACGATCCGCACGCGCGTGTGCGGCACCGGGCGCCCGACCGAGCCCAGCTTGGACAGCGCGTGCTCGCGGTCGAGGAAGGTGTCGCCGGAGACCGTCTCGGTCAGCCCGTAGGCGTCGGCGAACCAGGCGTTGGGGAAGGCGTTCATGATGCGCCGCAGCACCGGCTCGGGGGTCTTCTCGCCGCCGCCGAGGACGAAGCGCACCGAGGAGGTGTCGTACGACTCCCGGTCCGGGACCTCCAGGACCGCGTTGACCATCGCGGGTGCGAGCCACGCGTTGGTGACCCGGTGCTCCTGGATCGCCCGCAGGACGCCCTCCGGGTCGAACTTCCGCTGGAGCACCACGCCGCCGCCCGCGTACAGGACGCCCAGGGCCGGCATGTCCAGGCCGCCCACGTGGTACAGCGGGCCGCAGACCAGCGTCGTGTCGGCCGCGGTCAGCCCGAAGTGGACGATGTGCGCGAGGTTCTTGGCCTGCACGTTCCCGTACGTGATGCGCACGCCTTTGGGCCGCGACGTCGTTCCGGACGTGTACATCAGACGCTGGAGGTCGTCGGGTCCGACGTCCACGGCGGCCACTTCCGCTCCCTGGTGCCGGTCCAGCAGTGCCTCGTAACCGGTCCACTCGGGCGCGGGGGCACCGCCGTCCACCAGGATCCGGTGCTCCAGGGCGGGGGTCTTGGCGGCGATGCGGTCCGTCGCGCGCAGGAACTCCGGCTCGGTGACGATCGCCTTCGCCTCGGCGTGATCCAGGATGTACGCCCATTCCTCCTCGGACAGGCGGTAGTTCAGCGGCAGGAACACCGCCCCGACGCGACCTGCCGCATAGACCAGCTCGATGAACTCGGGCCGGTTGTAGAGGAGCAGAGCCACGACGTCGCCGCGCCCGACGCCCAGCTCCGTCAGACCGGCGGCCAGCCGGTTCACCCGTTCATGGAGCTCGCGCACCGTCAGGCGGCGGTCGTCCTGTGTCACGGCCACGGCGTCGGGCCGCTGGGCCAGGTGGTAATCGAGGATGCTCGAAAAATTGTGCACGGCGACTCTCCGGCTCGGCGGCCGGGAATGTCCCGACCGGTCGGTTGCCCGCTACCAAGATTTAGTGTACCTCTTGGTCTATAAAACGTTGAGCCGCACTTTACGACGGAGCCCACTGGTCGACAACCATCCAGACGGCCCCGATGTCGCTTCCACCCGGAGGAGGGCCCCTTGCCTCGTATCCGCCTCGAGACCGACGGACCCGTCGTCACGGTCCGCCTCGCCCATCCGCCGATGAACGCCTTCGACACCGTCCAGCGCGGCGAGCTGGCCGCGGGCGTGCGCAGGCTGGCGGACGACTCCAAGGTGCGGGCGGTGGTGCTGTACGGCGGGGAGCGGCTGTTCGCCGCCGGGGCGGACGTCAAGGCACTGGCCGCGATGGGCCCCGAAGAGGTCCGGGGCTGGAACCGCGCGCTGCAACGCACCTTCGACGAGGTGGCCCGCCTCCCCGTCCCGGTCATCGCGGCGATCACCGGCTACGCCCTCGGCGGCGGCCTCGAACTGGCCCTCGCCGCCGACTACCGGGTGGCAGCCGACGACGCGGTCCTGGGCCAGCCGGAGGTCCAGCTCGGCATCATGCCCGGCTCGGGCGGCACCCAGCGCCTGACCCGCCTGATCGGCCCGTCGCGCGCGAAGAACCTCCTGATGACCGGCCGAAGGGTCGGCGCCGAGGAGGCCTTGCGTCTGGGCCTGGTGGACGAGGTGGTCCCCACGGCAGAGGTGTACGAGACCGCCCTCAGCTACGCCCGCCGCCTGGCCGAGGGCCCCGCGGCGGCCCTGGAGGCGATCAAGGAGGCAGTGGACCAGGGCGCCGACACGTCCCTGTCGACCGGCCTGGCCCTCGAACGCTCCCTGTTCACAGGCGTGTTCGGTACCGCTGATGCGGGGGAGGGGCTGCGCTCCTTCCTTGAACACGGCCCCGGAAAGGCACGTTTCGGTGCGGCCACACCTGACGACCGTAAGGAGGACGGGTCATGAAGGCACTGCGCTGGCACGGTGCGCGCGATCTTCGGCTGGAGGAGGTTCCCGACCCACCGGAGCCCGGGCCGCACGAGGCAGTCGTCGAAGTGTCCTGGTGCGGAGTCTGCGGCACGGACCTGCACGAGTTCCTCGAAGGCCCCCACATGATCCGCGAGGGCCCCCACCCACTCACCGGCGAGGCCCCACCCCTCGCCCTCGGCCACGAACTGAGCGGCACGGTGGTCGCGTTGGGCACCGAGGTCCCCGGAATCGCGATCGGCGACCGGGTGACGGCCGACCCCGTCTGGCGGTGCGGCGTCTGCTTCTGGTGCACCCGAGGCGAGTACCACATCTGCCCCAAGAGCGGTTCCGTCGGCCTGGCTTCCCCCGGCGCCTTCGCCGACCGCGTCACCGTCCCGATCGCCGGCCTGACCCGGCTCCCCGACAACGTCAGCGACGAGATGGCGGCCGCCGCCGAACCCCTCGCCGTCGGCCTGCACGCCGTCACCCGGGCCGGCGTCCGCCCCGGCGACAACGTCCTCGTCGTCGGCGGCGGCCCGATCGGCGTAGCCGTGGTCCTCGCGGCCCGCATCGCCGGCGCGGCCGGACTCTACGTCAGCGAACCCCTCGCAGGGCGCCGCGAGTTGCTGCTGAACCTCGGCGTCACCGAGGCCTTCGACCCGCGCGAAACGGACGTACGCCGAGAGCTGTTCCTCAAGACCGACCGCATCGGCCCGGACGTCGTCATCGACGCGACCGGGGTCCCCGCGCTCGCCGCCCAGGCCGTGGCCACCGTCCGGCGCGGCGGACGGGTCGTGCTCGCCGGAGTCGGCCACGGCAGCGTCGAGTTCGACATGGGACAGCTCGTCTTCTACGAGCGTTCCGTGCTCGGCACGCTCGGCTACAACTTCGACATCCCCCGTGTGATCGACCTGATGAGCACCGGGCGCCTGGACGCCACGCCGCTGATCACCGGACGTTTCTCGCTCTCGGAAGGAGCCGGGGTCTTCGCGGACCTGGCGGCCGACCGCGCAAAGCACCTGAAGGTGCTGCTGACCCCGAAGGGATAAGTGACATGGATTTCGACCTGCCGGAGGAGACGCGGGACCTGCAGGACATGGTCCGGGAGTTCGCGGCCAAGGAGATCACCCCGAACGCGGCCGAGTGGTCGGAGAACGAGGAGTTCCCGACGCACGTCTTCACCAAGCTCGGCGAACTCGGCCTGATGGGCATGCTCGTGCCCGAGCAGTACGGCGGCGCGGGCTCCGACATGGTGTCGTACGTGGCCGTCATGGAGGAACTCGGCGCCGCCGACCAGTCGGTGGCCTCCACCTGGAACGCGCACTCGACCATCGCCACCATCCCGCTGCTGGCCTACGGCACCGAGGAGCAGAAGCAGCGCTGGCTGGCACCCCTGGCGCGCGGCGAGGCCCTCGGCGCCTTCGGCCTGACCGAGCCGGGCGCCGGGTCCGACGCGGCCGGCATCGCCACCACGGCGCGCCGCGAGGACGGCGGCTGGGTGATCAACGGCACCAAGATGTTCATCACCAACGCCGGCACCGACATCAGCCAGGGCGTCACCCTGCTCGCCACCACCGGCAAGGACGAGGACGGGCGGAAACGCTTCGCCACCTTCTACGTCCCGACCGGCACCCCGGGCTACACCTGCGGCGCCAAGCTGAAGAAGCTCGGCTGGCACGCCATGGACACCCGGGAACTCGTCTTCGACGACGTCCGGGTCTCCGACGACCACCTCATCGGCGACGAGGGCAACGGACTGCGCCAGTTCCTCTCCGTCCTCGACAAGGGCCGCGTCAGCGTCGCCGCCCTCGCCCTGTCGCTCGCCAAGGCCGCACTCGCGCTCGCCGTCAAACACGCCACGGAACGGCACCAGTTCGGCCGCCCGCTCTCGTCGTTCCAGGCGGTGGCCCACAAGATCGCCGACATCGGCACGGAGTTCGAGGCCGCCCGCTGGATGGTCTACCGGGCCGCCTGGCTCGCCGACCAGGGGCGGCCGTACAGCAAGGAGGCCGCCATGGCCAAGCTGTACGCCTCCGAGGTCGCCAACCGGGCCGCCTCCCAGGCGGTGCAGATCCACGGCGGCTACGGCTATGTCCGGGAGTCGGAGATCTCGCGGTTCTACGCCGACGCCAAGATCCTGGAGATCGGCGAGGGCACGAACGAGATCCAGCGGGACGTCATCGCCCGGGCGCTGGTGAAGCAGGCATGACAGGCGAAGGGGCCCGCGGCGACCATCGCGGGCCCCCGGCTCAGGCGGCCGGCGGCTCGGACCGCCACTCGGCCTCGGGGTCCAGCGGCAGGTCCGGGCGCTCCCGTTTGAACGCCGCCGCCTTCTCCTCCACGTCCGGCAGGACCGCCCCCGGCGCGCCGAAACCGCGCAGCAGGGTGTCGCAGTACTCGCGCGAGAGCTGCGCGGCGTCCCAGCGGCCGCCCGGCTTCGCCCACTGGTAGGTGTGGTTGTGGAGGTTGAGGAACTGAAGGGTGGCCAGCCGCGGCGGCATCGCGCGGAAGGTGCCCTGCTCGACGGCCTCCGTGAGCAGCCCGCGCACCAGCCGCTCGAACTCGGCGCGCTGGCCGAGCAGGGTGTGCAGATGGTCGCCGGTGAGACTGCGGTAGTCGTGCTCGTAGACCCAGATGTGGTCGAGCCTGTGGAAGATGGTCGTCAGCAGCGACTCGGACAGCAGGCGCAGCCGCACCAGCGGATCCGTGTCGAGCGCGACGATCTCCCGGGCTCTGGAGAGCAGCGGGGACATCACCCGGGACTGGATCTCGATCAGCAGGTTCTCCTTGGAGCCGATGTAGTAGTACAGCGCTCCCTTCGCGAGCCCGACCGCGCGGCCCAGGTCGTTGACCGAGGTCGCCGCGTAGCCCTGGCGGGCGAACAGCTCGGCGGCCGTGTCGATGATCTTCTGGCGCCGGACCTGGTAGTCCGGCCCGTGGCCCGGTGGTCTGGGCATTGCTTCGCTCCCCGCCCGACTTCGTTTTCCGCTCTGTCTCAAGAAGTTTGCTAGACCAGACGGTACATTAAAAACAGGACTCAGGCGGAGCGGCTGTGTGCCGCCCGCGCGAGCAATGCGAGGACGCGCATGACGACCGATGCAGCAGTGCAGGCGGGGCCCGCATCCGGGCACACGGATCAGCTTCTGGAGATGTATCGCCGGATGCGCCGAATCCGGCGTTTCGAGGAGCGGGCGTCCGAGCTGTACAAGGCGACCGAGATTCCCGGCTTTCTCCATCTGTCCATCGGGCAGGAGGCGAGCGCCGTCGGCGCCTGCTGGCCGCTCGGCCCCCGGGACGGCATCACCTCCACCCACCGCGGCCACGGCCATGTGCTGGCCAAGGGCCTGGACGTGGCGCCGATGATGGCCGAGCTGATGGGCAAGGAGGCGGGCACCTGCCACGGCCGCGGCGGCTCGATGCACATCGCCGACCCCGGTCTCGGCATCTACGGCGCCAACGGCATCGTCGGTGCCGGACTCCCCATCGCCGCGGGCGTCGCCACCGCGGCCAAGCTGCGGGACGCGGGCGACGTGGTGGTGGCCTTCTTCGGCGACGGCGCGGTGGCGCAGGGCATGTTCCACGAGGCGGTGAACCTGGCCGCCGTATGGGATCTGCCGGTCGTCTTCCTGTGCGAGAACAACCACTATTCGGAGTTCTCGCCCGCCTCGGAGCAGCACCGGGCCACGCTGTCCGCCCGCGCGGCGGGTTACGGCATCGGGTACGCGCACGTCGACGGCAACGACGTACTCGCGGTGGCCGGCCTGATGACCGACGTGGTGGCGCGGCTGCGGGCGGGCGGCGGTCCGGTGCTGGTGGAGGCGGAGACCTACCGCTGGCACGGCCACTACGAGGGCGACCCGGAGCGCTACCGCAGCGCCGAGGAGGTCGCCGAGGCCAAGGAGCGCGACCCGCTGCTGGTGGCCCGCCGCCATCTGGCCGCCGCCGGGGTGCCGGCCGCGCAGGCCGACGCGGTCGACGAGGAGATCGACAAGGAGATCGAGGCGGCGGTGCAGTGGGCCAGGAGCCTGCCCGAGCCGGCCCCGGAGACCCTGTACGACTTCGTCTCGGCCCCGCGCCCCGCCCTGCCCGAGCCCGTGCCCGCGGCGGGCGAGGTCTTCCGGTCCATGGACGCCGTACGCCTGGCCCTGGAGCACGAACTGACCGCCGACCCAAGCGTGTTCGTCGCCGGCATCGACGTCGGCGCGGGCGGCAACGTCTTCGGGCTCACCCGGGGCCTCGCCCAGGCGTTCCCGGGCCGGGTGCGCGACACCCCGATCAGCGAGAGCGCCATCATCGGTACGGCGGTCGGGGCGGCGATGGCCGGCATGAAGCCGGTCGTCGAGGTGATGTACATGGACTTCATCGGCGTCTGCCTCGACATGCTGCTCAACCAGGCCGCCAAGCTGCGCTTCATGACCGGCGGCCGGGCCTCCATGCCCCTGGTGGTGCGCACGCAGTTCGGCGCGGGCCGCTCGTCGGGCAGCCAGCACTCGCAGAGCCTGGAGGCGCTGCTCGCGCACATCCCCGGGCTGACCGTGGTGATGCCCTCCAACCCGGCCGACACCTACGGCCTGCTGCGGGCGGCCATCCAGGACCCGAACCCGGTGGTCTTCGTCGAGAACCGGCTGCAGTACGGCCTCAAGGGCCCCAAGCCCCCGGCTGACCACCTGATCCCGCTCGGCAGGGCGAAGGTCGTCCGCGAGGGCACCGACGTCACGCTCGTGTCCTGGTCGCGGATGGTCCAGGACGCCCTGGCCGCCGCCGAGTCGCTCGCCGCGGAGGGCGTGAGCGTCGAGGTGATCGACCTGCGCACGATCGCCCCGCTGGACCGCGAGACGGTCCTCGCCTCCCTCGCCAAGACCAACCGCCTGGTCATCGCGCATGAAGCGGTACGGGACTTCGGCGTCGGTGCCGAGCTGTCCGCGCTCGCCGTCGACGAGGGCTTCTGGCACCTGGACGCGCCCGTCACCCGGGTCGCGGCGCCCCCGATGCCCGCGCCGTACGCGCCCTCGCTGGAGCGGCTGTGGCTGCCCTCGCGGGACACCATCGCCGACACCGTCCGCCGTATCGCCGCGGTGTGAACGCGGGCACGACGAAGGGGTGGCCCCCAGGACGTCCTCCTGGGGGCCACCCCTTCGTGGCTTCCGCCGCCGGCCCGCCGCAATCGGCAGGACTGTTCGCAGGCCGGCGGCGGTCCGCTCGTGGCCGTGGATCAGACGGTCGCGACCGGGGTCAGCGGGCTGCCCTGGGTGCCGGGCAGGTTCAGCGGGGGAGCGGTGAGCAGGAAGCGGCTGCGGTCGTGCTCGCGCAGCCAGGCCGCCAGGTCGTGCAGGTACCACAGCTCACCGAGCGGGACGCCCAGCTTGAACAGGCACAGGTGGTGGATCGGGAGCAGGGTGTGGCGGCCCTGGGCCTTGGTGGTGGCCACGCCCTCCACCGCGTAGTTGTCCGCGATCAGCGCGGACATCTGCGACTCGGCGATCCAGTTCAGGATCTCCGGGTCGTCCGCGTCGAGGTAGGCGGCGGTCTGGTGGATGGCCACCGGGTCGGGGTTCTTGTTCCAGGCGAGCACCTGGGTGGCGAAGCCGGTGTGCAGCAGGACCATGTCGCCGGGCTCCACGGTCACGTTGTCCGCGGCCATGATGTCCTGGAGCTGCTTGTAGCTGACGGGCTGGTAGTCCGTGCCCAGGTGGTGGGCGATGTCGATCAGGACGCCGCGGCCCTGGACGCCGTGCTGCGCCATGTGCTCCAGGCCGAGGTGGCGGGCGAAGCTGATGCTTCCGCTGCCGTCGCCCTTGGCGTCCTCCTGCGGTCCCACCAGGTCGGTGCCGGGCCGGTAGCCGTTGTAGTAGACCGGCTCGGCCTCGCCGTCGCCGTCGGCGTCGAACTCGGCGCCCTGGTGGGCGAGGGAGTCCCACTGGGTCGAGTACTGCAGCCAGAGGGTCACCACGTCGTCGGACCAGACGTCGATCAGGGAGGGATCGATCTGGTCGCGCGCCACGACGTTGTAGAAGACGTCCTGCTTGTGCTCGAGGTCCTCGGTGGGCCGCAGGATCGGCGGGTAACGGCGCTGGTTGAGGGCAGTGCCGCCCGGATAGTCGAGCGGCAGGCTCAGGCTGAAGGTGACCCCGTGCTCGACCTCCCGCACGCCCTGCAGCACCTTCTCGGCCGTCAGCAGGTTGATGCGGCCCAGCTCGTCGTCGTCGCCCCACTCGCCCCAGGTCGAACCGGGCGGCCGCTGCTTCCAACGCTTCGTCACGATAAAACTCCTCCTTGGACGACGGTCCCCGTCGACGGTCGTGCCCGCATGCTATTTCTAATGTACCGGGCGGTCAACAACTCGGACGGCTTTCCATTCGGGCCTTCATATTGCACCTCCGGATCAATAGACTGACTGGTCGAAACACCTACCACTGGGAGCTGCAATGAGCGAATCCACACAGGCGTGGGTCGCGGCCGGGGTGCGTGCCGTGATCGGGGCGCACACCCAGGCCCAGGACGCCGGGCGCACCGACGACGTCGTGGCGCTGTACACGCCCGACGGGGTCCTGGAGCTGCCGGGCGCGGACCCGGTCCAGGGGCACGACGCCCTGCGCGAGGCCTTCAAGGGATGGGCTCCCACGCAGCCCCAGCTGCACATGGTGACCAACACGACCGTCGACTCCGCCGGTCCCGACGAGGCGACCGCCGCCAGCGACGTGGCCTTCTTCCAGCGCGGCGAGGCGGGCTGGGCGCCGCTGGTCGTGGGCCACTACGTGGACACGTTCCGCCAGGTCGACGGGGCCTGGCTGATCCAGCGGCGCGTGACCACGTACCAGACCTGACCCGCCCCTGCCCTGCCGTATCCCCATCGAGCCCACCGGGAGACAAGACACATGACCATCACCGCCGAATCCGCGCTGGCCGGCGTCCAGAAGATCATCGCCACCTACGCCCAGAACATCGACTCCGGGAACACCGACGTCGTCGCCGACCTGTTCACCGAGGACGGGGTCGCCGAGATCGAGGGCCAGGGCACCTTCGAGGGCCGCGAGACCATCCGCAAGGTCTACGGCCAGTTCTCGCCGCAGGCCCCGCAGCTGCACCTCGTCGGCAACACCGTGCTCACCTCCGAGCCCGGCGAGGAGGTCACGGCCACCAGCAACCTGGTGTTCTTCGCGCGCGGAGAGGAGGGCTGGGGCGTGCAGCTGGTCGGCACCTACGAGGACACGGCGGTCCTCGTGGACGGCGAGTGGAAGTTCCGCAGGCGCGTCACCAAGTTCCTGTAGCCGAGCGCCCCGTACGGCCGGACGCCGGTGCCCCCGATCGACGGGCGGCACCGGCGTTCCGCTTGCTCAGGCCCGCTGCCGCTGAGCCGCCTTGGCGAAGTCGAAGGCCGGGAAGCCGTTCTCGACGGACTCGCGGATCAGCTCCTGGAGCTTGTACCGCCCCATCGGGTTGAGCAGCTGCTTCACGGCCTTGCCGGGGATGTTGGCGCCGTAGAAGTAGCTGCTCTTGAGGAAGGACAGCTGGGCCTCGTTGCCGTTGACGAGGTCCGTCCACTCCTGCTCGGCCGCGTCCGTGACCGCGACGACCTCGTGGCCGTGTTCGCGGGCGTGGACGAGCAGGTCCATCACGTAGTCGACCTGGTCGCCGGAGTAGCGCGGGTTGTTGCCGAGGGCGCCGTGCGGGCCGCCGGGGAAGTAGAAGTTGGGGAAGCCCGCGGTCGCGATGCCGAGGTAGGTGGACGGGCCGTCCGCCCAGTACTCCTTGAGCCCGAGACCTCCCCGGCCCTGCACCCCGAGCCGGTTGAGCGCGCCGGTGCCGAAGTCGTAGCCGGTCGCCCAGATGATGATGTCGAACTCCTGGTGGCCCTCGGAGGTCTCGATCCCGGTCTCGGTGATGCGGACGATCGGCGTCTCGTTGATGTCGACCAGCTCGACGTTCGGCTTGTTGTACGTCTCGTAGTAGCCGGTACCGAACGGGGGCCTGCGGCCGCCGTAGCCGTGGCCCTTGGGGATCAGCTTCTCGGCCGTCGCCGGGTCCTTGACGATCGAGCGGATCTTGTCCGCGATGAACTCGCAGAACTCCTCGTTGACCGTGGGGTTCGTGGTCATGTCGTAGTAGTGCTCGGAGAGCTTGGTGAAGCCGGGGCTGTTCCACTTCTGCTCGTAGAACTCCTGGCGCTGCTCCGGGGTGTCCTCCAGGCCCGAGCGCATCGTGATCTGGTGCAGGAAGCCGCTTGGCGAGGTGTTGAGGGTGTCCCGGATGGTCTCGAAGTCGCCCTTGAGCGCGGCCTGTTCCTCGGCGGTGATGGGCCGGTTGTTGAGCGGGGTGAGCCAGTCGGCGACCTTCTGGTAGACCGCCAGGTGCGCCACGTCGTCGGCGATCGCGGGCACGATCTGCACACCGCTGGAGCCGGTGCCGATCTGGGCCACGCGCTTGCCGGTGAAGTCCACCGGGGTCTTGGGCCAGCGGCCGGTGTGGTGCTGCTCGCCGCGGAAGTCCGCGCGGCCGGGGATCTCCGGGATGAACGGCACGGAGAGGATGCCGGTCGCCGCGACGACGTGGCGGGCGCGGTACTCGGTGCCGGACTCGGTGGTCACGGTCCAGGCGGCGGTCGTCTCGTCCCACACCGCCGAGGACACCTTCGCGCCGAAGTCGATGAGCCGGCGCAGGTCGAAGCGGTCGACGACGTAGTTGAAGTACCGCTCGATCTCCGGCTGGCCGGCGAAGTGCTCCGACCACTCCCACTCCTCCCACAGCTCCTTGGAGAACAGGTAGCCGTAGGTGTAGCTCTCGGAGTCGAAGCGGGCCTGGGGGTAGCGGTTCCAGTACCAGGTGCCGCCCACGCCGCTGCCGGCCTCGAGGAGCTTCGCCGAGAAGCCCTCCTCCTGGGCCCGGTACAGCTGGTAGATGCCGGTGACACCGGCGCCGATGACCAGTATGTCCACGAGGCCCTGGTCCGCCGGGCCCGTCTTCGTCGTTTCGCTCATGTGCTCTCCCGCGTGAGCCTGGTTTGATGTTTCGACCGGTCAGTCGAATAATGAGGCCGAGAGTAGAGGAGGGGTCGGATTCATTCAATGGATGTGAATCTCGCTTGAGAGATTGATTGTACCGACCGTCTGGTCTAACTTTCGCGTAGGGACGCGAAGAAGCGCGACGGGAGTCTGACATGAGCGAGAAGAACGGCGTTGCGGAAACCGCCGATCTGCGGGCCGCCGGCTGGAAGGCGATGCGGGCCCTGATGCCCGGTGTGTTCCCCGAGGGCGATGTCGACCTGAGGGACGGGCGCCTGGGCGAGGATCTCGTCGACATCGGTCTGACCAGCGTCTTCGGTGCGCTGTGGAGCCGCGAGGGGCTCGCCCCGCGCGATCGCAGCCTGGTCACGATCGCGTTGCTCATCGCCCTGGGGGCCGAGACCGAGCTCAAGACGCATGTCCGTATCGGCATCACGAACGGACTGACCCAGGACGAGATCGCCGAAGTCATCTACCACTCCGCCGGTTACGCGGGCTTCCCCCGGGCGGTCGCCGCCCGTACCGCCGCCCGTGAGGCGCTGGAGCCCTAGGCCGGTGGTCCCGAAGTCCCGCCGACGGTGCGCTCAGCCCGTCGCCGGCATCCCCCTCCAGCACGTACACAAGGAGCACGTATGTCACTTCAGGGAAAGGTCGCTGTCGTCACCGGCGGCGCGCGGGGCATCGGACGCGGGATCGCCACCGTCCTGGCCGCCAAGGGCGCCTCCGTGGCGGTCTGGGACCTGAACGCCGAGGGCGCCGAGAAGACCGCCGCCGAGATCCAGGCAGCCGGCGGCACGGCCATCGCGGTGGGCGGTGACGCAGCCGACGCCGAGGCCGTCGCCCGCTCCGCGGCACGCACCCGCGAGGAGCTCGGGCCGGTCACCATCCTGGTCAACAACGCCGGTACGACCGCCTACGAGCCGTTCACCAGCATCAGCGAGGCCTCCTGGGACCGCATGATCGCGATCAACCTCAAGGGCCCGTTCCTGGTCACCCAGCAGCTGATCCCCGACATGGTGGAGGCGGGCTGGGGCCGGATCGTGAACATCTCCTCCTCGTCCGCCCAGACCGGTGCGCCGGCCATGGCGCACTACGCCTCCTCCAAGGGCGGAGTGATCGCCCTGACCCGGGCGCTCGCGGTCGAGTACATCGAGAAGGGGATCACCGTCAACCACGTCCCGCCGGGGTTCATCGACACCCCGCTGGTCCGCCAGGGCCCCATCGACGTGGAGGCGGCCGCGGCGACGATGCCGATGAAGCGGGCCGGCAGCCCCGAGGACGTGGCCCACGCGGTCGCCTACCTCGTCTCGGAGGAGGCGGGTTACGTGACCGGCCAGACCTTCGGGGTCAACGGCGGGCGCTACGTCTACTGACCGTCCCCGCCTCTCGCACCGAACATCGCACGAAACGCCGCACTGGAGCCACGCATGAGTATCGACGACGACGCCGGGACCCCCGCCCGCGTCCTGGTAGTGGGCGCCTCCGCGTCCGGACTGACCACCGTGGAGGCGCTGCGCCGCAAGGGCCACGCGGGCCCGATCACGGTGCTCGGCGACGAACCGCACGCCCCCTACGACCGGCCGCCCCTGTCCAAGCAGGTGCTCTCCGGAGCCTGGGAACCGGAGCGGGCCGCCCTGCGCACCCAGGACGTACTGGCGGCGCTGGACGCGGAGTTCGTGTACGGCGACCCGGCCGTCGCACTGGACACGGCCGCCCGCAGCGTCCGTACCCAGTCCGGCCGGGAGCTGCCCGCGGACGCCGTCGTCATCGCCACCGGGGTGCGCGCCCGGCAGCTGCCCGGACAGCAGGACCTGGCCGGCGTGCACGTGCTGCGCTCGCTGGACGACTGTCTGGCCCTGCGCGAGGACCTGCTGGCCGGCTCACGGCTGGTCGTCGTCGGCGAGGGCGTGCTCGGCTCCGAGATCGCGGCCACCGCCCGCACGCTCGGCCTGGACGTCACCCTGACCGGACCGCTGGCCGCGCCGATGGCGCTGCAGGTGGGCCCGCTGGTCTCCGGCGTCCTGGCCGAACTGCACACCGAGCGCGGCGTCAGGCTCAGGCTCGGCACCGGTGTCGTGGGTCTCACCGGCGAGGGCGGCCGGGTCACCGGCGTCCGGCTGGCCACGGACGAGGTGCTGCCGGCCGACGTGGTGGTCGTGGCGATCGGCGCGGCCCCGGCGACGGAGTGGCTCGCGGACAGCGGACTGGAGCTCGACAACGGCGTGGTGTGCGACTCGCGTTGCCGGGCGGGGGAGGGGATCTACGCCGTCGGCGACGTGGCCCGCTGGCACCACGAGGGCCTCGGCCGGCTGATCCGCCTGGAGAACCGCACCAACGCCACCGAGCAGGCCATGGCGGTCGCCGGGGAGATCCTCGGCGAGGGACGGCCGTACGCGCCGGTGCCGTACTTCTGGACCGACCAGTACGACGCCAAGCTCCAGGTCCACGGATTCCTGCCGGCCGACGCCGAAGTCGACGTCGTGGAAGGCGATCTGACGGCTCGTCGGTTCGTCGCCCGGTACCGCAGCGAGGGCCGGGTCACCGGCGTTCTCGGCTGGAACATGCCCAAGCAGGCCCGCCTGCGCCGACAGGAGATCGTCGACTCCCTCGACGCTCCCGCCCCCACCCACTGAACGATCAGGAGAGATCCCCATGAAGGTTGTCGTCGACGAGGAGAAATGCGTCGCCGCCGGACAGTGCGTGAACGCCGCCATGGACGTGTTCGACCAGCGTGAGGAGGACGGCATCGTCGTCCTGCTCGACGAGAACCCGTCGGACGACCTGGCCGACGACGTGCGGACCGCCGCCGCGGTGTGCCCCGCGCTGGCCATCCGCATCGAGGAATAGCCCCCGAACCCCCTGAACCTTTCGTCGTTTCCCCCCACCCCCCATCACCGGAGGAACCACCATGGCCGAGGCAGTCACCCTCGCCCCCGACGAGCAGGTCTACCACTACCAGGACGACCGGGACGCCAAGTGCCCGTTCGCCCCGCCGCCCAAGCTGCGCGCCCTGAACGAGACGGCCCCGGTGTCCCGGGCCCGGATCTGGGACGGCAGCGAGCACTGGCTGGTCACGGGCCATGCCGCACAGCGTGCGATCCTGTCCGACCCCCGGGTCAGCTCCGACGACAAGCAGCCGGGCTTCCCGTATCCGAACAAGCCCATGGCGGAGACCGCCCATCTCCACCCGCTGACCATCTTCAACGCCGACGGCGCCGATCACACGCGGATCCGCCGCATGATGACCCGGCCCTTCACCCGCCCCCGGATGGAGGCGCTGCGGCCGAAGATCCAGGCGTTCACCGACGAGCTCATCGACAAGATGCTGGCGGGCCCCAACCCCGCCGACCTGGTCACCTCGCTGTCGCTGCCGCTTCCCTCGCTGATGATCTGCGCGCTGCTCGGAGTGCCGTACGAGGACCACGAGTTCTTCCAGGAGCACGCCGGTCTGGCCACTCGGAGCGACAAGACGACCGAGGAGCAGAACGCGGCGAACGAGGCACTGGGCGGCTATCTCGCCAGGCTTCTCCAGAAGAAGATGGAGGAGCCGCAGGAGGACGTGCTCTCGGACTTCGCCGCCCGGATCAAGGACGGCGACCTCACCCTCCCCGAGGCCACCCTGCTGTCCATGATCCTGCTGATCGCCGGTCACGAGACCAGCGCCAGCATGATCACCATGGGCACCGCGCTGCTGCTGGAGCACCCCGGTGAGCTGGCGCGGCTGCGCGAGCTCGACGACACGAAGGGCGCCCAGAACGCGGTCGAGGAGATCCTGCGGTATCTGACCATCGCGCAGTTCGGTCAGCGTCGTATCGCCGCCGAGGACTTCGAGTTCGAGGGCGTGCAGATCAAGGCGGGCGACGGCATCATCGTCCCGCTGCCCGCCGGCAACTGGGACCCGGAGGCGTTCCCGGAGCCGGAGAAGCTCGACCTCACCCGTAAGGCGACCCACCACCACGCCTTCGGCTGGGGCATCCACCAGTGCCTCGGCCAGCAGCTCGCCCGGATCGAGCTGCAGGTCGTCTACGGCACCCTCTACCGGCGCATCCCCACCCTGCGCCTCGCCGTCGACCGGGACGAACTCGAGTTCCGCCCGGCCGACGCGCTCGCCTTCGCCATCCCCGAGCTGCCGGTCACCTGGTAGTCGGGCAAGCACCTCTCCACCGCCGGCCCCGCCCACCAGGGCGGGGCCGGCACCCGCAACCGCAGTACAACAGGAGTCAGGCATGAGCGAGTTCAGCTTCGAAGGACGCGTCGCGGTCGTCACCGGCGCGGGCCGCGGTATCGGCCGGGCCCATGCCCGCCTCCTGGCGGAGCGGGGGGCGAAGGTCGTCGTCAACGACCTGGGCGGATCCATGGAGGGCGACGGCTCGGACGCCGGCCCCGCGCAGAAGGCCGTCGACCAGATCGTCGCGGCGGGCGGTACGGCCGTCGCCGACACCCACGACGTCTCGACCCCGGCCGGCGGCCAGGCCATCGTCGACACCGCGATCGAGAACTTCGGCCGCATCGACATCCTCGTCAACAACGCCGGGATCATCCGGTACGCGGGCCTGCCCGACATCGACGCGGAGAACCTGGAGCGCCACCTCGCGGTGCACCTGCTCGGCTCCTTCAACACGATGCGCGCGGCCTGGCCGCACTTCGTCGAGCAGCGGTACGGGCGGATCGTGCACACCACCTCCAGCGGCATGTTCGGCATGGACAACAACCTGTCGTACGCGGCGGCCAAGGCCGGCACGGTCGGCATGGCGCGCAGCGCGAAGCTGGCCGGTGCCCCGCACAACATCAAGGTCAACCTGATCGCGCCGGCCGCCATGACCCGGATGGGCGGCGGCCCCGAGGAGGAGCCCGCCGAGACCGCCCCCGGCATGCCGTACATGCCCTCCGACGCGGTGGCGCCGATGGTGGCCTACCTCGCCCACGAGAGCTGCCCGGTCAGCGGCGAGATCTACACGGCCGGCGCGGGCCGCTTCGCGCGCCTCTTCATCGCCTCGACCGAGGGTTACGCCCACGAGGGCGGCGCCGCCACCGTCGAGGACGTGGCCGCCAACTGGGACGCCATCAACGACGAGAAGGGCTACTACGTGCCCGCGGACCTGATGGCCTGGTCGGGCGCGTTCCTGCAGCACCAGCTGACCGCGCTCGGCGGTGCCGAGAACGCGTAGGCGGACGGCGGCGACACGCGTAGGGCGTGTGTCGCCGCCGTCGTACCACAGTCGTCGCCCTCGTATCACAGACGACGAGAAGGGCCGGGCGTGATGCCCGGCCCTTCGTGCTGTGCCGGCCCCCGCGGTCAGACTGCCTGGCCGACCTCCGCCTCCGCGAGGCGCTTGGGCCGGGGAATCAGCGGGACGAGCAGCGCGCCGAACGCGACGCAACCGACCACCAGCCACAGGCCGTTGGTGAAGCCCTGGTCGAGGTAGAACTGGGTGCCCTTCAGGATCGCGCCGTGCTGTGCCATCACCACGAAGGCCAGCTGGGACACGATGATCTGGGCGACGCCCTGGCCCAGGGTCTGGGCGCCGTTGGCCAGTGCCTGCTCCTCGGGGGTGACCACCTCGATGATCATGATGGGGGCGATCGCGACGACCATGCCCGTGCCGAGACCGGCGATCAGACCCATCTCGACGATCTGGGCCGCGCTGTGGTGCAGATGGGTGCCGATCGCGTAACCGATGACGGCGCAAGCGGCGCCGATGCCCAGCAGGATCCGGGCGTCGATACGGCGGGCGAGCCAGCCGGTGCCGATCGCGCCGACGATGATCATGGCGCTGATCGGGCTGGTGACGATGGCGTTGTGCTCGCCGGACCAGCCGAGGCCGTCGGAGATGGTGGGGATGGCCGGCATCAGCACCAGCAACTGGACGACCACACCGACCGCGTTGAGCGAGCCGGCCGCCACGGAGGTGGCCAGCAGCACGGTCCACACCGGCCGGCGCCGGGTCATGGAGGGCGGGAACAGCGGCTCGGCGACTCTGCGCTGGACGAGGACGAAGACGACCAGGGCGATCGCCGAGGCGACGATGTAGGCCAGGAACTTGCCGCTGCTCCAGCCCCACTGCGATCCCTCGCCGACCGCGTAGACGACGGCGGTGACGCCGCCGCCGAGCAGCAGGCCGCCGATCCAGTCCATGCGCCCGCCGCCCCCGGTGACCGGGCTCTCGGGCACGCAGAGGGCCACCAGGACGAAGCTCACGCAGGTGCTGATGGCCATGAACCAGAGCACACCGCGGAAGCCGTAGTCGTCCAGCAGCCAGCCGGCCAGGAACGGCCCGCCGAAGGCGACGAGTCCGACGCCGCCGGCCATGATGCCGCTGGCGAGGCCGACCCAGCGGCGCGGGAAGATGTCACGGGTGATGGCGTAGGCGATCGGCGCGGTGGCCGCGTAGATGCCCGCGATGCCGCGGCCGATCAGCAGCGTCCGGTAGTCGGTGGCGAGGGCGGCCACCAGGTCGCCGACGAAGCCGAGCCCGGTGGCGACGAGCAGGACCTTCTTCTTGCCGAACAGCGCCGCGGCCTTGACCGCGAACGGCAGGAAGAAGGTGCCGGTCAGCAGGGTCATCAGGGTGAACCACGCGATCTGCGTGGTCCGGAAGTGGATGGCGACCTCGGCCTGCGAGATGCCGGACAGCGCGGCCACCAGAGCGACCAGCTGGACGGTCCACAGCAGCGCGACGACCACGAGGACGTTGCGCGAGGTGGACAGGGAGGACTCTTCAGCCGGTGGGGCGGCGGTACGGGTCTGGGACATCACGGGCCTTCCATGGGTGAGCGGAACCGGAGAGCGGCTCTGGTCCGGGATGAGATGCGGGAAAGATAGACCCAACGGTCGGTACAATCAATGAGATGGGCAGAAATGCGGATGGATCCCGCTCAGCGGGACGTCCGCGCACGTCGACGGCGTGTCTGTGCCTCGCCGAAGCCCTGGGGATGTCCGCCGGGAGCGGGCGATCGTATGATGGCGGCCCGATCGCTCAAACGAACATTCCGGGGGCGGTGGCCACATGCGGGAGCCGGTCGATCTCAGACGGCGGCGGATCCTTGCCGCGGTGCAGGCACGTGGCACGGCACGCGTGCGCGACCTCGCCGCCGAGCTCCAGGTGTCCGTGGTGACGGTGCGCCGGGACGTCGAGGAGCTGATGCGGGAGGGCAAGCTGCGCCGTGGGCACGGGGTCGTGCGCTCGACCCTGCCCGCACAGGAGCTGCCCGAGCACGCCACCGGCGAGGGGGACCCGGTGGCCGTGGTGGTGCCCGAGCGGCACTCGTATCTCTACGAGGCCCTGCACGGCGCCCGCACGGTCCTCGACGCGGCCGGCCTGCGCGTCGCCCTGCACATCGCACCCCAGGTGCCGGGCGCCGAACGCCCGCAGGTGGAGCGGGCGTTGGCCGACGGCGCCAGAGGCGTACTGCTCGCGCCGCGCTGGCGTGACCCCGCCGCCGAGGAGGCCGACTACCGCTGGCTCGCCGAGCTGGACGTGCCGACCGTGCTGATGGAGCGCCGGCCGCCGAAGGGCAGCGCGCTGCACGCCATGGACTCGGTCTGCTCCGACCACTGGTACGGCGCCCATCTCGCCGTCGAGCACCTGGTCGGCCTCGGCCACCGGCGGCTGGTGTTCGCGACCCGCGACGACAGCCCCACCGCCCGCACCCTGCGCGCCGCCTTCACCGAGATCGCCGGCGCCCATCCGCTCGTCGAGGAGTGGACCTGGGCGCTCAGCTCGTCGCGCGGCGGCCTCGACCACGAGCCCACCGACGTGCCGGACCTCGCCGCGCTGCTGCGCAAGGTGGGCGCCACCGCCGCCGTCCTGCACGGCGACGTGGACGCGCTGATGCTGGTGCAGCAGCTCGCCGAGCAGGGGGTGCGGGTGCCCGAGGACTGCTCGGTGGTCGCCTACGACGACGTGGTGGCCGGGCTCGCCAGTCCGCCGCTGACCGCCGTCTCGCCGCCCAAGGGCGAGGTCGGCCGGGTGGCCGCGGAGCTGATGCTGCGCCGGCTCGACGGGACGCGGGGCGAGGGGACGGCTTCGGTGCAGCGCGTGGAGCTGCTGCCGACGCTGAAGGTGCGCGGCTCGACCAAGCCCCTGTAGCGCGATGAGCGTTTGACCGCTTTATTTTCTTCTGATCGCTCTATTGACCGTTTCTTGTCGGCCACGGAGGATTCCCGTGACTCGAACAGGTCGTGCCCAACCGGGCACGCGGGAGCCTCGGGAGGCGCCATGCCTGGTCGACAGAGCCGTCGATCCGTGCTCGCCGCGATGGCCGCCCTGCCGCTCGCGGGCGCCGTGAGCGCCTGCAGCAAGGGCGCGTCCACCGCGAGCAGCACCAGTGGAACCACGCGCATCACCTTCTGGTCCGCCCTGCGCGGCAGCCAGGAAGTGGTGGACGAGTTCAACCGCACACACGACCGCATCCAGGTCGACTTCCAGCAGATCCCGTCCGGCAACCAGGGCGGCTACGCCAAACTCAGCAACGCGGCCCGGGCCGGCAACGCACCCGACGTCGCGACCATCGAGTACCCGCAGGTACCGGGCTTCGCCATCGACGGCGTCGCCCGCGACATCACCGACATGGTCAGCGACACCCTCAAGGCCAAGACCCTGCCCCAGGCCCTCGGCCTGACCACCTTCCAGGGCCGCACCTACAGCGTCCCGCTCGACGTCGAACCGATGGTCATGCACTACCGCACCGACCTGTTCGACCAGTACGGCCTCCAAGTGCCGCGCACCTGGGACGAGTTCGCCGAACTCGCGCACACGGTCCGGCGCAAGGCGCCCGAGCGACGGCTGGTGCTGTTCCCCACGGACGGCGCCACGCAGTTCGCCGCCTACAGCTGGCAGGCCGGCGCCCAGTGGTTCGACACCTCCAAGGGCGCCTGGAACGTGTCCCTCGCGGACGCGCCGACCCGGCGCGTGGCGGCGTACTGGCAGAAACTCGTCGACGCCGACGTGGTGTTCATGAACGGCGTCGAGAGCCGCCAGTCCGACGCGCAGATCGCCAACGGGCTTGTGCTGACCCGGCTCAGCGGTGCCTGGGACGCCGGGGCGCAGATGCGGGCGCAGCCCGGGCTGAAGGGCAAGTGGCGGATCGCGCCGCTGCCGCAGTGGGACGAGTCGAGCCCGCACGTCGGCACGCACGGCGGCTCCACCTTCGCCGTCACCAAGGACAGCAAGCACCCCGAGGCCGCCATGGAGTTCATCGAGTGGCAGGTCTCCCACCCGGACGCGCTGCGTGCCCGTCTCTCCAGCGGCGCCAGCAGCCAGTACCCGGCGGTCCCCGGGCTTGTCCCCGTCGACCGCAAGGCCTTCGACGCCTCCTACTACGGCGGCCAGGACATCTACACCCTCTTCGACGAGGAGGCCCACAAGATCCGCGACGGCTGGGTGTGGGGCCCGCGGATGACCGCCACCGGAAAGGTGATGCAGGACGGCTTCGCCCGGGTGAGCGGCGGCCAGGGCACCCTCATCGGATCCGTGCGCGCGGCCCAGGACGGCACCATGCCCGACCTGAAGGCCCTCGGTCTGTCCACCACGCAGCACAGCAGCTGAGCCGCCCGAAAGGCAGGTGAACCCTCATGACCGCGACCACCCAGCACGCCCCGCCCGCAGCCCTCCCCGCCACCGCCCCGGCCTCCGCCCGCCGCACCCGCAAGGCGGCCCGGCGCCGCCAACTCGGCGCCTGCGGCGCCCTGATGGCACCCTTCTTCGCGCTCCTCGTCACCGTCTTCCTGATCCCGGTCGGCACCGCCGTCTACCTCAGCTTCCACAGCGACGACCACCCCGGCCTCGGCTTCGGCAACGCCCGCACGGTCTTCGTCGGACTGCGCAGCTACACGGCCGTCCTGACCGACCCGACCTTCCTGTCCGGGCTCGGCACGGTCGCCCTGTACTGCCTGATCTACATCCCGCTGATGGTGCTGGGTTCGCTCGCCCTGGCCCTGCTGCTGGACTCGGGCGTCGTACGGCTGCGGGCCTCGGCGCAGCTCGGCCTGTTCCTGCCGCACGCCGTGCCGGGCATCATCGCCGCCCTGATCTGGCTCTACCTCTACACCCCCGGCATCAGCCCGGTCATCGAGCTGTTCGCCAAGGCCGACATCACCATCGACTTCCTCGGGCTGCACACCGTGCTCCCGTCGATCGTGAACATCGCCCTGTGGAGCAACCTCGGCTACAACATGGTGGTCTTCTACGCCGCCCTCCAGGCCGTGCCCCGCGAGGTGATCGAGGCCGCGGTCGTCGACGGCGCCGGACCCGTGCGCACGGCCCTCCAGGTCAAGACCCCGCTGGTGCGGGCCTCGATCGTCACGGTCGCCATGTTCACCCTGGTCTGGGGCCTGCAGTTGTTCACCGAGCCGATGCTGCTCAGCCAGTCCTCCCCGATGATCAACTCCCGCTTCTCGCCCAGCATGTACATCTACGACGCCGCGTTCACCCGCAACAACTACAGCCTGGCGGCGGCGGCTTCGGTCGTCCTGCTCCTGTTCACCATCGCCCTGTCCTACGGCGTCACCCGCTGGACCAGTCGGCTCGACCGCGCCGAGGAGGCTTCCCGATGAGCACCGCCGACAGCACCCTCCTGCGCCCCCGGCTGCTCGGCCGGGCCACCGTCAACGTCGTGGTCGCCCTCTCCGTGCTCTACACCCTGCTGCCCGTGCTGTGGCTGGTCCTGGCCGCGGGCAAGACCCGCGACGCCCTGTTCAGCAGCGACATCCTGTCCTTCAAGGACTTCGCCTTCGGGCAGAACCTGCACGACCTGTTCGCGATGGACGACGGCCAGTACGGCCGCTGGTACCTCAACAGCCTGCTGTACGCCGTCCTCGGCGCCGCGATCGGCGCGCTGGTCAGCGTGGCCTGCGGGTACGCCTTCGACAAGTACCGCTTCCGGCACAAGGAGAAGCTCTTCGGGCTGGTCCTGGCCGCGGTCATGGTCCCGCAGACCGTGCTCGCCCTGCCGCTGTACCTGATGGCCTCCGGCACCGGCCTGGTGAACACCTTCTGGGCGGTGTTCATCCCGGTCCTGTTCAACCCCTTCGGCGTCTACCTCGGCCGGATCTTCAGCCAGGGCTACGTCCCCGACGAGGTCCTGGAGGCCGCCCGCATCGACGGCGCCGGTGAGCTGACCACGTACGCCAGGGTGGCGCTGCGCATGCTCGGTCCCGGCCTGGTCACCGTGTTCCTGTTCCAACTGACCGCGATCTGGAACAACTTCTTCCTGCCGATGGTGATGCTCTCCAACCAGGACCTGTATCCCGTCAGCCTCGGCCTGTACACGTGGAACAGCTCGGCCACCGTCACCCCCGACTACTACCCGGTGGTGATCATGGGCTCGCTGCTGGCCGTCCTCCCGCTCATCCTCGCCTTCGCCCTGCTGCAGCGCTTCTGGCGCAGCGGACTGACCGCGGGTTCCGTCAAGTAGCCCGGCCTGTTGAGGAGTTCACGCACCAGATGACCGACGCGACGCACCGCCCCCGAGCCGCCCTCGCCATGTCCCAGGACGCGGCCGCGGCCGTCCTCGACCCCGAGTCCCTCGAAGCCCTCGCCGCCATCTGCCACCTCACCCCGCCACCGGTCCTCGACGACCTCACCACACCCCGCGGCCGCCAAGTCCTCACCGACGTCGATCTGTTGGTCACCGGCTGGGGCTGCCCGCCCCTGGACGCGGCCGTACTGGCTGCGGCACCGCGCCTGCGTGCGGTCGTGCACACCGCGGGCAGCGTGCGCGCGCACATCACCGAGGCCTGCTGGGAGCGCGGCATCGAGGTCTCCTCGGCCGCCGCCGCGAACGCCCTCCCGGTCGCCGAGTACACCGTCGCGATGATCCTGCTCACCGGCAAGCAAGTCCTGGAACGCGCCCGCGAGTTCAAGGCCACCCGCACCCGCGCCCCCTGGCTGCGCACCCCGCGCACCGTAGGCAACCACCACCGCACGATCGGCATCCTCTCGGCCTCCCTCACCGGCCGCCGCGTCATGGAACTCCTGCGCCCCCACGACGTCGAGATCCTCCTGTACGACCCCTACGTCACTGACGCCGAAGCCGCCGAACTCGGCGCCAGCCGCGTCGAGTTGAGGGAACTGTTCACCCGCAGCGACACCGTCAGCGTGCACACCCCGCTGCTGCCCGCCACCCGAGGACTGGTCAGCCGCACCCTGATCCGGGCGATGCGCCCCGACGCCGTGCTCATCAACACCGCGCGCGGCGCGGTCGTCGACCAGAACGCGATCGCCGACGCCGCCCGCGCCGGCCGGATCCGCGCCGTCCTCGACGTCACCGACCCCGAAGTCCTGCCGCCCGAGCACCCGTTGTGGGACTGCGACAACGTGCTCCTCACCCCGCACCTCGCCGGGTCGCAGGGCAACGAGTGGCGCCGGCTCGCCGAACTCGCCGTCGCCGAGACCGCCCGCTGGGCCTCCGGCGTCGGCTTCCTGCACCCCGTCCGACGCGAAAGGCTGGCGTACACGGCATGACCGTACCCTCCCAACTGCCCCCGGAGGACCGGGAGTCGAGCCCGTACACCGGCTACACCCGGGCCCACTGGGAAGCCGCGGCCGACGGACTGCTCGCCGCCGCCTGGCGCTGGTCCACCCCCGAGTGCGCCCTGCTCGACCTGCCGGGCCGCCCCTCCCGCTCGGGCGTGCGCTCCGACGGCCTGGAGGGATACGCCCGTACGTTCCTCGCCGCGGCCTTCCGCGTCGCGGGCGCCGGCGGCGCCGACCCGCACGGCTGGCTCGACCGCTACGCCCGCGGTCTCACCGCCGGCACCCGCACCCCCGGCCGCGACGACACCGAGTCCTGGCCGCTCATCCTCGACCACCACGTCCAGGGCCAGCCCATGGTCGAGTCGGCGTCCGTCGCCCTCGGCCTGCGCATGACCGCGCCCTGGCTGTGGAAGAACCTCGACGCCGACGTCCAGGACCGCGCCGAGCAATGGCTGCGCGGCGCCCTCCGCCACACCCCGGCCCCCAACAACTGGTACCTCTTCCCCTACACCGTCGCCGGTTTCCTGGAGTCGGTGGGCCGCGGCGACGCCGAGACGGCCGCCGTACGGCAGCGCGCCCGCGCCCTGCTGGAGGGCTGGTACGTCGGCGACGGCTGGTACACCGACGGCGACGGACGCGCCTTCGACCACTACAACGGCTGGGCCCTGCACCTGTATCCGGTCCTGGACGCCCATCTCGCCGGGACGGACCGGGAACCCTATGGCTCCCGGCTGCGCCAACACCTCGACGGCTTCTCCCTGTTGTTCGGCGGCGACGGCGCGCCCCTGCACTTCGGCCGCTCGCTGACGTACCGGTTCGCCGCCTCCTCGGCCGTCGGCCTGGGTGCCGTCACCGGCCACACCCCGCTGACGCCGGGCACCTCCCGACGGCTGATCAGCGGCAGTCTGCGGCATTTCCTGGACCGCGGCGCCCTGACCGAGGACGGCCTGCTGAGCCTGGGCTGGCACGGCCCGCACGAGGCGACCCTGCAGACCTACTCCGGCCCGTCCTCCCCGTACTGGGCGTCGAAGGCCTTCGTCGCCCTCCTCGCCCCGCCCGACCACCCGCTCTGGACGGCCCCCGAGGAGCCCGCGCCGGCCGAACGGGCCGACCGTGTCCTCGCGTTGCCCGCGCCGGGCCTGCTCGTCCAGACGACGAGCGCGGACGGGATCGTACGACTGCACAACCACGGCAGCGACCATGTGCGGCCGCACGAGGGCGAGTCGGCGGCCGCGAAGGATCCGCACTACGCGCGGCAGGCGTACTCGACGCACACGGGACCCACGGCGAAGGCGAACGTCGCGGACAACCACCTGTCGGTCGAGGTGGGCGGCCGGGGGAGTGCGCGGTGCCGGGTCCATCCCCTGGGCGCGGGCCAGGGGGACGGCTGGGGATGGGCCGCCTCCTGGCACCGGCCGGTCTTCGCCGCGGGCCCGCCGATGGTGCCCGGGCTGCGGGTGGAGAGCGTGACGGTGGCCCGGGGGCCGTACGAACTGCGCGTCCACCGGGTGATCGGCGCGCCCGCCGACTCCCGTGTCACACAGACGGGTTGGGCGACCGGGCCCGAGCAGCCGCTGGTCTCCGCCCTGCACGGTCTGCTCGGCTGGGACGAGGACGCCCTGATCCGCGCGCCCCAGGGAACGGCGTACACGCGCTGGGCCCAGGTCCCGCGACTCGCCGGGCCCGCGGGTGGCACGACCACCCACGTGTGCCTGGCCGCCCTCGGCGCCGAACCGGTCGCACTGGACGCGGCGGTCTCGGGCGTGGAGGTCAACGACCGAGGCATCGAGGTGACTTGGGCGTCGGACGGGGCGCGGACGCGGGTCGAGTGGGCGCCACTGGCGGTGTCGCTCGTCCCCTAGCGCGGGTAAATCCGTTGCGACCCGTCGGCGGGGTGCGGACCCTGAGGCCATGCCTCCTCGTCTGCGCCCCGCGACCCTCGGCGACGCACCCGCGCTCACGGCTCTGCTCAACGAGATCGACACGATCGAGATCGGCCGCCCGGAGACCGATCTGCACACGGTCGAGGCCGACTTGAAGAACCCCGAGTTCGATCTCGGGCGCGATTCGTGGCTGGCGTTCGAGGGGGACCGGCTGGTGGCCTACGGGCTGCTGTGGGACGACTCCGGGGACGAGCGCATCGACGTCGACCTCTATGTGCTGCCCGACCAGCAGGCGGCGGCCGAGCACGTCGTCGGCGCGCTGGAGGCCCGGGCGCTGGAGAAGGCCCGGGAGAACGGCGCCGAGCGGGCCGTCGTCCATCTCCATCTCAACGTCCGACCCACCCTCGACACCGGGCTGATCCAGGCGCGCGGATGGGAGGTCGTACGGCGCTATCACGTACTGCGTCGGCCGCTGGATCCCGCGAGCGACAGCGTGCCGCAGGTGCCGGCCGGGGTGCGGGTGCGGGCGTGTGCGACGGAGGCGGACCGGGAGACGGTGCACGCCCTGTACCAGGCCAGTTTCGCCGACCACTTCGACTTCCAGCCGCGCGGCTACGGGCAGTGGCTCAACGACATCGACGCCGACGGGCTCGACTGGTCGACGGTGTGGATCGCGGGGACGGGGGACCTGGGCGACGCCGGGTTCCTGCTGGCCCGCGACGACCGCGAGGCCATGGGGTGGATCCGCAGCCTCGGCGTGCTGCGCGAGGCCCGCGGCCGGGGCCTGGGCGGATTCCTGCTGCGGCACGCCTTCGCGGCCTTCGCCGCCCGCGGTCGCACCGAGGTGGGCCTCGGCGTGGACACCGCGAACACCACGGGAGCGCCCCGGCTGTACGGCCGTAACGGAATGACCGTGCACTACGCCGTCGACACCTGGGAGATCACCCTGAGCTGACCCGCGACGGGCGGTCGGCTTCGAGCGTGGTCGGGTTCCGGTCCCCGGTGACGCCCTCGCGGCGGAGCACGACGATCGCGGCGTCGTCGTCGAAGGTGCCCTTGCAGAAGCCGTTGAGGTCCCTGCGCACATGGGCGAGGAGCTCTTCGGGGCTCTCCGCGTCCGTCCAGGCCGTGAGGCGGTCGGCGAGGGGATAGAAACGGCCCGCCGGGTCGCGGGCCTCGGTGACGCCGTCCGTGTAGAGCACCAGGGTGTCGCCGGGGGCGAAGGGGAAGGTGTCCACGTCTCCGTTCGGGGCCTGGGGCAGGCCCATGCCGATGGGGGTGGCGTACTGCCGGGGTGACAGGGCGGTGACCCGGCCGGCGTGGACCAGGAGCGGGGGCGGGTGCCCGCAGTTGAGGACCTCGATCGCGGAACCGTCGTCCGCGATGTCGACCAGCACGGCCGTGATGAACGACTCGTCGGCGGCGGTCGGGTCCGCCGGGGGCTGCAGCAGGTTCCAGCAGACCGTGTCCTCCAGTTCCGTGCGCAGCTCCGGCAGCGTGGGCTCGCGGTGGGCCGCGCTGCGGAACGCGCCGAGGACCAGCGCCGCCTCCTCGATCGCGGGCAGCCCCTTGCCGCGTACGTCCCCGATCAGCAGCCGGGTGCCGCGCGGATTGCGCAGGGCCGCGTACAGGTCGCCGCCGATACGGGCCTGGTCCGTGGCCGCCCGGTAGGCGCTGGCGATGCGCACGTCGCCGATCAGCTCGGGCAGCGGACGCAGCAGGACCCGCTGAGCCGCCTCGGCCACCGAGCGCACCTGGGCCAGCTCCGCGAGATGCCGTTCGCGCAGGCGGCAGAAGAGCACGGTGAAGGCGGAGACGATCAGCAGCGCGGCGACCTGGCTCTCGTGGTTCAGGGTCAGGACGCTGTTGCGGATCACGGAGATCGCCAACAGCGCCGCCACGGCGAGGCCGCCTACCAGCGCGGTGAGCCTGGAGCTGCCGAAGGAGGCGGTGAGGGCCGGCGCCACCACGAGCAGCGGCCCGAGGTGCACGCTCTCGGGCGACAGGATGTCGGCGACCGTGATCGCGACGATCAGCGCGACGGGGATGGCCACGAGCCCCCGGCTCGGCCACCGCCACCGGCCGAAGCCCGCGCGAGCCGCACTAGGCATATCCCAGGCATACACCCGCGCGACGGTCCGCGCGCGCCCGGTCGGCCCACCGAAGCCGAGCGCGCGCTCATGACCGACCGGCGTACGACCCGGCCCCCCGAAGCGGATGAGTATCCTGTTCTCTTGCGCGAGGGCTTGCTTCGCCGATTCGGAGAATGTACTTTCCGCCCGACGAGCAGAGCCCTTCCCTCCCACCTCCCTCGGACGACGACGTCCGACCTTCCCGAGGAGGCACCGTGCGCAAGCTGCTGATGGGAGCGGTCACCGCGATCGCTCTGCTGCTGGCCGGGTGCTCCGGTCATTCCGATACCGAGGGCGAGGCGAAGGCGACCGACCCCTCCTCCTCGGGCGCCGCCGCGCAGTCGGCGGACTTCGGCACACTCAAGAACGTCTGCGGCCCCGGGACCGCCAAGTCCTCCGAGGTCCAGGGAGTCACCGACAAGTCCGTCCAGGTCGGCGTGCTGTCCGACATCGGGTTCACCAAGAACTCCGAATTCCCGGACGCCGCCAAGGTGTTCACGGCCTGGTGCAACGCGGCCGGCGGCATCAACGGCCGCAAGCTCGCCCCCGTCACCCACGACACCAAGCTGCTCCAGGCCCGCGAGGGCGTCCTGGCCGCCTGCAAGTCCGACTTCGCACTGGTCGGCGGCGGCGCCGCACTCGACGGCCTCGGCGTGGCCGACCGGCTGAAGTGCCTGCTGCCCGACTTCCCGGCCCAGTCCACCCAGGCCGTCGGCTCCGACCTCCAGGTCCTGGCCACCGGCGCGGGGGTCGGCTACTTCCCCTACGCCGGGTACTACAACTGGCTGCTCAAGGAGAAGTACCCGGACTCCGCGCGCAAGGTCGGCATCATCGCCGGCGACAGCCCGGTCAGCAAGACCTTCGCCGCGCAGTACAAGGAGGGCATCGGCGGCCTGGGCGGCAAGGTCGCCTACAACGACCTCTACCCGGCCGTCGGCGTCTCCGACTGGACGCCGTACGCCCAGTCGATCAAGAACAAGGGCGTCAAGGGCCTGGTCTTCCTCGGCGACTTCGCGAGCCTCGCCAAGCTGGAGCAGGCGCTCACCAACCTCGGTTACGCCCCCGACTGGATCGACGCCAACAGCAACGCCTACGGCCCGGCGTTCGTCCAGCTCGCGGGCCCCGCCCTGGCGAAGCAGCACAACTACGCCGAACTCTCCGCCACCGCCCCGCTGGAGAGCGCCTCCGCCAACCCGGCCACCCAGCAGGTCATCGACCTCTTCAAGAAGTACGCCCCCGACGCGGCCGTCACCTACCCGGTGCTGCGCGCCTTCTCCGCCTGGCTGCTGTTCGCCACGTCGGCCCGCGACTGCGCCACCCTCACCCGCAAGTGCGTCTACGAGAACGCGGTCAAGCAGACCGACTGGACCGGCGGCGGACTGCAGGCCCCCACCGACCTGAGCCGCAACAACATCCCGCCCAAGTGCTACTCCATCGTCGAGACGACCGCGGACGGCTGGAAGGCGGCCGACTTCGGCGCCGACCAGGGCCCCTACCGCTGCGACGCCCCGACGTACAAGTACAAGGGCGACTACGGCAAACCCCTCACCCTCAAGGCGGTCGGAAAGTCGATTTCCGACGTCACCTGAGGCCGTCGGGCCGGGCGTCGTGCTGCCGCCGGTCGTCCTTGCCGCGATCCTGGGCTTGGGCGCCCGACGCGCCGAGGTCCGACCCGAGGTGATCGCATGTGCGAGCTTGAAGGAGATGAGGATTGGCAGATGCGGCACGAGCGGCGATGCTCATGCCGCATCTGCGTTTCCCATGCACCGCTGTCCGGGTACGGTCGTCCGGGAGGTGGTCGTCGGTGATCCAGATCGTGGAGCACGCGCCGCAGGAGGGGGCCTACGCCATCGGCACCGCGCTGGCGGCGGCCGGGCTGCCGACGCGGGTGTGCCGGACCTGGGCGGGCGACCCGGTGCCGGAGACGGCCGACGACATCGTGGCCCTCGTGGTGATGGGCGGGGCGATGGCCGCCTACGAGGACTTTCCCAGCCGTACGGCGGAACTGGCACTCCTCGTGGCCGCACTGGAGGCCGAGGTCCCGGTGCTCGGCATCTGTCTGGGCGCGCAGCTGCTGGCGATCGCCGCGGGCGGTGCGGCCAAGCCCGGCACCGGAGCGCAGGTCGGCTGGGGTGACGTACGGATGACGGAGGCCGCGCACGACGACCCCGTCTTCGGCGCCGTGCCCGAGACGCTGCGGGTGCTGCACTGGCACAGCGACACCATGGATCTGCCGGCCGGGGCGACGCTACTCGTCTCCTGCGACCGCTACCCGGTGCAGGCGTTCCGGGTCGGGGGCTCGGCCTGGGGCATCCAGTTCCATCTGGAGGCTGTCGAGAAGACGGTCGAGGCGTTCGCCCGTGCCTTCCCGGAGGAGGCGGCCACCGCGCCCGGACTGCTGGAGTCCGCGCCCGCGGAGCTCGCCGCGCTCGCCCGGCACCGCGACGGCGTGTTCAAGCGCTTCGCCGCCTTCGTCGCGACCCGCGCCGAACAGACCGCGACCCGCGCCTTCTTCACGCGGCGGGCGGCCACCTGGGAGGAGCGGTTCGCCGGCGACGGACCCCGGTACGCGGAGGCGGTCGGGCGGATGGGCCTGCGCCCCGGGCAGCGCGTCCTCGACCTGGGCTGCGGCACCGGCCGCGCGCTTCCCGCACTGCGCGCGCAGGTCGGCGCCGAGGGCGTCGTCGCCGGCGTCGACCTGACGCCCGCGATGCTCACGGCGGCGCTGCGCGAAGGCCGGGCCGGGGACGGGCAGCTGCTGCTCGCCGACGCCTGCCGGCTGCCGCTGCCGACCGGCGCGGTCCACGGCATCTTCAGCGCGGGCCTGATCAACCACGTCCCCGACCCCGCGACGGCCCTGCGCGAATGGGCCCGGGTGACCGCCCCCGACGGCGTCCTGCTCCTCTACCACCCCTCCGGCCGCGCCGAACGCGCCGCCCGCCACGGCCGCCCCCTCGACCCCGCCGACCCGCTGGCCGAGGAGAACCTGCGACCCGCACTGGAGGCGGCCGGCTGGGACCTGGCCCGCTACGAGGACGCCCCGCACCACTTCCTGGCCCGCGCGATCCGCGTCGGCCGATGAGTTTGCCGCGCCACCAGAGTTGATAGGACTCGGCCATGACCGACGACGAACCCACCCGCGCCGCGTGCCTGTTGGACGCCCAGGCCAAGGCCGCCCGGCTCTTCACCGAGATCGAACAGCGCGGACTCGTGGCGCCCGGCGAGGGCGAGCGCGCGGTGAGCGACCGCATCCGCGACCTGGCGAACGAGCTGTTCGGCACGACCCGGCACTGGCACAAGCGGATCGTGCGCTCCGGCCCCAACACCCTTGCGCCGTACCGGGAGAACCCGCCGGACCGGGTCATCGGCGCGGACGACATCGTCTTCGCCGACTTCGGTCCCATCTTCGAGGAGTACGAGGCCGACTTCGGCCGCACCTTCGTCCTCGGCGACGACCCGGTCAAGCACCGGCTGCGCGCCGACCTGCCCGAGGTGTTCGCGGCGGGCCGCAGCTTCTTCGACAGCGACCCGGACATCACGGGCAAGCGGCTGTACGCCGAGGTCGAGCGGCTTGCCGCCGACGCGGGCTGGGAGCTGGGCGGATGGCATGCCGGGCACCTGGTGGGGGAGTTCCCGCACGAGTGGATCGACGGCGCGGACGTCGAGTCGTACATCACGCCCGCCAACGAGACCCCGCTGCGGCGCACCGACAAGGCCGGGCGGCGCTGCCACTGGATCCTGGAGATCCATCTCGTGGACAGGGAGCGGCAGTTCGGAGGCTTCCACGAGGAACTGCTCACCCTCTGACCGGCGTTCCCGACCGCCTCAGACCGGGTTGCGTCCGACGAAGAACTCGCGGAACGGGTCCATGCTCGGCTCCAGGCCCGCGTCGACAAGTCCCTTGCGCAGGGCGGTCATCTGGGCGTCGTGGATGCGCTGGGTGGGCTGGCGCAGCGGGCCGCCGTTGTAGCCCTGCAGCCAGCCCTGGAACTTCCACGCCTGGCGGTTGATGAACGCGCCGCCGTGCAGCGCCGGGGCGAGCCCCGCCTTGATCTTCCGGGCGGGGTGCAGCTGCCAGTAGACGTCGGCCGCGTCGTCGTACTTGCCCTCGCGCAGGAGCTGGAAGACGCGCGGGATCACCGGGCCGTAGTACTCGTGGTCGCTGGTGGCCGAGAACTGAAGGGGCATGATCTGCGACAGCGGGATCAACTCGCCCTCGATCGGCATGGAGATGACCACCTCGTCGCCGAAGTGCCGGTGACACTCGACGACGCTCTGGATGCTCGGGAACCCGCCCTCCGCCTTGATCGCCGCGATGTTGGGGCAGTCGTCGATCAGGCGCCGGAGCAGACTTACGGGGATGTCGGAGGGGTGGATGCGCGGGCTGAAGCCCCACAGGTACATGGGGAAGAGCATGACCGCGAGGTTCGTCGCGTCGCACACGGCCTTGGTGTAGTCGTAGATGTCCTGCTCGGACTCCGGGTAGAAGTTAGGCGGGTAGGACAGGAGGACGAGTTCGGCACCGGCCTCCTCGGCGCCTCGTACCGCCTCGATGTTCTGCTCCAGGGTGCTCCAACTCGCGTGGTGGGTCAGCAGCAGCCGGTCGCCGGCCTCGTCCTTGATGATCCTCAGGAAGTCGACGTACTCGGGGAGTTGGATGGCGACCTCGGAGACACTGAGGGTGCCCATGAAGCCGTGCTCGATCGCGAGGCGGGTGTCGTGGCGTATCGCCTTCTCGTTGATGGCCTTCAGGTCACTCGTGAACGACGGGATGGTGCAGTTGACGACGCCGACGAGGTTCTCACGGGCCCAGTCACGGGCCTCGGCGCGGGTGTAGCGGGCCATGAGCCCTTCCTTTCAGACAGTGGTGGGGGTTCCCGCGCCTTCCCAGGCGAGGTACTTGAGTTCCAGGAATTCGTCGATGCTGTGCACCGAGCCCTCACGTCCGATGCCGGCGCGAGCGCGGTCAGCGGGGGCTGTTCGGCCGGTTTGAGGATCATCGTGCAGTCGGCGGCGAGGGCCGGGCCCGCCTTGCGGGTGATCATCGCGGCGGGGAACTTCCACGACGTGATCGCCGCGCACACCCCGACGGGTTCCTTGAGCACGACGATCCGCCGGGACACCTCGGGCGCCACCGCCTCCGCGTACGGCTTGCCCTCCTCCAGCACGATCAGCCGTGCCAGAGCCCCGGCATACTCCGTCACTCGCAGCACACGCGACCGCTCCTTGGCCGCCCGCCCCCGCCAGCCCGGCAGCGCCCGATGCGCCGCGTCGACGTAGGCGGCGGCCTTGCGGGAGGAGGGACGGGTCGTCGAGTTCGCGCTGCATGGACGGGCTCACTTCGCTACGGGGGAGAGGGTGACCGGCAGTTCGGTGCCGAGGGACAGCTCGGCGGCCCGGCGTACGCACATCGCGGCGACCGCGAGATCCTGCGCGGCCGAGCCGACGGACTTGTAGACCACCACGGCGTCCGGGTCGTGAGCCGGACGACCTGGGGCCCGCCCTGCGACGACGTCGGCCAGCGCGACCAGCTTCCCGGCGAAGTCCACGCCCGCCTCCTTCGCGGCGAGCAGGTCGCCCGTGTCGTGCGCGACCTCGTCCGGCACGTCGGCGACGATCGACGAGGCCCGCTCGATCACCTCCACGCCGAGCTCGCGCTGCTCGGGAAGCGTGGAGCCGACGGAGATCACCGTGGCCCCGGGCGGGGCCTGGCGCAGGGTCGGCCGCTCGTCCCGGGAGCGGGCCGCGCACAGCACCACATCGGCGCCCTCGACCGCGGCCGGCGCGCTGTCCGCCGTCTCCAACCGCACGTCCAGATCGCTGAGTTGCCCAGTGAAGCGGGTGCGGCTGGCCGGGTTGGGGCTGAAGACCGTCACCGACACCAGGGGACGTATCGCCGCCAGAGCACGGACGTGCATCCGCGCCTCGAAACCGGAACCGATCACCCCAACCCGCAACGGGCCCTCCTGCGCGAGCAGGTCGGCGGCGAGCGCCGAGGTCGCCGCCGTGCGGAAGCCGGTGATCGAGTGCCCGTCCAGCAGCGCCAGCAGCTCGGTCGTCTCCTGGTCGAAGAGGGGGATCAGATACGACGCCCGTCGGTGTCGGAGCGACGCGGCGATCAGCTTGGCGCCCATCGGAGCACCGTCGGCCGGCACCCCGCTCAGCGTCCGCAGCCAGAGCCCCTCGCCGCGCGCCATGCCACGGGGAGGGAAGCGGGACTCATCGGGCGGCGCGGCGTGCGCGGTGCGCAGGGCGGCGATGGCATCGGCCCAGGTGAAGGCCGATCGGACGTCGGCATCGGTGAGGAACGTGGTCACGAGGCCTCCGGGAGCAGGCTGCACGAGCGAGGTGGCGCATCCAATGTGCTGGACATTGAACATTGGATATTCTGTACAGACAAGCCCGAGCGGCTAGGTTGTGCGGGATCGATCAGGTAGACCGATCAGGAAGAACGAAGGAGCGGGTGGGTATGCCCAGCATCCAGCGGCGCGCGGCCGACCTGGTGTTCGAGCACCTCCAGGAGCGCATCGTGTCCGGCGAACTGGCCCCGGGGGACCGGCTCGACCCGACCGAGATCGCCACCAGCCTGGGCCTGAGCCGCACCCCGGTCCGCGAGGCGATCCTCCAGCTGGACAGCGCCGGCCTGGTACGGCGGCTGCCCTACCGCGGGGTCGTGGTCGCCGAGCTCGACCGGCGGCTGGCCGAGGAGGTCGCCGCGCTCCGGATCCACCTGGAGACGCTGGCCGCCCGGGTCGCCGTACCGAGACTGGCGGACGCGGACATCGCCGAGATGCGTGCCGCGCACGAGCAGCTCCAGCGGGCCCTCGCGGGCGAGCACCCCGAGCGGGAGTTCAACGAGCTCAACCGCCGCTTCCACATGGCGCTCTACCAGCGGGCGGACTCGGCGGTGCTGCTGCGCACGATCGAGAGCCTCGCGGGCCAGGCCGAGCGCATCCGGATGCACTTCGACCTCCGGCACAGCCCGGCCGGCCGGCACCACGAGGCGATCCTGGCCGCCTGCGAGCGACGCGACGCGGACGCCGTGGTCGCCGCGACACGGGACCACATCCTCGCGGCGCACCGGCTGATGATGGGGGAGGACTACCGCATCGAGCCCGACTCCGCGCTGGCGGCGGTGCTCGCCGGCACGGGCGTCGTGTCTGACTGACGTACCGTCAATTCACTTTGCGCTCATGCCCCTTCCAATAGGGCTCGCGCAGCTTGTACTTCTGGAGTTTGCCGGTGGCCGTGCGCTCCAGGGCGGTGCGGAACTCGACCGAGGTCGGAGCCTTGAAGCCGGCGAGACGCTCCTTGCAGTACGTGATGAGCTCGGGCTCGGTGACCTCGGCACCCGGGGCGAGGACGACCAGGGCCTTGATCGTCTCGCCCCACTTCTCGTCCGGGACGCCGATCACGGCGACCTCGGCGACCCCGGGGTGGCTGAACAGCACGTCCTCGACCTCGATCGAGGAGACGTTCTCGCCGCCGGTGATGATGACGTCCTTCTTGCGGTCGCTGATCGTGAGATAGCCGTCGTCGGCGATCGTCCCGCCGTCCCCGGTGTGGAACCAGCCGTCCTCCAGCGCCTCGGCCGACTCCTCGGGCTGCTGCCAGTAGCCCTCCATCACGACGTTGGAGCGGGCGAGCACCTCGCCGGAGTCGGAGACCCGCAGGGTGGCCCCGAAGGCGGGCGCACCGGCCCGGCCGAGCTTCTCCGCGCGCTCCCAGGTGTCCAGGCCGTCCCACTCCTCGCGGCCGCGGTTGATCGTGAGCAGCGGTGACGTCTCGGTGAGGCCGTAGATCTGGATGAACTCCCAGCCGAGCTCCTCCTCCACACGTGCGATGGTCCGGGTCGGCGGGGGCGCTCCCGCGCAGATGATCCGCACCCGGTCCCGGCCGGGGATCTCGCCCTGCCAGGTCTCAGCGGCGGCGAGCACGGCGTTGACGACCGCGGGAGCCGCGCACATCACGGTGACGCCGTGCTCGGCGACCCGGCGCAGGATCTCCGCGCCGTCCACCTTGCGCAGGACGATGTGCCGCACGCCGAGCGCGGTCATCGCGAAGGGCATGCCCCAGCCGTTGGCGTGGAACATCGGCAGGGTGTGCAGATAGACGTCCCGGTCGGTGACGCCGGCGTGCAGCGCGAAGGTCACCGCGTTCACCCAGATGTTGCGGTGCGTGATCTGCACGCCCTTGGGGCGCGCGGTCGTGCCGCTGGTGTAGTTGATGGTGGCGGTGGCGTCCTCCGCGGCCTTCCACGGCACCGGCTCGGCGTCGAAGGCGTACAGCCGCTCGTCGGACTCCGGTCCCATGACGAAGGTGTGCTCGCAGTCGATCCCCGAAAGCCGGTCGGCGAGTTCCGGGTCGATCAGGAGCGCACTGCACCCGGAGTGGCCGACGATGTACTCCACCTCGGCGGGCGACAGCCGGAAGTTCACCGGCACCAGCACCCGCCCGTACCCGGACACGCCGAAGAACGAGGTCAGCAGCCGTGCGCTGTTGTGCGAGACCACCCCGACCCGCGCCCCGTGCGGCACACCGAGCGCGTCGAGCCCCGCGGCCTGGGCGCGGGCGAGCTCGGCCACGCGGCGGTAGGTCAGCCCCTGCCAGGGGGCGGCCGGCTGGTCCGGCTCGTCGACGACGCCGACGCGGTCCGGGTAGACGATGGCGGCCCGGTCCAGGAAATCGCGGGCTCCGAAAGGAACGAACATCGATGCCTCCCTGCGTCACGAGGTGGCGCTGCTCGGTGGGTCGTACCCCCATCCTGGCCGAGACAGTCGACGGCCCCGGCCTTCACCAGGCCGGGGCCGACGATGTTCTTCGGTCGGGCGGTCGTCAGCCGGCCGTGGTGTGCGCCTTGCGGCGGCGCAGGGTGAAGGCCGTGGCGACCGCCCCCGCGGTGACCACACCGGCGGTCAGGGCGATCGGCAGGGCCGGGGAGGTGGAGGTGCTCGCGGCGACGTTCTGGGCCTTGAGGTCCTGGACGTACGCCGGGTACGGGGCGTGGGTGGAGGCCGACGACGCCGTCTGCGCGTAGTGGTGCGGGATCGGCTTCACGGACTTGACCGAGCCGTCCGAGTTCAGCAGCACCTGCTTGTTGTTGGGGTGCTTGAAGTCGAACATGCCGGTCAGGCTGCCCGCCCGCTGGTCGAAGGAGGCGTCGCCGACGCGGCCGGTGCGCCAGTTGTTCTCGATGAACCGGGTGATCGACGCCTGCTCGGTCGCGGTGTGGTCGACCGAATTCACCTTGCTGTAGGGGGAGATGACCAGCAGCGGCTGCCGGGTGCCGGGGCCGCAGCGGTCCGCGTAGCCGCCCGCGGGAGCCGGACCCGACTGGCAGGCCGGGCCGTCGAGGGCCTTGTTGTTGGAGCCGAGCGTCGAGTCCTTCGAGCCGTTGAGCACGTTCGAGGTGACGTGGTCGTACCAGCCGTCGGAGTCGTCGTAGGCGACCACGACCGCGGTGGACTTCCACTGCGGCGACCGCTGCAGCGCGTTGATCTCCTTGACCAGGAAGTGCTGCTCGTCGGTCGGGTCGGAGTAACCGGCGTGACCGTCCTGGTACTCGGCGGCCTTGAGGAAGCTGACCGCGGGGAGGTTCCCGGCCTTGAGAGCGGCGTCGAAGTCGGTCAGGTCGTAGTTGTGGTTGGCGCGCCCGTTGTGACCGATCTCGGCGACGTTCTTCGGCGCCAGGTGGTGCGGGTTGGACGTCGACTTGTAGTACTCGAACGGCGAGTGGTGCGGGCTGTAGTCGACCGCCGACGCGCCGCCGATGTTGGTGTGCGCGGTGTCGCACTTCGCGTAGTCGCCGCTCTTGCCGTCCCACGCGGTGGAGGGCCGGAAGCCGCCCTGGAACCAACCCCAGCTCACACCCTTGGAGTTGAGCAGGTCACCGATGTTCTTGCCCTGCATCACCGCGAGCGCGCTGGTGGCGGTGTGGTCCTTGTCCGAGCAGTCGTCGAAGGCCGGGTCAGGGTCGTTGACGACCGTGCCGACGCCCTTGGCGTTCGGGGACAGGACGGTGTACGAGTCCGGCGTCGACGTCTGCTTCGGGTTCTCGGTGCCGGAGGCCGGGTCCACCGAGACGACGCCGTGCGTCTGACCCGAGATCAGGTTGAGCGCGCCGGGCGTGGAGGGGCCGTAGACCGAGCTGAACGAGTGGTCGTTGAGCGCGTACTGCTGGGCGTAGTTCCACAGGCCGGTGACGGTGTTGCCGTCGTAGTAGTCCATCACCAGGCCGGGCTCGCCGAACAGCCCGCCGCTGCACTTGCTGACCTCGGTGTTCTCGACGTACTTGTCGGCCTTGCCGCCGTCGGCCGCGTACTGCTCGGGCCCGTACGAGTGGTTCTGGTCGCAGGTCATCGCCTGCGAACCGGCCAGCCGCTTGGGCGTGTACAGGTTCGGGTTCCTGGTCAGCAGCCCGGCGTTGAGGAGGTTGTCGGCCTTCGGGGTGCGGGCCGCCGCCTTGAACTTGGTGCCGTCGGTGTTGGCGGCCTGGGGGTAGGTGGCGAAGTAGTGGTCGAACGAGACGTTCTCGTCGTAGATCACCACCAGGTGCTTGATCGGAGTGGTGGTACGGGTGCCGGGGTGGCCGTGCGCCGGGGCCGCCGACGCGGGGACCGCGCCGCCCGCCGCGGCCAGCGCGGTCGCGCCGAGCAGCGCGCCCACACGACTCAGACCGCGCCGCACACTGGGGGTTCTTCCTGTGCCGATCATGCTGTCTCGCCTTCCGAGAACACTGCGAACTCTGCGTTCCGCCGCCCCGGCTCGCCGGCCGGGGCAGCCACGTCGGATCCTCCGCGATGCTCGCGGCGGGGCGTGGGAATGGCAGTGACCGGTGTGCGAATGTTCGGTCAGGACATCCTCAGGTTGGGTCAGGAGATTCTCATGGACCTTTGAGGCGCCTTTGACCGAAGCCTGTCGGCACTCAGGTCAGCAGCGTGCGGCCGAGCCAGTCGGAGCCGTCCCGCACGCCGGGCAGCGCGAAGAAGTAGCCGCCGCCGAACGGGGAGATGTAGTCGACGAGCGGTTCCCCGGCGAGCCGCTTCTGCACGGTCTCGAACTGCCGGGCCAGATCCTGCTGGTAGCAGCAGAACAGCAGCCCCATGTCGAGGTTGCCGTTGGCGTCCGTGCCCCGGTCGTAGTTGTAGCCGCGGCGCAGGATGCGCTGCTCCGCGGTGGCCGACGTACGCGGGTTGGCCAGCCGGATATGGCTGTCCAGCGGGATGACGTCGCCCTTGGGGTCCTGCGTGTACTGCGGGGTGTCCTTCTCGTGCCGCCCGTCCAGCGGTGCGCCGGTGTCCCGGGCCCGCCCGAACATCCGCTCCTGCTCGGTGATGGAGACCCGGTCCCAGAACTCCACCAACATCCGTATCAGGCGTACGACTTGATAGCTGCCGCCGGTCGCCCACTCGGGCTCGCCGGTGTCCGCGCCCACCCACACCAGCTGGTCCATCTCACGCCCGCTGGTGACGTCCGGGTTGGCGATGCCGTCCTTGAATCCCATGTGGTTGCGCGGAGTTCCGGAGGGGCGCGGCGGGCTGATGAAGCCGTCCATCCGCCAGCGCACCTGCATCCCGCCCCGGGTGTGCCGGGCGATGTCCCGTACGGCGTGCAGCACGGTGTCCGAGGTCCCGGCGCAGAACTGCACGCTGAGGTCGCCGTGGCACCAGGCGGCGTCCAGGTCGTCGTCGGGGAAGGAAGGCATCGCGGTGAGCCGACGCGGCTTGCGTGCGGCGAGTCCGTAGCGGTCGTCGAAGAGGGAGGCGCCCGCCCCGACCGTGACGGTCAGCCGGTCGGCGGGCAGGTCCGGGCCGAGGGTGCCGGAGTCGGCGGGCGGTGCGGTGATGCCGAGCTCGTCCGGGCTGCCACCGGTGGTGAGGAACCGGGCCCGGTCGGTGAGCGTGCGCAGCAGCTCGGTCAGCTCGGCGCGGTTCTCCGCGGTCGTGTCGCAGGAGAGGAAGGCGGTGGCCCGCGGCGCCGGTGTGACGATCCCGGCCTGGTGAGCGCCGTGGAAGGAGACCCGGGTGCTCTCCTCGGCGGGCGCGGCGGAGGCGGCGCCGTGATCGGCGGCCACCAGGCCCGCCCCGGCGACCGCGGCCGCACCCGTGAGGAACCCCCGGCGGCCGACTCCTGCGGACTTCACGCGGTCCTCCGTACGTCGGTCAGGGCGGCCACGTCGGCCAGCCGCTCCACCAGCTCGCCGAGGTCGGAGTCCACCTTCTCCCGCTGCGTGCGCGAGAGTTGGGCCAGCGGCGTCCATTTGTCGCCGTGGTGGAAGGAGTCGAGGGTGTGCTGCGCGCGGTCCAGCCAGGAGTCGAGTCCGGTCAGACCGGCGTCGCGGGTCTTCAGCAGCGGGTGCAGACAACCGAGGAGCACCCGGGTGCCGTCCAGGTTGGCGCGGGCGGTGGCCAGGTTGGTGCCGCTGCCGTAGTCGGTGCGGCCGGTCAGCTCGAACTGCACGGTGTTCTCCAGGATCTCGTGCGCGCGCAGACCGACGTCGGCCGGGTCCATCCGCTCATCGGGCCAGCTGTCGCGCAGATCTTGTACGGCCTTGTCGAGCCGGTCGGCGGGCCCGCGCAGACCACTCGCCGACTCGCCGTGCCACAGGCCGTACTCGACGCGGTGGAACCCGGCGAAGTCCGGGTCGTGGACGCCGCCGGAGAGCCCGGCGGTCGTCCCGTTGATGGCCGAGTCGGCGTCCCCGAAGGTGCCGTAGGCGGCGCCCATCCGCTCGTACACGAGATGCGCCGGCAGCCAGGCCTCGCGCGCGGCGGCCAGGTCCCCGCGGTCGACGGCGGCGCGCAGCACGTCGGTCTTCCGCACGAGCTCGACCGTGCGGGCCTGGATCCACTTCTGGTACGCGAGGGTCGGCGGGATGAGGTCCTGCTGGGTCGCCGGCACGGCGGCCGGACCGCTCTTCACCTTCGCGCCGGTGATGCGGACGGTCGGGCCGGTGACGGCGTCCGCGTCGTCGGGCAGGCACTTGAAGGCGTACGTGCCGTTGCCGAGCGTCACGCGCAGCGGGCGGACGGTGCCCGGCGCGAGCCCCTCGACCTCGCCGTAGACCGCGCCCGTCCTCGGGTCGGTCAGATACACCTCGGCGGGCGCGCCGGAGGTGTTGCGCAGGTCGAAGACCTGTTGGCCCGGTTCGGGCCGGGTCCAGCCGCGTCCGCAGTCGGCGGACGTGACGCCGACGGTGGTGTGCCGCAGCCCGTCGGCGGCTGCCGTGCGGTGGGCGCTTCCGCTGGAGCCGTTGGTCACCAGCACCCCGGTGACTGTCGCGGCCACCACCGCGAGGGCGGCGCCGACGATCAGTGCGGTGCGCCTGCGGTGCGGGGACGGCGGGGGTGGTATGTGGCCGACCGCGGCTTCGGGCACGCCGGGCCTCCTGAAAGGTCGTACGAACGAGGCGGCGCAGCCGATCCTAAGCAGCTCCGGGAGCCGCACCGGGCTTTCTGACCTGCTCCTGACCAGAGGAAAAGCCAGAGTTCGTCAGCAGTTCACCGACGAGGGACGATGGGGGTGCTGATCGGACTCACTCTCTAGGGGGCCGTCATGGCCGTGGAAATACCTCCCCTGGTGAAACCGTCCCGGCTCCGGCGCCGAGGCGGGCTGTGGGGCGAATGCCTGTCCGAGTTCCTGGGGACCTTCGTCCTCATCTCCTTCGGTTGCGGTGTGGTGGCCATGGCGGTCGCGGCACTGCCCGGATCCGGCCGCACCGCCGGGCCCACGACGTTCTTCCTCGGCGCCGGCGACTGGCTGCTGATCACCTGGGGCTGGGCGATGGCCGTGGTCTTCGGCGTGTACGTGGCCGGCGGGGTCAGCGGCGCCCACCTCAACCCGGCGGTGACGCTGGCGTTCGCCGTGCGCCGCAAGTTCGCCTGGGCCAAGGTCGTCCCGTACTGGATCTCCCAGCTGCTCGGCGCGTTCGCCGGGGCCGCGCTGGTGTACGCCGTCTACCACGACGCCATCAACACCTTCGACGACGCGATGAAGGGCCCGAAGACCAACGGCCACACGCTCGCCACGTTCTCCATCTTCGCCACCTTCCCCGCGCCGTACTTCCACGGCGGGATCTGGGGGCCGCTGATCGACCAGATCGTCGGCACCGCCTTCCTGGTGATGCTGGTCGCCGCCCTGATCGACCTGCGCAACACCGCGGTGAAGGCGAACCTCGGCCCGCTGCTCGTCGGCTTCGCGGTCGCCGCCATCGGCATGTCCTTCGGGGCCAACGCCGGATACGCCATCAACCCCGCGCGCGACCTCGGTCCGCGCCTGTTCACCTGGGCGGCGGGGTGGCAGGACCTTGCGATGCCGGGCACCCTGGCGGGTGCCTTCAGCAACTACTTCTGGATTCCGATCGTCGGGCCGCTGGTCGGCGGGGTGATCGGGGTGCTGGTGTACGACCTGTTCATCGGCGACGTGCTGCACATCCGGGCGCAGCAGGGCGAGCCGCCGGAGCCCGGCCGGACCCGCCCGGTGACCACCGCGGACGAGGAGTAGCCGGCCTCAGTCCGCCGAGGAGCTCCCGAGGGCGCCCAGGATCCGCTCGGCCGCCAGCGTGGCCGTCAGCCGGCCCTCCCTGACCTCCTGCTCCAGGCCCGGCGCCAGGGCCCGTACGGCCGGATCCGCGTGCAGCCGGCCCAGCAGCTCGTCGCGGACCATCGCCCAGGTCCAGTCGACCTGCTGGTCGCGGCGCTTCGCGGTGAGGCGGCCGGTGGAGTCGAGGAGCGCGCGATGCTGTTCGAGGCGCTCCCAGACGGTGTCCAGGCCGGCCGACTCTCGGCCGCTGCAGCTGAGCACCGGCGGGGTCCAGACCGGGTCCTTGCCGTGCATCAGCCGCAGGGCGCCCGCCAGTTCGCGCGCGGCCGCCTGGGCGTCCCGCTGGTGCGGACCGTCCGCCTTGTTGACGGCGATCACGTCGGCCAGCTCCAGGACACCCTTCTTGATGCCCTGGAGCTGGTCGCCGGTGCGGGCGAGGGTGAGCAGCAGGAAGGAGTCGACCATGTTGGCGACCGTGGTCTCGGACTGGCCGACGCCGACCGTCTCGACCAGGACCACGTCGTAGCCGGCCGCTTCCATCACCACCATCGACTCACGGGTCGCCTTGGCGACCCCGCCGAGCGTGCCGGAGGTGGGGGAGGGGCGGACGAAGGCCGCCGGGTCCACCGCCAGGCGCTCCATGCGGGTCTTGTCGCCGAGGATCGACCCGCCGGTCCGGCTGGACGACGGGTCCACGGCGAGCACCGCCACCCGGTGCCCCAGCGAGGTCAGCATGGTGCCGAACGCGTCGATGAACGTCGACTTGCCCACGCCCGGCACCCCGCTGACGCCGATCCGCCGGGCCCGCCCGCTGTGCGGCAGCAGCTCGGTGAGCAACTCCTGTGCCAGCGCGCGGTGTTGAGGGCGGGTGGACTCGACGAGGGTGATCGCGCGGGCGATCACCGACCGCTTCCCGTCGAGTACGCCCTTCACATACGCGTCGACATCGATCACAGGTCGTGCCCGAGGTCGGCCGCCAGCCGCTGGACCAGGTCGTACGCCGCGTCCGGGATCACCGTCCCGGGCGGGAACACGGCCGCGGCGCCCATCTCCAGGAGCGTGGGCACGTCCTGCGGCGGGATGACCCCGCCGACCACGATCATGATGTCCGCGCGGTCCTCATCGGCCAGCGCCTCCTTGAGCGCCGGTACGAGGGTGAGGTGCCCGGCGGCCAGCGACGACACCCCGACGATGTGCACGTCCGCCTCGACCGCCTGCCGGGCCACCTCGGCGGGGGTCTGGAACAGCGGGCCGACGTCCACGTCGAAACCGAGGTCGGCGAAGGCGGTCGCGATCACCTTCTGGCCGCGGTCGTGGCCGTCCTGGCCCATCTTGGCGACCAGGATGCGCGGCCGCCGGCCCTCGGCCTCGTCGAAGGCGTCCACCAGGGCACGGGTGCGGTCCACGGTCGGGGACTCGCCTGCTTCGTTGCGGTACACGCCGGAGATCGTACGGATCTGGCTCGCGTGCCGTCCGTACACCTTCTCCAGGGCGTCGGAGATCTCACCGACGGTGGCCTTGGCGCGGGCCGCGTCGACCGCCAGCTCCAGCAGGTTGCCCTCGCCGCCGGCCGCCCGGGTCAGCGCGTCGAGCGCGTCCCGGCAGGCGGTCTCGTCCCGCTCCGCGCGCAGCCGCCGCAGCTTCTCGATCTGCTGGGCGCGCACGGAGGAGTTGTCGACCTTGAGGACGTCGATCGCCTCGTCGTTCTCCACGCGGTACTTGTTCACGCCGATCACCGGCTGTCGCCCGGAGTCGATACGGGCCTGGGTGCGGGCGGCGGCCTCCTCGATGCGCAGCTTGGGGATGCCGGCGTCGATCGCCTTGGCCATGCCGCCCGCCGCCTCCACCTCCTGGATGTGCTGCCAGGCCTTGCGGGCGAGGTCGTACGTCAGCTTCTCCACATACGCGCTGCCGCCCCACGGGTCGATGACCCGGGTGGTGCCGGACTCCTGCTGGAGGAGGAGCTGGGTGTTGCGGGCGATGCGCGCGGAGAAGTCGGTGGGCAGCGCGAGCGCCTCGTCGAGGGCGTTGGTGTGCAGCGACTGGGTGTGGCCCTGGGTCGCCGCCATCGCCTCGACACACGTCCGCGTGACGTTGTTGAAGACGTCCTGCGCGGTCAGCGACCAGCCCGAGGTCTGCGAATGGGTGCGCAGGGAAAGGGACTTGGTGTTCTGCGGGTCGAACTGCTTGACCAGCTTCGCCCACAGCAGCCGCGCCGCCCGGAGCTTGGCGATCTCCATGAAGAAGTTCATGCCGATCGCCCAGAAGAAGGAGAGCCGGGGCGCGAACGCGTCGACGTCCAGGCCCGCTTCACGTCCGGCCCGGATGTACTCCACGCCGTCGGCGAGGGTGTACGCCAGCTCCAAGTCGGCCGTCGCGCCCGCCTCTTGGATGTGGTAGCCGGAGATCGAGATGGAGTTGTAGCGGGGCATCCGCTGCGAGGTGAAGGCGAAGATGTCGGAGATGATCCGCATCGACGGCTTCGGCGGATAGATGTACGTGTTGCGGACCATGAACTCCTTGAGGATGTCGTTCTGGATGGTCCCGGCCAGCTTCTCGGGCGGTACGCCCTGTTCCTCGGCGGCGACGATGTAGAGCGCGAGCACCGGCAGCACGGCGCCGTTCATCGTCATCGACACGGTCATCTTGTCGAGGGGGATGCCGTCGAACAGCTGCCGCATGTCGTAGATCGAGTCGATGGCCACGCCCGCCATGCCGACGTCACCGGTCACGCGCGGATGGTCGCTGTCGTAACCGCGGTGCGTGGGCAGGTCGAAGGCGACCGACAGGCCCTTCTGGCCGGCCGCGAGGTTGCGGCGGTAGAACGCGTTGGACTCCTCGGCGGTCGAGAAGCCGGCGTACTGCCGGATCGTCCACGGCTGGTTGACGTACATCGTCGGGTACGGGCCGCGCAGGTACGGCGCCGCGCCCGGGCGGGTGTCCAGGAAGTCGAGGCCCTCCAGGTCCTGCCCGGTGTACAGCGGCTTGACCGGGATGCCCTCCGGGGTCTCCCAGAGCAGGTCGTCCCCGCCGGCGGCCCGCTTGACGGCCGTACGCCACTCGTCGGCGTTTCCGGCCGCGGCCGGGGTCCCCAGCTCGATCCCGGAGAAGTCGGGGATGGAGGGGCCGGAAGGGGCGGTCATCAGGACACTCCCATGCGGTCGAGGGCGGCGGACAGGACGGCCACGGCGTCGCAGCCCGCGAAGACGTACGAGTCGACACCGGCATGCTCGGCGGGGCGCCCGGCGAGGTGCACGTGCGCGGCGCCGGCGGCCTTGAGCTGTGCGGCCACCGACTCGGCCTGCTCCTCGTACAGGGCGTCGCTGGAGCACAGCACAGCCTCGGTGGCGCCGCTCTCCTCGAAGGTGCCCTCGGTGACGGGCTCGATGCCGCCCGCCTGGAAGAGGTTCGAGGCGAAGGTCAGCCGGGCGGTGTGCGCGGCGGCCGGGCCGAGCGCGGCCAGGAAGACGCGCGGCCGGGAGCCGGTCGCGGCCAGATGGGCGTCGGAGCGGGCGCGCAGCTCCTCGAACGCCTCGTCGCGGCGCACCCGCGGCAGACCGCCGGAGCGCGGCTCGGGCGCGCTCTCGCGGACCACGGGCTTCTCCGCGAGGAACGGGAACTCGCTGACGCCGGTGATGGGTTCGCGCCGCTTGGCGAGCTTCTTGGAGCGCTCCGCCCAGGTGTCGGCCAGGATCCGGCCGAGCTCGCCCGAGCGCAACGCGGCCGCCTGGCCGCCCAGTCGCTCGATCCGCCGGAAGAACTCCCAAGCCGCGTGGGCGAGTTCGTCGGTGAGCCGCTCCACGTACCAGGAGCCTCCCGCCGGGTCGATCACCCGGGCCAGGTGCGACTCCTCGATGAGGATCGTCGAGGTGTTGCGGGCGATGCGCCGGGCGAACGCGTCCGGCAGGCCCAGGGCGTCGTCGAAGGGCAGCACGGTGACCGCGTCGGCGCCGCCCGCTCCGGCCGCCAGCGTGGCGATCGTCGTGCGGAGCATGTTCACCCACGGGTCGCGGCGCGACATCATCACCGGCGAGGTGACCGCGTGCTGCACCTGCGCCCCCGCGTCCGGGGCCCCCGAGGCCTCGGCGACCCGCGCCCACAGGCGGCGTGCGGCCCGCAGCTTGGCGATGGTCAGGAACTGGTCGGCGGTGGCCGCGTACCGGAAGTCCAGCAGGCCACAGGCCTGTTCGACACTCAGCCCACCCTCGGTGAGCTCCCGCAGATACGCCACACCGGTCGCGAGCGAGGCTCCCAGCTCCTGCGCGGCCGAACCGCCGGCCTCGTGGTACGGCAGCGCGTCCACCGTCAGCGCGCGCAGCCCCGGGTACTCCTCGGCGCACCGCCGGGCGAGCCCGAGCACGGGTGCGAAGGCGTACGACTGTCCGGTGCGGGCCTCGTGCCCGAGCGGGTCGGCGCCGAGGCTGCCGCGGGCCGCCTCCTTGGCGACGCCGCGCTCCTCGTACAGCCGCAGCAACTCCTCGGCGGCGGGCTCGAAGTCGGCGCCCGCGTCGAGCGCGACGGGCGCGAGGTCGAGGTAGACGCCGTCGAGGGCGCGGGCGAGCGAGGAGACGGGGATGCCGCCCTCGCCGACGACCAGCCACAGCGAGGTGACGCCGTTCTCCAGGTCGGCGAGGACCGAGCCGCCCTCCGCGGTCGCGTGCCGCTGCCGTACGTCCCAGCCGCCGGTGGTGTTCCCCGCGGGGCGGCTGCCGCGCACGAAGGGCGCGAACCCCGGGAAGCCCGGCTCGGGCGCGGCATCGCGCGCGGTGTACAGGGGACGGGTGCGCAACCCGTCCTCCAACGCGGTGGACAGGGCTTCCTCGGCCGCGGCCCCCTCGACGTCCTTGCCCGACTTGCGCAGGACACCCGCCACGAGGCGCTGCCACTGCTCGTGGGACACGTCAGGGAACTCGCCGGCCAACTCGAGCCCGTCGTCAGGCAGGACCGTCATGCTCGGATGTTAGGTCAGAGACGCAAAGGAGCAGCAGGGGGAGGGGTTGTGACCTTGCCCTCTCCGCGGCTGTGACCTCGGCCTCCTTGCCGCCCGGGAGGCGTGCGGCGGCACCCGACACTACTGTCGGGGCATGACAGACGACACGCTGCGCTCGGTCACCGTCCGGCGGACCGCCACCGGCCACTTCACCGCGAAGAACGCCCGCGGCGGCACGATCGAATTCGGCACCGGCGACGGGAGCGACTTCACACCGGTCGAGCTGCTGCTCGCCGCGCTCGGCGGCTGCTCCGCGGCCGACGTGGACGTCGCCACCGCCCGGCACGTGGAGCCCACGGAGTTCACCGTGACGGTGACCGGCAACAAGGTCGCCGACGAGGCCGGCAACCGCATGACCGGCCTCGCCGTCACCTTCACCGTCTCCTTCCCCGACGGCCCCGAAGGAGACCGCTCCCGCGCGATCCTGCCCCGGGCGGTCAAGACCTCCCACGACCGCCTGTGCACGGTCAGCCGCACGGTCGAGGCGGGTACGCCGGTCACCGTGACGGTGGCCTGATACCCGAACGGCCATACCTACCGGGCGAGTTGGACCGGTTCGTCGAGCCGCGTCAGCTTCTCGGGGTTCGCCACCGCATGGATCCGGGTGACCTTCCCGTCCGCCACCACGAGGCTCACCGCGGCCACCTGCCCGTTCAGCTCGATCCGGCCCGCAAGCTCCCCGTTGAGCCACACGGGCGACACCAGCCGGTCCGGGCGGGCGAGCAGCGCCGCCACCACGTCCGCCCCGTGGACCGGGGCCGGCGCGGCGCCCGCGAGTCCGCCGCCGTCGGCGATCAGGACCACGTCCGGTGCCAGCACGTCCAGCAGCTCCTGCAGCCGTCCGGTGCGCAGCGCGGCCAGGAACCGTTCCACCACGGCCTGCTGCTCCGCCCGGCTCACCGCCACGCGGGGCCGCCGGGCCGCCACGTGCTCGCGGGCCCGCCGCGCGATCTGCCGCACCGCCGCCGCCGACTTCCCGACCGCCTCGGCGATCTCCTCGTACGGCACCTCGAAGACCTCGCGGAGTACGAACACCGCGCGCTCGGTCGGCCCGAGCGTCTCCAGCACGGTCAGCATCGCGAACGAGACGCTCTCCGCGAGCTCGACGTCCTCGGCGACGTCGGGGCTGGTCAGCAGGGGTTCCGGCAGCCACTCGCCGACGTACTCCTCGCGGCGGCGGGCCATCGTGCGCAGCCGGTTGAGGGCCTGCCGGGTGACGGTGCGGACGAGGTAGCCCCGCGGGTCGCGCACCTGGGTACGGTCGACGCCGGCCCACCGCAGCCAGGACTCCTGGAGCACGTCCTCCGCGTCGGCCGCCGAGCCGAGCATCTCGTAGGCGACCGTGAACAGCAGGCCGCGGTGGGCGACGAAAGGGTCCTCGCTCATGCCGGTGACGCCGCGCCGGACGGCTCGGGGCGCGTCGCGAGGGGGATCTCGCAGGCGTCGGAGTAGCCCTGCGAGGTGATGCCCTGCGCGGTGTTGCACCTGGCCGCGAAGTTGGCGAAGCCGATGTACACGGTCAGCTCGACCATCGCGGCCGGGCCGAGCGCGTCGAGCAGCCGCCGCGACAGCTCGTCGGTGACGGTCGTCGGCGTGTCCGTCATCGCCTCCGCGTACTCCAGGACGTCCCGCTCCAACGGCGTGAACACCTCCGACTCCCGCCACCGCGGCACCTGACTCGCCTTCGCCAGGTCGAGGTTCTGGTTCAGCGCGAGGAAGTAGTTGACGTCCAGGCACCAGCTGCACCCGACCCGGGCGGCGACGGCCATGTGCGCGAACGTCTTCAGCCCCGCGTCGGCCTTGTCCCACTGCCCCACCTTCGCCGAGAACTCCTGGTTGGCGAGGGCGAGTTCGGGATGGTTCCACAGCACTTCGACGGGCTCGGGCACCGCGCCGAGCTGCCGGACCAGGTTGTCACGGAGCTCGGCGTCGAGCTCGGCCTTGGGAACGCGCAGGGTCATGGCGATCTCCTTACACACGCAGTAGTCGTACGTCGGCCTGTCCGGCCGTCCGGCATGAAGACACCGGCGGACGCGCGCGTGTGACAGGGGGGGCGCTACGCCCGGTCGAGCAGCAGCTTCGCCGCCACCGACGCCCCGTCGCCGCGGACGGTGTCGGCCACGGCCTTCGCCCGGACGCCGGTCTCGGGCGCCAGCGCCTTGTCCAGTGCCGCCGACAGGGAGTCGAAGGTGGGCGTCGGCCCGTCGTGGGCCGCGCCGATGCCCAGGTCGGCGACCCGGCCCGCCCAGTACGGCTGGTCCGCCAGCTGCGGCACCACCACCTGCGGCGCGCCGGCCCGGGCCGCCGTCGTCGTGGTGCCCGCGCCGCCGTGGTGCACGACGGCGGCCACCCGGCGGAACAGGGCCTGGTGGTTGGCCTCGCCGACGGCGAAACAGTCGTCCTGCTCGTCGATCAGGCCCAGGTCGGCCCAGCCACGGGCGACCAGCACCCGGCGCCCGTGCGCGCGGGCCGCCTCGACGGCCACTCGGCCCGCGTCCCGCGACTCGTGCAGCGGCATGCTGCCGAAGCCCACGTACACGGGCGGCTCACCGGCCTCCAGGAAGGCCGACAGGTCGTCCGGCAGGGGGCGTTCGTCCGGCCGGATCCACGCCCCGGTCTGTACGACGTCCAGGCCCGGCGTCCCCAGCCACGGGTCCAGCACCGGATCGGTCGCCAGCCACGGCCGGCCGCCGATCACGTAGTCGCGGACGCTCTCCACCGGAGGCAGTCCGACCGACGCACGGTTGGCGTTGAGGGCCTCACCGAACAGCGCGTCGATGTTCCGCGCGTCCAGGTCCCACAGCACCTCGTTGTCGGTCTCCTCGGCGGGCAGCGGCCGGCCCGGGTACTCCAGCGGCCGGCGCCGCGGCGACGGCAGGGTGACCTGCTGGAAGGCGACCGACACGGCCGGGATGCCAAGCTTCTCGGCCACCGACAGCGCACCGGCCGCGGCCGGCAGCAGACCGGCCGCCGCCACCAGCACGTCGCATCCCTCGGCCGCCTCCGTGACCACTTCCAGGTGACCGGCGATCAGCTGGGCCGCGCGCTGCGGCAGCGAAGCCGCCGGCAGCGCGGCCTTGGTCAGCGCGCGGGCCGACGGACCGACCGGCACCAGCGGCACACCGACCCCGCCGAGCAGCCGCGCGAAATCCTCGTCCGGCGGCGCGCACACCCGTACCTCCGCGCCGAGCTCCCGCAGCCGCACGGCGAGTCCCACCATCGGCTCGACGTCCCCGCGCGATCCGTACGTCGACAGCAGCACACGCATCAAGTAACTCCCGTTTCCCCAGGTGACGGCCTCGGCGGGTGATTCTGCGGCACCACCCGGGCCTTGTGGCAAGCCCCCCGGTGGGCTATACGTTGAGGGTGGGAAGGAGCGGCTCCTCGGAGTGCAACTCCCTTACAGTTGCCTGAACTTGGTCATTCCAGGCACTTGTGAGGTGGACGCTCGCATGCCCCGCACCCCGTCACGACGTACCGTCCTGCGCGGACTGACCGTCACCGGAGCGGCCGTGACCGCCTTTGACCCTGCTGCCCGCGGCTGGGCCGCGTCCGGCACCGGGACCGGCCCGGATCTCGCGCGCGTTCCCCCGCTGGACGGCACGCTCGTCATGGACGACCCGTCGCTCACGGCCGCCGCCGAGGACTACGGCCACATCGTGCACCGGCGCCCCGTCGCCGTGCTGCGCCCCGGATCGGTGCGGGACGTCGTCGTCATGGTGCGGTTCTGCAACGAGCACCGGGTGCGGGTCGCGCCGCGCGGCCAGGGACACGCCACCTCCGGCCAGGCACAGGTCCAGGGCGGCCTCGTCATCGAGACGGCCACCCTCGCCGACATCGGCCCCGTGTCCCCGGATGCCACCACCATCACCGTCGGCGCGGGCGCCCGCTGGAGCGAGGTCGCCAAGGCCGCGCTCGCCCACGGCCGCACCCCGCCCGTCTTCACCGACTACCTCGAACTCTCCGTCGGCGGAACCCTGTCCGTCGGCGGCCTCGGCGGCCAGACCCACCGGCACGGCGCCCAGGTCGACAACATCACCGAACTCCAGGTCGTCACCGGAACCGGCGAGCTCGTCCGCTGCTCTCCGACCCGGCACCCCGACCTCTTCCACGCCGTCCTGGCCGGCCTCGGCCAGTGCGCGGTCGTCGTCGGCGCCACGGTCCGCCTGGTGCGCGCGCCGGAGACCGTACGCCACTACCTCCTGCCCTACGACGACCTGGAGACCTTCCTCGCCGACCAGCGCACTCTCGTCGAGGAGGGCCGCTTCGACTACGTCGAGGGCGTGGTCTCGGCGGACACCGGCGGAGCGTTCCGCGTCTTCACCCTGGAGGCGGTGGCCTACGGTCCACCGGTTGGCCCCGCCCCGGACGACACGGTCCTGCTGCGCGGCCTGCGCCACGATCCGTCGGGCGTCGAGAAGACCGACCTCGCCTACTACGACTTCCTGGACCGACTGGCGCCCACGGTCGCCGAGTTGAAGGAGGCCGGCTTCTGGACGTACGCCCATCCCTGGCTCAACCTGCTGCTCCCCGGCGACTCCGCCGCCGCCCTCACGGCCCGCATGCTGGCCGACCTCACCCCGGCCGACCTGGGCCCCGGCGTCGTCCTCGTCTACCCGATCCTGCGCGAGCGCCTCACCGCACCGCTCTTCCGCGCCCCCGACGACCCCGTCCCGTACCTCTTCGCGATCCTGCGCGCCACCCCGCCCGAGGACACCGCCACGGTCGACCGTCTCCTGGCCGCCAACCGCGAGGCCTACGAGGCGGCAGCGGCAGTGGGCGGCACCCAGTATCCGGTCGGCAGCATCCCCTTCACCCGCGCCGACTGGCGCACCTACTTCGGTGCCGAGTGGCCGCGGCTGGAGGCGGCGAAACGGACGTACGACCCCCGACGCATCCTGGTCCCCGGCCAGGGCATCTTCTGAGGCGGGCCGGCCGATGCGAAGAACCGCCTTACTGGTCGCCACCGGTGTCCTCGTCCTCGCGGGCTGCGGACAGCAGGACGACCCGCCCACCGCCGACCCGAGCCCCCTCTCCTCGGACGACCCGAAGTTCCAGCCGCTGGCCGCCTACGACATGTCCGAGGCGGACGGCCGTATCGCGGGCGAGGCCCGCTGGACGCTCGCCAAGAAGTGCATGATCCGCCTCGGGTTCGACAGCCTGAAGGACCTCGACGTCGACCCGGCGCCGGCCTGGCCCGAACGGCCCGCCGACACAGGGGTGGTGACGTCGGTGCTGTACTCCGACGACGACTACCGCTACGGCATCGATGACCCCGGGGAGGCCGCGCGGTACGGCTATCACGCGGCGCAGGCCGCCTACGAGCGCCGCTACCCCGAGAAGAAGTGGACCCTCTCCGAATACCTTGCGCTCACCGGCCAGTTCGTCCGCGACGACGACCCGAGGACCGTGCACGGCCACGCCATTCCGAAACGCGGCTGCCTCGGCGAGGCGGCCCGCGCGATCTACGGCGAGGACCCGCAGGACCGCAAGGACCCGATCCTGGACCTGAAGTCCCGGAGCCTAAAGCAGGGCAAGCGGGACCCCGTCTGGAAACAGGCGGACAAGGAGTGGTCGGTCTGCATGCGGAAAGCGGGTTACCGGTACGACACCCCTGGCGACGCGGAGCTCGGCGAGGACCGCCGACACCAGGAGCTGGAGGACTCGTTGACCGGAGCGCCGTACGACCCGACGAAGCCGTCCGCGCTGGAGAAGAAGACCGCCACCGCCGACGCCCGCTGCAAGCGGCAGACCGGTTACGTCCGCACCGTGCACGCCATCGACGTACGCGTCCAGAACCAGCTCATCGCCGCGAACCGCACCAAGCTGGAGAAGGAGCGGCGCTGGAACGAGGACGCCGCGGAGAAGGCCCGCGACGTCCTCAAGGGGTGACTCACGCCGGGGTTCGGTCGGCCGCCCGCTCCAGGCGTACGACCACGCTCTTCGACGTCGGTGTGTTGCTGATGTCGGCGACGCTGTCGAGCGGGACCAGGACGTTGGTCTCCGGGTAGTAGGCGGCGGCCGAACCCCGGGGCGTCGGGTAGGAGACGAGGCGGAAGTCGTCGGCGCGGCGCTCGGTGCCGTCGGTCCAGATGCTGATGAGGTCGACCAACTCGCCGTCCTCCAGGCCGAGTTCGTCCAGGTCGGCGCGGTTGACGAGGACGACGCGGCGGCCTCCCTTGATGCCCCGGTAGCGGTCGTCCATCGCGTACGGGATGGTGTTCCACTGGTCGTGCGAGCGCAGGGTCTGCAGGATCAGGTGGCCCTTGGGCGCCTGGAGCATCGTGAAGTCGTTGGCGGTGAAGACCGCCTTGCCGGACGCCGTGCGGAACACCTTGCTGTTGACCGGGTTGGGGAGGCGGAAGCCGCCGGGCTTGCGGACCCGCTCGTTGAAGTCGTTGAAGCCGTCGACGACTTGGGCGATCCGGTCGCGGACGCGGTCGTAGTCGGCCTCGAACTCCGCCCAGGGGATGGCGGGTTGGGGGCCCAGCACCTTGCGAGCCAGGCGGCTGATGATGGACACCTCGCTCAGCAGGTGCTCGGAGGCCGGGGCGAGGCGGCCGCGGGTGGCGTGGACCTCGCTCATCGAGTCCTCGACCGTCATGAACTGCTCGCCGCCCGCCTGCACGTCACGGTCGCTGCGGCCGAGCGTCGGCAGGATCAGTGCCCTGCGGCCGCACACCGCGTGCGAGCGGTTCAGCTTGGTCGAAATGTGCACTGTCAGACGGCAGTTGCGCAGGGCCCGCTCGGTGACGTCGCTGTCCGGAGTGGCCCGTACGAAGTTGCCCGCGACGCCGACGAAGACCTTGGCGCGTCCGTCGCGCATGGCGCGGATCGAGTCGACCGAGTCCAGGCCGTGGGCCGAGGGCGGGGTGAAGCCGAACTCGGCGCCGAGCCGGTCCAGGAAGGACTGCGGCATACGCTCGAAGATGCCCATCGTGCGGTCGCCCTGCACGTTGCTGTGTCCCCGCACCGGGCAGACGCCCGCGCCCGGACGGCCGATGTTCCCGCGCAGCAGAAGGAAGTTGACGACCTCCCTGATCGTCGGCACGCCGTGCTTGTGCTGGGTCAGGCCCATCGCCCAGCACACGATGACGCTGCGGCTGGCCAGCACGCGCGCGTGCACCTGCTCGATCTCGTCCCGGGTGAGCCCGGTGGCCTCCAGGACCTCGTCCCAGGACGTCTTGCGGATGTGCTCGGCGAAGGCCTCGTACCCCGTGGTGTGAGCCTCGATGAACTCCCGGTCCAGGACCGTGCCCGGCTCCTTGTCCTCCGCCTCCAGGAGCAGCAGGTTCAGCGCCTGGAACAGGGCGAGGTCGCCGCCGGGGCGGATCTGCAGGAACTGGTCGGCGATCTCGGTGCCGCGGCCGACGATCCCGCGGGCCTTCTGCGGATGCTTGAAGCGCAGCAGCCCCGCCTCGGGGAGCGGGTTGACGGCGACGACATGGCCGCCGCGGCGCTTGGTCTCCTCCAGCGCGGAGAGCATGCGCGGGTGGTTGGTGCCGGGGTTCTGGCCCACGACGAAGACCAGGTCGGAGTCGTAGAGGTCGTCGAGGCTGACGCTGCCCTTGCCGATGCCCAAGGTCTCGTTCAGGGCCGAACCGCTGGACTCGTGGCACATGTTGGAGCAGTCCGGCAGGTTGTTGGTACCGAAGGCCCGCGCGAACAGCTGGAGCAGGAAGGCGGGTTCGTTCGCCAGCCGCCCGGAAGTGTAGAACAGCGCCTCGTCCGGGTGGTCGAGGGCGCGCAGCTCCTCGGCCAGCAGGTCCAGGGCCTCGTCCCAGCCGATCGGCTCGTAGTGCTCGGCGCCCTCGCGCAGCACCATCGGCTCGGTCAGCCGGCCCTGCTGGTTGAGCCAGTAGTCCGACTTCCGGTTCAGCTCGTCGACCGAGTGACGGCGGAAGAAGTCCGCGGTCACCCGCCGGGACGTGGCCTCGTCGGCGATGTGCTTGGCGCCGTTCTCGCAGTACTCGTTGCGGTGCCGCTTGCCCGGCGCGGGCTCGGGCCAGGCACAGCCGGGGCAGTCGAAGCCCTTGGTCTGGTTGATGTTGAGCAGCGTCAGGGCCGTGCGCTTCGGCGAGGTCTGCCCGAGGGCGTACTGGAGCGCGTGCACGACCGCGGGGGCGCCGGTGGCCCATGTCTTGGGCGCCGTCACGGACAGCTCGGCCTCGTCCGGCTCTTCCAGGTCCCGCATCGAGTGCCCCGCCCTCTCCGTCCGCTCGTAACAGGCCCACTCTTCGGCAGTGCGTCGGGGCAGGTCAAAGCGGAGTTTCCGATCGTTTGAGAAGCAGCACCGATCAGTGCCGGACAGCCGGGGTGGGCCGTCGGTGCCGGGCGGGCGGATCCGGGGGATCATGGGAGCGTGCTGCTGCGCCAACTCGAGTACCTCGTCGCCCTCGCCCGCGCCCGCCACTTCGCTAAGGCGGCGCAGGCCTGCTACGTCTCCCAGCCGGCCCTGTCCGAGGGCATCCGCAAGCTGGAGGAGGAGCTCGGCATCCCACTGGTCCAGCGGGGCCGCAGGTTCGACGGGCTCACCCCGGAGGGCGAGCGGGTCGTCGTCTGGGCGCAGCGCATCCTCGCCGACCGGGACGCGATGGAGAGCGAGATCCAGGCACTGCGGGCAGGCCTGACCGGCCGCCTGCGCATCGGCACCGTCCCGACCGCCTCCACCGCGGTCGCCCTCCTCACCCAGCCCTTCTGTGCCGCAAACCCACTCGCCACGGTCCAGGTCTTCGCCGACCTGCAGGCCGAGGACATCGTGGGCAGGCTCCGGACGTACGAACTCGACGCCGCCGTCACCTACCACAGCTCCGTCGCGGCGCACGACTTCAGGTTCGTGCCGCTGTACCAGGAGCGGTACGTCCTGCTGACCCAGCGCACCGCCCCCGACGCGGACCCCGCCGAGATCTCCTGGGAGGACGCGGCCCAGTACCCCCTGTGCCTGCTGCACCCGATGATGCAGGGCCGCCAGGTGCTCGACGCGGTGTTCGAGGCCGTGGGCGTCTCGGTGACCCCGCGTGTGGAGACCGACTCGATCGCCTCACTGTTCGCGCAGGTCAGGGCCGGGCAATGGGCGAGCGTCGTACCGTACGCCTGGCTGCACGTCTTCGGTGTCCCCGCGGGCATGCACGCCGTCCCACTGGTCCGCCCGGTCCGCTCGGAACGCATCGGCCTGGTCCTCCCGGCCCGCGAGCCCGTCCCCGTGATCGGCCAGGCACTGATCGATGTCGTCGACCGGGCGGGGATCGCGGCGACGTTGGAGCGGCTGCCGCATGAGGCGCCGGGCGGCGACACGGCATTCGGGAAACAGCGGTAGCGGCCACTCGACGCCTACGGGCATTGTGGCCCAAACACCCTGTGGAGTCCCGGACTTGCCTTCGCTAACCTCGCGCGTGGACGAATGGGGGCCGTTCATGCGGGCGATCGTCGTGGGGGCGGGTATCGGGGGACTGGCCGCGACGCTGAGTCTGCGCCGGGGCGGGCACGAGGTCACGCTGGTCGAGCAGAGCCCGAGGTTCACCGAGACCGGCGCCGGGATCCAGCTCGCGCCCAACGCCACGCGCGAACTGCGCCGCCTCGACCGGCTCGACGCGGTGGCCGCACAGTCCACCCGGCCCACCGGCATCAGCTTCCGCACGTGGTCCGACGGGACCGAGATCTGCAACTACGCGCTCGGGCGTGAGGCCGAGGACGCCTTCGGGGCGCCGTACCTCCAGGTCCACCGTGCCGATCTGCAAGGGGCGTTGGCCGCCGGCGTGCCGTCCGCGGTCGTGCGGCTGGGCGCGCAGGTCGTGGGCATCGGGCAGGACGACGAGTCCGCCTGGGTGACGACGGCTAACGGCGAGCGACTGGGCGCGGACCTGGTGGTGGCCGCGGACGGGATACGTTCCGCCGCCCGCCAGTGGCTCTTCGGCACGGACGCGGTGATCTTCTCGAGGACGGCCGCGTACCGGGCACTGCTCCCGGCCGAAGAGGTCGCCGACCTGGACCTCCCCGATACCGGCATCTGGCTCGGACCGGGCCGGCACTTCGTCCACTACTGGGTGCGCCGGGGCGAACTGCTCAACGTCGTCGCGGTGTTCAGCACCGAGGCCCCGATGCAGGAGTCATGGACGGCGCGGGCCGAACCGGGGGAGCAGTTGCGCGAGTTCGAGGGCTGGGCCACCCCCGTGCTGACCGTCCTGGAACGCGCCGGCCAGGTCTTCAGCTACGGCATCCACACCCGCGCCCCGCTCGCCCGCTGGAACACCGGCCGGGTCACCCTGCTCGGCGACAGCGCCCACGCGATGGTCCCGTTCCAGGCCCAGGGCGCCGCCCAGGCGATCATGGACGCGGCGGTGCTCGGCGACTGCCTCACCGACGTGACCCCGGACGCCGTACCCGAGGCGCTGGAACGCTATGTACGCCGACGGCTCGACGCCGCCACCGGCATGCAGGCCCGCTCCGCCCAGGCCGGCGAGGAGTTCCACCTGCCGGACGGCCCGGAGGCCGAGGCCCGCAACGCGCGGATGGCGGCGTACGCGGCCGAGCACAGGTTCCTGCCGGTGGCGACGGCATGGGCGGTCGACGTGCTGGACGAGAAGGAACCGTAAGCGGCCCGGGCGCCCCTCACACCCGCACCGCCGACCCCCGCTCACTCATCCGCGGCGCACACAACACCCTCTTCTTCCGCACCCGTTTCCCCTCGATCGCCGCGACCGTCAATCGCGCCGCCTCCGCCGCGATCTCCGTCAGCCCCCAGTCCACCGTGGTCAGCGGCGGCGTGAGCACCCGAGACACCGGATGGTCGTCGAAGCCGACCACCGACACGTCCCGGCCCACCCTCAACGAGGACTCCGCCGCGGCCGCGTACACCCCGTAGGCGAGGGAGTCCGAGAAGCAGAACACGGCCGTCGCCGGACGCGAACTGTCCAGTACCCGCCGCGCCACCGCCGTCGCCTCGCCCAACTCCTGCGGACACGGCACCAGTTCGGCCAGCAGCCCGAGCCGGTCGGCCGCCTCGCGGACGTACACGTCGGCCGGCCGGTCCGGCGTGCTCGGCCGCGTCGGCGTCAGCACGGTCACCCGGCGGTGGCCGAGCGCGTGCAGATACTCCAGTACGGCGTCGATTCCGGCCCGGTTGTCGAAGATGACCTGCCCCGCCGTGCGGGCCCGGCTCAGCGAGTCGCCGACGGCCACCACCGGCAGCGCCTCGGCGATCGCCGCCCAGCCCTTCGCCGCCGGGTTCACCGGGGACACCAGCAGCGCGTCCACCCGCTGGTCGCGCAGCTGCTTGGCGAGGACCAGCTCGCGGTCGGGGTCGCCGCCCGCGTCCAGGATCAGCGCGTAGCGGTCACCGGCCAGCAGCTCCCGGCCGATGGCGGCCATCAGCTGCTGCTGCCACAGGTCCTGGAGGTCGCCGGCGAGGACACCGACCATGCTGGTGCGGCCGCTGGCGAGGGCGCGGGCGATCGGATCGGCCTCGTAGCCGAGTTCGGCCGCGGCCTTGCGCACCCGCTTCTCGGTCTCCTTCGAGACGTGTTTGCCGCGCAGGGCGTACGACACGGCGGCGGTGGAGAGGCCCGTGGCCTCGGCCACCTCCCGAAGGGTGGTGCGCTTGTTGGGCCTGGCCATGCCGGGAAGCCTACCGGGACGGCGCCGCGCCGGGGGTGCACGGCCCGCCGACACCCCCGTATCCCGTCGTGTCCCGTGAGGGTCGGTCTTGACACCCTGCCTTGTTAAGCGCTTAAGTTAACCGCATAAGTGAACCGCTTAACCCCGCTAGAGGAACGCCCGCGTGCTCACCGACGTCCACCAGCACATCTGGCCGCCCGCCTTCACCGAGCTGCTGCGCTCCCGCACGTCACCGCCGTACCTGGACGGCTGGACCCTGCACCTGAACGGTGAGCCGCCCTACGACGTCGACCCCGCCGACCACGACCTCGCCGCCCGCACCCGGCTCGCCGCCGTCGACGGACTCGACCTCGCCCTGGTCTCCCTCTCCAGCCCCCTCGGCATCGAGTACCTCCCGCCCGCCGAGGCCGCCCCGCTCCTCGATGCCTTCCACGACGGCGCCCTCGCCCTCCCGGCACCGTTCGGCGTCTGGGCCTCGCCCTGCCTCTCCGCACCGGACCCCGAAGCCGTCGACCGCGAGCTCCGCCGCGGCTGCGTCGGCCTCCAACTCCCCGCCACAGCAGTCGTGGACGCCGGGGGATGGGAGCGCTGCGCGCCTCTCCTCGACGTCCTCACCCACCACGACAAGCCCCTCTTCGTCCACCCGGGACCGGCGTCGGCGACTCCGGGCGCCCCGCCGTGGTGGCCCGCCCTGGTCCCGTACGTGCAGCAACTGCACGCGTCCTGGTTCGCCTTCCGCGCCCACGGCCGCCCCCGCCACCCGCGCCTGCGCGTCTGCTTCGCAGCCCTGGCCGGGCTCGCGCCGCTGCACGGCGAGCGGCTCACCGCCCGTGGCGGCGGTCGCGGGGAGATCGACTTCGACGTGTTCTACGAGACCTCCTCCTACGGCACCAAGGCCGCCGACGGGCTGGTCCGCGCCGTCGGCATCGATGTGGTCGTCAGCGGCAGCGACCGCCCGTACGCACCCCTCGTCGTCCCGGACCTCGGCGCGCCCGCCGCCGTGCACGCCCTGCGCACCGCGAACCCGGCGCGGCTGCTCAACGGCCGTACCTGAGCCGTGCCTTGTCGGATCCCAGCCCCCGAAAGGAGCCACCCATGACCTACGAGTCCCTGCCCGAGCGCATCCTCGACAAGCGTGAACTCCAGGCGCTCGTCGCCGACCTCGCCGCCCGTCCCGAGGTCTGGCGCGAACATGTGGCCTTCTCCGACGGGGAGCGGCACTACGCGTCCCTGTACCGCGACGAGTACGTCGACGTCTGGCTGCTGTGCTGGACCCGGCGCAACGACACCGGCTGGCACGACCACGACCTGTCCGCCGGTGCCGTCACCGTCGTCCAGGGCGCGATCGACGAGTCCGCCCTGCGCATCGGCGGCACCCATCTCTCCCACACCTTCGAGACCGGCGAGTCCTTCTGCTTCGGCCCGGAGCACATCCACCGGCTCACCGGCGCGACCGACGACGCGGTCTCCATCCACGCCTACTCGCCGCCGCTGTGGCGGCTCGGCCAGTACGACATCACCGGGGACGGGCTGATGCGCCGTATCTCCGTCTCGTACGCGGACGAACTCCGGCCCCTGGACAGCCCGGCCGCCTGACCGGCTCCCGGGAGGGTGTCTCCCTATGTAGACACCGTCTTACGTGTGGGACGCCTGCCGTGCAGGATGGGTCCTTCGTGCACACAACCGTGCGCAGAACGAAGGGGGTCCGCGTGGCAGGCGAGTCCGTGCCTCTGCTCGTCCTGGCCGGTGTCGCCTCCGGGCTCGCGGGGTCGATCGCCGGACTGGCCTCGCTGTTCAGCTATCCGGCGCTGCTGGCCGCGGGGCTGCCGCCGGTGGCCGCCAACGTCACCAACACCGTGGCGCTGTTCGCCAACGCCGCCGGAACCGCGGCCGGTTCGCGCGAGGAGCTGAGAGGGCAGGGGCGTCGCCTGGGCCGACTGGCGGTGCTCGCCGCCGCCGGCGGTTCGGTCGGCGCGGCCCTGCTGCTCGGCACGCCCTCGTCGACGTTCGAGCGTGTCGTGCCCTGGCTGATCGCCCTGGGCTCGGTGCTGATCCTCGTACGTGAACCGCTGCGGCGGCTGACCGACCGGTGGGCCCCGCACGACGACCGGGGGCCGCGCCTTACCCTCCCGCTGATCTGCGCGGTCCTTCTCGTGGGGCTCTACGGCGGCTACTTCGGCGCCGCGGCGGGCGTACTGATGGTCGCGGTGCTGTCCCTGTCCGCCGACGAGCCCCTGCGTGTGACCAACGCCGTGAAGAACGTCGTCACCGGAGCGGCCAACGTCACCGCCGCGATCGCGTACGCCTTCCTGGCCCCGGTCGACTGGCGGGCCGCGGCGGCGCTCGGCGTGGGATGCCTGGCCGGCAGCCGGGTGGGGCCGGTCGTCGTGCGGCGGCTGCCCGAGAAGCCGCTGCGGATCGCCATCGCGCTGGCCGGCCTGGGGCTGGCGGTCTCGCTGTGGCTGCGACGCGGCTGACCGCCACTCTAACCTGGGTCCTCATATATGGACGGCGTCCTCATGCGGGGGCGGTGACTCGAGAGTGTGAACGGCGGCGCGAAGGAGAACTGACACATGCCGCTCGTGGTCGTGGAGATGAGCGTGCTGGCCCTGATCCTGTTGATGACGAGCTTCCGGCGTTGCCGTCGTCCGGGGCGTACGCGACGGCATCGGCGGCCAGATCGGCGACACGATGCTCACCATCGGCCTCGGGGCCATGGTCGGCCGGGTGATGGGGGACTCCGGCGCCGCCCAGCGGATAGCCACCCGGCTGCTCGACATCTGCGGTCCGCGCTGGGTGCAGGTCGCGATGGTGCTGACCGCGATGCTGATCGGCGTGACCATGTTCTACGAGGTCGCCTTCGTCATCATCGTGCCGGTCGCGTTCACCCTGGTCCGGGTCACCCGCTCCAACCTGCTGTGGGTGGGCCTGTCCATGTCCATCGCCCTGTCCACCATGCACAGCTTCCTGCCGCCGCACCCCGGCCCGACCGCGGTGGCCGCCACCTTCCACGCCTCCACCGGGCTCACCCTGTTCTACGGCCTGTTCATCGCCGTCCCGGCCGGCGCCCTCATCGCCCCGACCTGGCCGCGACTGCCCTTCGTGCGCGCGATGAACCCCGAGATACCCAGGGGCCTGGTCAGCGAGCGCGTCTTCGAGGACGACGAGCTGCCCGGCATGGGCTGGTCCCTGGCCGTCGCCCTGCTGCCCGTGGTGCTGATCGCGGGCGCGGCCGTCACCGCCCTGGCGACCTCCTCGTCCACCCCCTTCCTGCACTTCGTGGCCTTCGTCGGCTCCGCCCCGATCGCCCTGCTGCTCACCCTGCTCCTCGCGATCTGGGCGCTCGGCCCGCGCATCGGCCGCAGCCTCGCCGAGGTCGCCACCTCGTGCCGCGAGGCCGCCCAGGCGATGGCGATGATCCTGCTCGTCATCGGCGCCGGCGGAGCCTTCAAGAACGTCCTCGTCGAGGGCGGCATCTCCGACTACATCAAGGCGACCGTCGCCGTCGTCACCGCCTCCGGCGTCGCGCTCCCGCTGCTCGCCGGCAGCGGAGCTCACCCCGGGGTGATGGTGCTCGCCGTCTCCTGCGGCTCCATCGCGTTCTCCCATGTGAACGACCCGGGCTTCTGGATGTTCAAGGAGTACTTCAACCTGTCCGTCATCGACGCCATCAAGGCCCGTACGACCTACACCACCGTCCTCGCCGTCCTGGGCCTGGGCGGAGTACTGGTCATGGAACAGGTACTGGACGCCCTGAAGGTCTGACCGCCTCAACCCCCCTCACAGGAACGGCACTTACCGCCATGAGCCAGCCCGTCGTCACCAAGTTCTCGGTCTACCCGGTCGCCGGCCGCGACTCCATGCTCCTGAACCTCTCCGGCGCGCACGCCCCGTACTTCACCCGGAACGTCGTCGTCATCGAGGACTCCGAGGGACGCACCGGCCTCGGTGAGGTGCCCGGCGGCGAGAAGATCACGCGGACGCTGCGCGAGGCCGGACCCCTCGTCCTCGGCGCCCGCTTGGGCGACTACAGGCGCGTACTACGCACTCTCCAGGCGGAGTTCGCCGACCGTGACACCGGCGGCCGCGGCGCCCAGACCTTCGACCTGCGCACCACCGTGCACGCCGTCACCGCCGTCGAGTCGGCCCTCCTCGACCTGCTCGGCCAGCACCTGGAGCTCCCGGTCGCGGCCCTGCTCGGCGACGGCCAACAGCGCGACTCCGTACGGGTCCTGGGCTACCTCTTCTACGTCGGCGACCCGGACCGCACCGACCTCGACTACGTCCGCGAACCGGACTCGGACGTGCCCTGGTACCGCGTCCGGCGCGAGGAGGCGCTGACCCCGGAGGCGATCGTCCGCCAGGCCGAGGCCGCCCACGACCTGTACGGCTTCCGGGACTTCAAGCTCAAGGGCGGAGTCCTCGCGGGCGCCGAGGAGGTCAAGGCCGTACGGGCGCTCAAGGACCGCTTCCCCGAGGCCCGCATCACGCTCGACCCCAACGGCGCCTGGTCCCTGCGCGAGGCCGTCGAACTGTGCCGGCCCCTCCTCGGCACCCTCGCCTACGCCGAGGACCCCTGCGGTGCCGAGGACGGCTACTCGGGCCGCGAGATCCTCGCGGAGTTCCGCCGGGCCACCGGACTGCCCACGGCGACCAACATGATCGCCACCGACTGGCGGCAGCTCACTCACGCCCTGGCCCTGCAGTCCGTCTCCATCCCCCTCGCCGACCCGCACTTCTGGACCATGCAGGGCTCGGTGAGGGTGGCCCAGCTGTGCAACTCCCTGGGCCTGACCTGGGGTTGCCACTCCAACAACCACTTCGACATCTCCCTCGCGATGATGGCGCACTGCGGGGCCGCGGCCCCCGGCGAGTACAACGCCCTCGACACCCACTGGATCTGGCAGGAGGGCGCGGAACGCCTCACCGTCGACCCGCCCCGCATCACCGGCGGCGAGGTCGCCGTGCCGGACGCGCCCGGCCTGGGCGTCCGCCTCGACCGGGACCGGCTGCTCGCGGCGCACGAGCTGTACCGTTCGAAGGCGCTGTCCGGCCGCGACGACGCGACCGGCATGCGCTACCTGATCGAGGACTGGACCTTCGACGCCAAGCGTCCCTGCCTCGTCCGCTGAAGCCGCTTCAGGGTCGCGCTTTCACCAGCCCGGCGTCGTACGCCATGATCACGGCCTGGATGCGGTCCCGGGCGCCGATCTTGGCGAGGACGCGTCCGACGTGCTTCTTGACGGTGGATTCGGTGAGGACGAGCCGTTCGGCGATCTCGGTGTTGGTCCAGCCGCGGCCGATGGCGACCAGGACCTCGCGCTCGCGGTCGCTGAGCGTCTGCAGCCGGGGGTCCTCGGGCGCGGGCGCTCCGGACGGTGCGAGCACCTGGTGGGCGTAGGCGTCCAGCAGCCGACGGGTCAGGCTCGGCGCGACGACGGCGTCGCCGGTGGCAACCGCGTGGATGCCCGCGACGAGCTCCTCGGGCCGCGCGTCCTTCAGCAGGAAGCCGCTGGCACCGGCCCGCAGCCCCTCGTACGCGTACTCGTCGAGATCGAAGGTCGTCACGATCAGCACGCGCGTACGGCCGCCGCCCGCGACGATCCGCCGGGTCGCCTCCAGGCCGTCCATGCCGGGCATGCGCACGTCCATCAGGACCACGTCGGGCCGCAGCTCCGCGGCCAGCCGCACCGCCTCGGCCCCGTGCGCGGCCTCGCCGACCGGGGTCACACCGGGAGTGCCCTCCAGGAGCATGCGGAAGCCGAGCCGCTGCAGGGGCTGGTCGTCGGCGATCAGGACGGTGGTCACGGCAGCTGTTCTCCCTCGGCGGGCAGGGACGGTACGTCGAGCACGACGTCCACGATCCAGCCGGCCCCGCCCGCGCGGGGGCCGACGGTGACGTCTCCGCCGTACATGGCGGCCCGCTGCCGGATCCCGACCAGACCGTGCCCGGTCTCGTCCGCCCGGCCGGCCTCCGGCCGTGCTCCAGGGGGTACGCCGGTGTCGGTGACCCGGATGCGCAGCGTGCCGGTGTCGGCGGCGACCGAGACCTCGGCGGTGGCGCCCGGGCCCGCGTGCTTGAGCGTGTTGGTCAGGGCTTCCTGCACGATGCGGTAGACGGTGAGCTGCACACCGCTGCCGAGCGCGTCGAGGTCGCCCACCGTCCGGTAGGTCACCGCCAGTCCGGCCGCGCGCACCCGGGCGAGGAGCGGGTCGAGGTCGCGGATGGCCGGCTGGGGGCTCAACAGCCGTTCGTTCTCCTGCTCCTCGCGCAGGACGCCGAGCACGCGGCGCAGTTCGCCCATGGCCTGGCGGCCGGTGTCGCCCAGGATGCGCAGGGCCTCGGCGGACCGCTCGCCCCGGTTGGCGGCGAGGGCGGCTGCGCCGTCGGCGACACCGACCATGACGGAGAGGTTGTGGCCGACGATGTCGTGCATCTCGCGGGCGACACGGGCCCGTTCGGCGGCCGCGGTGAGCCGGACCCGCTGGTCCCGCTCGACCTCAAGGCGGGTGGCTCGGTCCTCCAGGGCCGCCAGGTACAGGCGCCGGATACGCAGCGTCAGGCCGGTGGCGATGGCCGCCGTCGCGGTGCACAGCATGAAGAAGAGGCCGATGAGGGGGTGATCGACGGGAACAAGGAAACAGACCGCCGCCGTGAGCGCGGCTGCCGTCAACGCGGCGGCCCAGCCCAGAGCCCGCAGGGAGCCGCGCAGCGCGAGGGAGTACAGGGCCACCAGGGCACTGACGCCGGCCTGCTGCCAGACGCCCAGCGTCCACTGGACGAGGGACACCGCCAGGATGACGAAGCAGACGGCGGCCGGGGCCCGGCGGCGCCACCACAGCGGCGCGATCAGCGCGACGGCGAGGAGCCACAGCACCGGGGTGGTCACCTCACCGCGGTTGCCGGTCTCCCCGAACGGGCCGTGATTGTCGGGGGAGATCAGGTCGGGCAGGCTCAGCAGGGCGACGACCAGCACCAGCACGGTGTCGAACAGCCACGGATACCGGCTGTCCATCCGCCGTCGGTGGCTCTGGCCGCGCAGCAGCCGGCCGAGCACCGGATGCGCCCAGGCCGCGTCGAGCCCGGGGGACGGCGCGGCAGCCGTCCCCCGGGTGCTGTCCTCCCGGCTCATGGTGTCCATTGTGCTCGTACGGGCAGGTCAGGCGTCGGTCCGCAGCAGCCGTACGGCCGCCCCGGCGAGCGCCAGCGCCACCCAGCCGGCGAAGACCGCGAGCCCCGCCCCGGGCGAGAGCGAGTCCGAGGACTGGTGCAGGGCGTAGACCGCCGACCCGGCGTTGCTGGGGAAGTACGGGTTGATGTCGTCGTACAGGGAGTCGGGCAGCAGCTGGGCCAGACCGGGCAGGATCAGCAGGACGCCGACCAGGACGGCGATGGCTCCGGCGGAGGAGCGCAGCAGCATGCCGAGCGCCACGCCGAACACCGCGACCAGACCCAGGTAGACGCCGGCGCCGGCCAGGCTGCGCAGCACACCGTCGTCGCCCAGCGAGAGCGCGATCTTCTCGCCGTGCAGGCCCAGCGTGCCCAGTTGGAACGCGGCCAGCGCGGCCGGCGTGGTGAGGACCAGTGCGATCGGGCCGATCACGGCCGCCTTGGACCACAGCACCGGCAGCCGGCGCGGGACCGCGGCGAGCGTGGAGCGGATCATGCCGGTGGTGTACTCGCCCGCGGACAGCAGCACGCCGAGGACTCCCACGGCCAGCGAGGCGAAGGTCGCCCCGAGCAGGGCCAGACTCACGGCGTCCTGGTCGCCGGAGCCCGGGCCGGGCCCGCCGCCGTTCCCGGTGGTGTCGGGGCTGTAGGTGGCGGCGGCGATCGCGCCGAAGGCGACCAGCAGCACCACGGCGACCGCGAGGGTGATCCAACTGGAGCGCAGCGACCAGAACTTGGCCCACTCCGAGCGCAGCACCCGGGGGCCGGTCACCTTGTACGCCGTCCTGGGCGCGGGTACCGCGGTGAGGTCGGTGGCGGTCATCAGGCGGCCTTTCGGGACGTGTCGGCGGGGCCGCTCTGGTACTCCACGGCGTCGTGCGTGAGTTGCATGAAGGCCTCCTCCAAGGAGACGGACTGCGAGGTGAGTTCGTACAGCGCCACCCCGTGCCGGGCGGCGATCGAGCCGATCTCCCGGGCGTCCCGCCCCAGCACCAGCAGCTCCTCGGCGGACGAGGAGGCGATCGTGACGTCGGGCCCGGCGAGCAGCGAACGAAGCCGTACGGCCTCGGCGGTGGCGACCTTCACGCCACCGCCGCCGGCCTCCCGCACGAAGTCGTCCACGGTGGTGTCCGCGAGCAGCCGGCCGCGCCCGATGATCACCAGGTGGTCGGCGATCAGCGCGGTCTCGCCCATCAGGTGCGAGGAGAGCATCACGGCCCGGCCCTCGTCGGCGAGGCCGCGCAGGAGGTTGCGCACCCACAGCACGCCCTCGGGGTCGAGGCCGTTGACCGGTTCGTCCAGCATGATGATCGCCGGGTCGCCGAGCAGGGCGGCGGCGATGCCGAGCCGCTGCCCCATGCCGAGGGAGAAGGCGCCGACGCGCTTGCCGGCCACGCTGGTGAGACCCGCGAGCTCGATCACCTCGTCCACCCGGCTGCGCGGGATGCCGTGCGTGTGGGCCAGCGCCATGAGGTGGTTGAAGGCGGTGCGGCCCGGGTGGACGGACTTGGCCTCCAGCAGGGTGCCGATCTCCTGGAGCGGCGCGGAGTGCGTGGCGTAGGTGTGGCCGTTGACGGTGACCGAACCCGAGGTGGGGGAGTCCAGGCCGATGACCATGCGCATGGTCGTGGACTTGCCCGCGCCGTTGGGGCCGAGGAAGCCGGTCACCTCGCCGGGCTTGACGGTGAAGCTCAGGTGGTCGACCACCGTCTTGTCCCCGTACCGCTTGGTCAGTTCACGTGCCTCGATCATGGGTGGCCCCTTCTCGCCTCTCGCGCTTCCGCCTCCGAAGCTATGAGCGCGGCGGGCGGCGGCCCTGGGACCACGGGGGACACTTCGGAGCCCGACTGGTACCGCGGTACCAGTCCGGTCTCATCCCGACGGGGGCTTTGCATGGTCATGCGTAATCGTGCATACTCTTCCTATGTCCAAGGTCCTCACCTCCCTGCCCGCCGGCGAGCGCGTCGGCATCGCCTTCTCGGGCGGCCTCGACACCTCCGTCGCGGTCGCGTGGATGCGCGACAAGGGCGCCGTCCCGTGCACCTACACCGCCGACATCGGTCAGTACGACGAACCCGACATCGCCTCGGTGCCCGGCCGTGCGAAGACCTACGGTGCCGAGATCGCGCGTCTCGTCGACTGCCGTGCCGCGCTGGTCGAGGAGGGCCTGGCCGCGCTGACCTGCGGCGCGTTCCACATCCGCTCCGGCGGGCGGGCGTACTTCAACACCACGCCGCTGGGCCGCGCCGTCACCGGCACGCTCCTGGTGCGCGCGATGCTGGAGGACAACGTCCAGATCTGGGGCGACGGCTCCACCTTCAAGGGCAACGACATCGAGCGGTTCTACCGCTACGGCCTGCTCGCCAACCCGAACCTGCGGATCTACAAGCCGTGGCTGGACGCGGACTTCGTGACCGAGCTCGGCGGCCGCAAGGAGATGTCGGAGTGGCTGGTCGCCCACGACCTGCCCTACCGGGACAGCACCGAGAAGGCGTACTCCACCGACGCCAACATCTGGGGCGCCACCCACGAGGCCAAGACCCTGGAGCACCTGGACAACGGCATCGAGACCGTCGAGCCCATCATGGGCGTACGGTTCTGGGACCCCGAGGTCGAGATCATCACCGAGGACGTGACGATCGGCTTCGACCAGGGCCGCCCGGTGACGATCAACGGCAAGGAGTTCGCCACCGCCGTCGACCTGGTGATGGAGGCCAACGCCATCGGCGGCCGGCACGGCCTGGGCATGTCCGACCAGATCGAGAACCGCATCATCGAGGCCAAGAGCCGCGGCATCTACGAGGCTCCGGGCATGGCCCTGCTGTTCGCCGCGTACGAGCGCCTGGTGAACGCGATCCACAACGAGGACACCGTCGCCCAGTACCACAACGAGGGCCGGCGCCTGGGCCGCCTCATGTACGAGGGCCGCTGGCTGGACCCGCAGGCCCTGATGATCCGCGAGTCGCTGCAGCGCTGGGTCGGCTCGGCGATCACCGGCGAGGTCACCCTGCGGCTGCGGCGCGGCGAGGACTACTCGATCCTCGACACCACGGGCCCGGCGTTCTCGTACCACCCGGACAAGCTGTCGATGGAGCGCACCGAGGACTCCGCGTTCGGCCCGGTCGACCGGATCGGCCAGCTGACCATGCGCAACCTCGACATCGCCGACTCGCGCGCCAAGCTGGAGCAGTACGTCGGCCTCGGCCTGATCGGCACCGGCAGCCCCACCATCGGTGCCTCCCAGGCCGCCGCGACCGGTCTCATCGGCACCATGCCGGAGCTGCCCGAGGGCGGCGCCGAGGCCATCGCCTCCCGCGGCGAGGTCTCCGAGGACGAGGCGCTGCTGGACCGCGCCGCGATGGAGTCCGGCACCGACTGACCCCGCACCGCCCGCACGAGGAAGAGGCCGCCCGGCACCGGGCGGCCTCTTCCGCGTGCGGGGTGGGCATTCGGCAACACCCGCACCACACTTCACAGAAAACCCACGCATGCTCACATCAACTTTAGAGTTCAAGGGATAGGGTCGTCGGCAGTCGAGTGGCCGAGGGAGCCCCACGCGCCACGGCGCTCGCATTCCCCCACACGGCCCTGGAGAGCGTTGTGCGCGACGGCGAGATAGTGGTGATCGGCGGCGGCTACGCGGGCGTCCGCCTGGCGAAACGACTGGACGAGACGGCCCGGGTCACGCTCGTCGACCGCAAGGACGTCTTCTTCCACCGCATCGCCTCCCTGCGCGCCGGAGTGCGCCCCGACTGGTCGGTGACGCCGTTCATCCCGTACGACCGACTCCTGCGCAACGGCCGGGTGGTGGTCGGCAAGGCCCTGCGCGTCGACACCGCCGGACGCGAGGTCGTCCTGGCGACGGGCGAACGGCTCCCGTACGACGTCGTGGTGATCGCCACCGGCGCCGACTACCCCGAACCGGCCCGCTTCACCGGCACCACCACCGACGAGGCGCTCAAGTCCTTCGCCGGCCACCAGCAGAAGATCGCCCATGCCGAGCACATCCTGGTCGTCGGCGGCGGCCCCTCGGGCGTCGAACTCAGCGCCGAGATCCGGCTGGCCCGCCCGGACGCCCGGGTCACCCTCGCGCACTCCGGGCGGTCGCTGCTCAGCTCCACGGGCGTCGAGCGGGCCGGACGCCGAGCGCAGACCTGGCTGGAGTCCCACGACGTGGAGGTACGGCTGGACTCCTTCATGTCGCCCGGCAACGACTTCGGCACCTACCGCGACGCCCACGGCAACATCGTCGCCGCCGACCTCTCCTTCTGGGCGACGGGCACCACGCCCAACACGCTCTGGCTGCGGCTCGGAGGCCACGGCGACTGGCTCAACGGCAGCGGGCACATCAAGGTCGACCGTTCACTGCGGGTCGGGGGCCGGCCGGACGTCTTCGCGGTCGGCGACGTCAACGACGCCACCGAGCACAAGATCACCCCGGCCGCGCTCGCCCAGGCCGACCTCGCCGCCTGGAACATCCGCGCCCACCTCAACGCCGGCCGACATCGCAAACAACCCCGCCACTACCGCCCGGTCCAACGCACCCCTCTGATCGTCCCCTTCGGCCCCGGCGACGGCGTGACGGTGGTCCCGGTACCGGGCGGCGAGAACGCGATCCTGGGCACCCGCACGTCGGTACTGGCCAAGGCGAAGAAACTGATGACCCCGTACATGAGACGCCAGCTGGGCTATACGGCCGGCTGAGAGCGGGGTCGCGGGCGGTCGGGCCGCCAGGGTCAGTTACCGGTGTCTCGGCGCGGCTCCCCGGGATACGTGCCGAAGTACCAGCGGTTGCCCTCGGGGTCGCGCGCCGCGAAGTCGCGGGAGCCGTAGTCGGTGACGTGCAGGTCGTCGGTGATGTCGGCGCCGGCCGCCTTGGCGCGGGCGTGCACGGCGTCCGGGTCGGCCGTGACGACGTACGCGCTGAAGGCGCCGGGCGGGGTCGGGCCGGTGCCCGGTTCCTGGTCCTCGCGTGCCGAGCCGAGCATGACGCCCCCGCCCTCGGGCCAGCTGAGCTGTGCGTGCTGGACCAGGTCGTCGTCGCCGTAGACCACCGTCTCCTCGAAGCCGAAGGCCTCGACGAGGAAGCGGATCAGGGCGCGGGCGTCGCGGGCGCGCAGGGTCGGCCAGACCTGCGGGGCGGGCGGCTGCCGGTCGGTGTCGGGTGTGCTGGGCATGGCGATGGGCCTCCGTCTCGCGGTGTCCGGCCCCAGGGACCGGCTGACACCATCAAGGGTCAGGCCGGCGGGTGGCGCCCGGATTGGATGTTTCGGAACTCCTGCGCGAGCCAGCCGCTCGGCGTGCAGGAGGCCAGCGCGGCGAACTCGCGGTCGAGGTGCGACTGGTCCGCGTATCCGCAGTCGGCGGCCAGCCCCGCCAGGTCCGGAAGTGTGGGCCGGGACGCGAGGCGGCGGCGGGCCAGGTCGAAGCGGATGACCCGGGCCGCGGCCTTCGGCGTGAGGCCGATCTCCGCACGGAAACGGTTGCGCAGATGCCGATCGCTGAACCCGGTCTCGGCGGCCAGTCGGTCCACCCGCAGCCGCCCACCGGAGGCGAGCAGCCGCTGCCACGCACCGGCGACCGGCGCGGAGGTGGCCGCCCTCTCCCCGCGGGTCATACGGTGCAGCAGCCATTCGTCGACGACACGGAACCGTGCCGTCCAGTCCCCGGCCGCCCGCAGCCGCTCATGGACCTCGCGCACACCCGCGCCCAGGACCTCGTCGGCATGGACGTCGATCCCGGCCAACTCCCCGGCGGGCAGCCCCAGCAGGGCCCGGGCGCCCAGCGGGCTCAGCACCACCTGGACGCCGGACTGCCGTCCGGGCATGTGGATCAGGGCCGGCGTCAGATGCAGGCCGCCCAGCAGGGTGAGGTAATCACCGGGCGCATCGCCCGGATTCGGGTGGGCGGTGATGGTGAGCGGTTCGTCGAGGGTGAGGATCAGCGTGAGCCACGGCGACGGCAGCCCCCGGTGCAGGCCGGCCGGGACTCCGCGCTGGCGGTAGCCGGAGTACCAGCCGACCAGGCCTCGCAGGGGCGGCGCGGGAGCGACCCGTACCCCCTCGTCCACGATCTCGGCACCCATACGGCCATTCTCCCGCCGCGCTCCGCATCGCGCAGCGAGGTCCGCTCAGCCCCTGAGCTCGGTGAGGAAGTCGATCAGCGCCGCGTTCACCTCGGCCGGCCGCTCCTGCTGCGTCCAGTGCCCGCACCCGGCGAGCCTGATCGGCCTGCGCCGCAGGCTGGGCATCAAGTCGGGGAGTTTCTCGATGAGTTCGGGCGTGCCGGGGATCGCGGGGACCAGGTCCCGGTCGCCGTAGACGTACAGCGCGGGCGCGCTGACGACGGCGTCCTGCCAGGGGGCGGTGAGCTCCCAGTTGCGGTCGAGGTTGCGGTACCAGTTCAGCGCCCCGGTGAAGCCGCCGGAGAAGCTCTCGGTCAGTACGTCGAGATCGTCCTCGGTGAACCACTCGGGCAGCACCTCGGGGTCCTCCAGGTCGGCGAGCCACCCCCGCTCGGGGTCGACCAGCGGCTGCCTGCCCTCGGCCGTGCCCGGGGCGTCGCCGGAGGCCATGTAGAAGAACTTCCGCAGCGTGGTGCGGGTGTCCCGGGCGAACTCGGCGTCGGCGACACCGGGCCGGTTGAAGTAGTTCCAGTAGAAACGGCCGCCGAACCGCTCCTCCATCACGCCCAGCGGCGGCGCCGACCCCCGGAACGGCGGCGGCACGCTCAGCCCCGCCACGCCGAGCACGACGTCCGGCCGCAGCAGCGCCGTGTGCCAGGCGACCGGCGCACCCCAGTCGTGCCCGACGACATACGCCTGCTCCTCGCCGAGCGCCCGGATCAGCCCGACGACATCCCCGACCAGGTGCAGGATGCTGTACGCGGCCACGTCGTCGGGACGGTCGCTGCGGCCGTAACCGCGCTGGTCGGGCGCGACCACCCGGAAGCCCGCGGCGGCCAGCGGGCCGAACTGGTGGTGCCAGGAGTGCCAGGACTCGGGAAAGCCGTGCAGCAGCACGACCAGCGGACCCTCGCCCTCCTCGGCGATGTGCAGCCGTATCCCGTTGACGTCGATCATCCGGTGCTCAACCATGTGCAAGAGCATACGAGTCAAGATCTTCCGCCAGTTTGCCGATCAGCAGCTGACCGGTGAAGGTCAGCCCGTCCAACCCCGCAGCGGGTTTGCGCGTGAGACGGCCAGCAGATACCAGGCGGTGGCGCCGGTGTGCCGGTACGGGTAGTAGCCGAAGCCGAAACCGGTGTCGAGCGGACTGCTCGCCGACACGACACCGGACCGCTCGGGAACCGCCCTGGACCCCAAGGTCTGCGCACCACCGAGGAGTTCCTGGGCGCGCTCGACGGAGGCGAGCAGCCGCCGGGCGCGCGCCTCGTCGTCCCGGGCCCGCCGGGTGCGCAGCGCGAGCGCGAGATGGGCCGTCCCCTCGAACCACACCCCGTTCCGGTCCGGCTTCGGCTGCCCGTCGGCGATCGGCGCGTCCTCGTTCGCCAGCAGAGCGGCCGAACTGAAGGTGACACCTTCGTACGACTGTCCTGCCGGCAGGGTGCTGTTGCGGCGGTCGGCCGTGTCCAGGACGGCGAGTTGTCCTGCGGCCCAGTCCAACGACCGTGCGTGGATGGGGGAGTTGAGGGCGAGGAAGGTCCAGGTCTGGGTGTCCTCCGGGATCGGGGACTTGTTGATCGTCACCCCGTCGTTGGTGCCGGTGTAGAAGAAGCCCCCGGACGGCTCCCACATCTTCTTGACGAAGGTCTCGGCCCGCGCCCGCCGCTCCAGCCACACCGGGTCCCCGGTCAGCCGCGCCAGCCGCCCGAACAGCCCGAGCAGATCGGTGTTGTGCTCGGTCGAGGTGAACGGCAGTTTCTCGTTCGCGCCGTTCACCCCGAACTTGTAGCCGCCCAAAGGCTCTTCGGTACGTCCCGTGCGCTCGATCCACTCTCCGATGCGCGCGGCACCGGTCAGGAAGCGCCGCTCACCGGTCCGCCCGGCGAGGGCGGCCAGCGCGATGCCGGCCCAGGCCATGTCGCCCACCGCGGTACCGGTGAAGCCGAACTGCGTCCCGACGTTGGCCGTACCGTCCGCCCGCACGAAGCCGTCCGGCTGGGCGGAGCCGTCGTAGAAGGTGTAGGGGCCGACGTTGTACGCCTGCCGCAGCCGCCCGTCGTCGTAGCCGGGGTCATGGGTCTGCGCGTACAGCAGCGCGTCACCGAGCACCACGGCCCGCGCCCGCCCGTCCGCCGTGCCCGACGCCAAGTGGGCAAGGATCGCAAGGGCGTTGTCGTACGTGAACGCGGTGCTGAACAGTCCGGCCTGGTCGGTGTAGCTCTGCGCGAGCCGGACCGGCCCGTGGTCCGGGTAGGCGTCCATGGCGGCGGCGAGGAAGCCGGCCGCGCGGCTCGGCGCCGAGGGCCGAGTCTCCGCGGCCTCGGCCGTCCCGGCACCCATGAGGACGGCGGCGCCGACACCGACCCCCGTCCCGATGAGCGCGCGCCGGCTGACTACCGGGCCTTGGCTGCCGGTCATGGGTCTCCTCGGGAGGTGCGGGAAGCGGAGGCAGGACGTTCTTGAGAGCGCTCTCAAGAACGTGCGCTCATTCTGCTGTGGGGTGGAGCCCCGGTCAACGCCTGTGATGCGCGGGGCAGTTGGTACGGGGTCACTCGGCCCGGCCGGCCGCGGCGTCGAGGAGCGGGCCGAGCTCGCGGGCCGCCGTCGTGAGGGCCCGGGTGTCCTGTTCGGCGCGGGCGATGAGGATCGCGCCCTCCAGGGTGCTGATCACGAGCGTGGCGAGGGCCGTCGAGCGCTCCTCGGGCACGCCCATGTCCGCCAGCGCCCGGGCCACCGGGTCGGTCCAGGTGGCGAAGGCGGCGGCCACGGCCTCCCGGGTGGACGCGGTGGACTCGGCGCAGTCCACCGTGGCGGCGGCCACCGGGCAGCCGCCCGCGAACCCGTCCGCCGCGTACTCGTCCGTCCAATGGCGCACCATCTCGCCGAACAGCCCGCTCGGCGTCGGCTCGGGCAGCGCGGCCAGGAAGCGCGCGACCCGCTTGCCCGCGTACCGGCCGGCCCAGCCCACCGCCTCGTTGACCAGCTGTTCCTTGCCGCCGGGGAAGTAGTGCTGGAGCGAGCCGCGCGGCGCCCCGGCGTGCGCCGCGACCTCGCGCATACCCGTGGACGCGACCCCGTCGCGCCGGATGAGCTGGGCCGCGCTGAAGACCATGCGCTCGCGCGGCCCGTGCTCGGCCGCCGTCATCCCGGACCTCCCATGCCACGAACGTTCCGGAGCCCACCCTATGACCGCTGTCATAGCGACAGCTACTATGACCGCGGTCATAATCGAGAGCGATGGCGGCCTCTGCTCCCCGCGGGCCGGAAACGGCGGTGCGTCGTGTACGTGGGTTTCATCGGCCTGGGCGTCATGGGGCAGCCCATGGCCCTCAACCTCGCCCGCGCGGGCACGCCCCTCCTCGTGTGGAACCGCACCGCGGAGCGCTGCGCACCCCTGCGCGACGCCGGAGCCGAGGTCGCGGCGAGTGCCGCCGAGGTCTTCGAACGGGCCGGGGTCGTGTTCCTGATGCTGGCCGACGAGGGCGCGATCGACACGGTCCTGGGCCGCGGCCACCGGACTTCGCCGCGCGGGCCGCCGGACACGTCGTGGTCCACATGGGGACGACCTCGCCGGAGTACTCGGCCGGTCTGCAGGACGAGATCCGGTCCGTGGGCGGAAGATATGTCGAGGCGCCGGTGTCCGGGTCCCGAGTCCCGGCCGAACAGGGGCAGTTGGTGGCGATGCTGGCGGGCGAGGACGAGGCAGTGGAGACGGTACGGCCGCTGCTCGCGCCCATGTGCCGGGAGGCGTTCGCCTGCGGTCCCGTACCGGACGCCCTGCTGATGAAGCTGTCGGTGAACCTGTTCCTGATCACACAGGTGACCGGGCTGACCGAGGCCTTCCACTTCGCCGACCGGCACGGTCTCGACCGCCGCCTCTTCCTGGACGTGCTGGACGCGGGGCCGATGGCCAGCGCCGTCTCGCGCATGAAGGCACCGAAGCTGCTCGCCCGGGACTTCACCGTGCAGGCCGGAGCGGCAGACGTACTCAAGAACAACCGCCTGATCGCGGAGGCCGCCCGCCGGGCCGGTCTCGCCTCGCCCCTGCTCGACATCTGCCATGCCCTGTTCGACGAGACCGTCGCCCACGGGTACGGGCACGAGGACATGGTGGCCGTACTCCACGCACTGGAGATCCGCACCCGGACGCGGACCGCGGTCGCGACGGAGGACCGAGTATGAGCTGGACCATCGAACGGCACGGCCGCGTCGCCGTGGTGACGATGACGACCAACGAGTTGGTGCCGGCCGAGGAGCTGGTGGCGCGGGCGGTGGCGGTGGCCGGGGAGACACCGGCGGATTGCGTCGAGCAGTACGCGTTCACCAGGCGGGCCGCCCAGGCTGCCGCCCTGCGGGACATCGCCGAGCTGTCCGATCCGCTCGACCAGGAACCGCTCGCCGGGATGAAGAGCGAGGGCGCCCGGCACGCCCATAAACGCTACTGGCAGGAGCTGAAGGGCAGTTCGGCGCCGTGGTGAGCGCGGCCGACGGTGAGCGGCTGCCCGCCTGGGTGACCTGGCGCCAGCGGGCCTTCCCGGACGCCAACCTGCTTCTGCTGCACGGCAGTCGGCCGGCCCTAGTCGACAGCGGCTTCGTCGGCCACGCCGAGGAGACGGCCGAATGGGCCCAAGCCCAAGCCGGACACATCGAGTTGGTCGTCAACACCCACTGGCACTCCGACCACGTCGGCGGCAACGCGCTGCTGCAGGCGGGCGGTTCGGCGATCGCGGCCGGCGCGCCCGAAGCCGCCGCCGTCGCCCGCCGCGACCCCGGCTGCTGCTCGGCGGAGTACCTCGACCAGCCGGTCGCCCCCTACGCCGTCGACCAACCCCTGCACGACGCACAGCTGTTGCGCCTCGGCGACGCCGACTGGATGGTCGTGTCCACCCCCGGGCACACCCCCGGCCACCTGGCCCTGTGGCAGCCCGAGGAACGGCTGCTCGCGGTCGGCGACGCCCTGTCCGACTACGACGTCGGCTGGGTCAACCTCGCCCTCGACGGGCCCGAGGCCGCCGCCACCGCACTGGCCTCCCTGCAGCGCCTGTCCGACCTCGCCCCGCGTGTCCTGCTCCCCGGGCACGGCCCACTCCCCGCGGACCCGGGCGCCGCCCTCGCCGCCGCACTGCGCCGCGCCCAGCGCCTCGTCGACGACCCCGACGGCGCGGTCTGGTACGGCGCCCGCCGCGTCTTCGCGTACGCCCTGATGATCCGCGACGGCCTCCCCGCCACCGAGGCCGAGCCCTATCTCCACGCCCGCGCCTGGCTCACGGACGCGGCCCGGCTGCTGCGCCGCACCCGCGAATCCCTCGCCGCCGAACTGATCGACACCATGCTCCGCAACGGCACGATCGTCCTGCGCGAAGGCCGTCTGCACGCCGCCGCCGAGCACACTGCGGTCGACGCGCAAGCGATGCGCGTACCGTTCCCTCGCGCATGGCCGAACCTCTATAGTCAACAAAGCGAATAGGTGCTGAGTTGGCTTGCTCGGAGGGGTGTGGGGGCTCGTGGCAGGCAGCGGATATCTGCGGTACGTCGCCCTGGGCGACAGCCAGACCGAGGGGCTCGGTGACGGCGACGAGGTCCGCGGGCTGCGTGGATGGGCGGACCGGCTCGCCGAGCAGATCGCCCGCGACAACCCCGATGTGCTGTACGCCAACCTCGCGGTGCGCGGCCGGCTCGCCGGGCAGGTGCGCGCCGAGCAGCTCGCGCCCGCCCTCGCGCTGAAGCCCGACCTCGCCACGGTGGTCGCCGGTGTCAACGACGTGCTCCGGCGCCGCTTCGACCCGGACGAGGTGGCCGGACACCTGGAGGCGATGTTCGCCGCGCTCACCGCGCAGGGCGCCCGCGTCGCCACGCTCACCTTCCCCGACCTCGGCCGGATCGCCCCGCTGGCCCGCCCGCTCGCGCCCCGCGTCCTCGCCCTCAACGCCCGCATCCGCGAGGCGGCCCGGCGGCACGACGTCATCGTGGCCGACTCGGAGCCGTACCCCGCGGTGACCGACCCGCGGCTGTGGAGCGCCGACCGGCTGCACGCCAACCCGCACGGGCATGCCCGTATCGCCGCCGCGGTCGCCCATGCCCTCACCCTGCCCGGCAGCGACGACGGCTGGACCCGGCCGCTGCCGCCCGACCCGGCGGCACTCTCGGGCCTGCGGGCCGCCGGTGCCGAACTCCGCTGGGCCGGCGCCTTCCTGGGCCCCTGGCTCGTGCGCCGGGTGCGCGGCCGCTCCTCCGGCGACGGACGGCAGGCCAAGCGGCCCGCGCTGCTCCCGGTGACGGTGCTCGCCGACGGGACGTAGTCACCGTATTGACTAATCAACACGGTGTTAATTTGGGCGAATGGCATTGCGCAACGCGGTGATGGCCGCGCTTCTGGAGGGCGAGGCGTCCGGCTACGACCTCGCCAAGGGGTTCGAGGCGTCCGTCGCCAACTTCTGGATGGCCACGCCCCAGCAGCTCTACCGCGAACTGGAACGCATGGAGGGCGAGGGGCTCGTCTCCGCCCGGGTCGTCCAGCAGGAACGCCGGCCCAACAAACGGCTGTTCTCCCTCACCGAGGCGGGACTGGAGGTCCTGCGCGACTACGTCCTCGCGACCCCGGCCAAGCCCCTCGCCATCCGTGACGAGCTGATGGTCAAGGTCCAGTGCGTCGACATCGGCGAGATCACCGCCGTACGGGCCGCGATCGCCGAACGCGTCGAGCGGTCCGCCGCCAAGCTCGCCCGCTACGAACGCCTCCAGGAGCGGCTGCTCGACGGGCGCACCGAGGACGAGTACTTCACCAACGCCGAACGCATCGGTCCCTACCTCACCCTGCTGGGCGGCCTGGCCCTGGAGCGCGGGAACCTCCACTGGGGCGAGACGGCCCTGAAACGGCTCGACCAGCGTGCCGCGGCCCTCGCGAAGCCGGAGGTGTGACGCCCGGCTCAGCCGTCTGCCCTTGAGCGAGGGAAACCGATCGGTTTACAGTGGTGGAAACCGATCGGTTTACTGCGATGGGAGCAGACCATGACCGCGATCAAGGACGCCGTAGTACTCGTCACCGGCGGCAGCCGGGGCATCGGCAAGGCGCTGGTGGAGGAGCTGTACGCGCGCGGCGCCGGCAAGGTGTACGCCACCGCTCGCGACCCGCGGACGGTCACCCACCCCGACGCCGTACCGCTGGCGCTGGAGGTCACCGACCCGGACTCGGTGGCCGCCGCGGCGGTACAGGCGCAGGACGTCACCGTGCTGATCAACAACGCCGGGGCCTCGGTCGGCGGATCCTTCCTCGACACGCCGGTCGACGACGTGCGCCGGGAGTTCGAGATCAACTTCTACGGGCCCCTGCTGGTCGCCCGCGCCTTCGTGCCGGTCATCGAGCGCAACGGCGGCGGACACATCCTGAACGTCCACTCCGTGCTGTCCTGGCTGGGCAACGCCGGTTCCTACAGCGCCTCCAAGGCGGCCCTGTGGCAGCAGACCAACTCCCTGCGCCTGGAACTGCTGGAGCGCGGCATCGACGTCACCGGACTGCACGTCGGGTACGTCGACACGGACCTGACCGCGCGGATCGACGCGCCCAAGATCGACGCCCATACGGTCGCCGCGCTGGCGCTGGACGGTATCGAGTCCGGTGCGCCCGAGGTGCTGGCCGACGACATCTCGCGTCAGGTGAAGGCGGGGCTGTCCGCCGACCTCCCGGCGCTGTACCCGCAGCTCGCGCAGTAGTGGTGGGACGGGGTCGGGCCGGCCGCCGTCACTGATCCCGGTGGCGGCGGGCCGGTGCCGGGCCGTGGGCGGGGGTGGCGACCAGGGCCCACACCGTCTTGCCGTTGCGTCCGCGGTGCCGGACGCCCCAGGTCTGCGCCAGCTGGTCGACCAGGTGCAGGCCGCGGCCCCGTTCGTCGTCCGTGTTCTGCGCGGTCTGCAGCACGGGCTGTGCGGGGCTCTCGTCGGACACGGCGATGAAGCAGGAGCCGTCCGCCCGTGCGGTCACCGATATCTCGAACTCCCGCTCCAGGATGGGCCCGTGCCGGACGACGTTCGCCGCCAGCTCGGACGCCAGCAGGACCACGTCGTGCGTGATCGCGTCGTCCTTGCCATGTCCCCAGGTGGCCAGATGCTGTCGTACCCGGTGGCGTGCGAACCCCACCGAAGCCGGATGCCGGGGCACCCGGAAAGCCTCACGTCTCAGCACAAGCGTCCTCCCCATACGCTGCCGAAGACCCTCCCCACTGCTAGAAGCGCACAGTGACAGATAAATGTCACTCCGCACATGGGGAGGGTCGAAATCGGGCCATGATCGAGAAGGGGGCCTTCGGGTGGGCATCGCCGCCATGTGGTTTGTATGAAGATTCAAACGCAGGCCGGATAGGCTGTGGCCATGTCCACTCCGCCACGCTGGCTCGATGCCGAGGAGCGACGGGCCTGGCTGGCCTACGTCGAGTTCTCCACGCTGCTCGCCGATCACCTCAACCGGCAGCTGCGGCGCGACGCCGGCATGACCCACGCCGACTACATCCTGCTGGCCCATCTGTCCTCGGTGCCCGACGGCACACTCTGCATGTCGGAGCTGGCCCAGCGCCTCAAGATCACCCGCAGCAGGCTCACCCACGCGGTGAACCGGCTGCGGGAGGCCGGCCTGGTGGACCGGCGCGAGGACCCCGCCGACGGCCGCGGCCAGCTCGCCGTCCTCACGGCTGAGGGACACGCCTTCCTGGAGCGGGCCGCGCCCGGCCATGTCGAGGCCGTGCGCCGCGCGGTGTTCGACGCCCTGACCCCGGAGCAGGTACGGCAGTTCGCGGAGATCGGCGAGGCCATCAGCGACGCCCTGCACCGGGCCGAGGACGCCGAGGCGGATCCAGCGGTGCTGCCGTGGCGGCGGCGCTGAGGCGGAAGCCGCGGTCAGTCGCGACCCGCCCCGCCCTCCATCGCCGCCACCAGCCGGCTCAACGCCTTGAGCACCCACTCCCGGTCCTCGCCGAGGCCCGCCAACAGGTCGACCTCGGCGGCTAGTTGGCGGGGGAAGAGGTCGTCGACGGCATTGGCGCCCTCCGGGGTGATGGTGACCAGGGCGGCGCGGCGGTCGGCGGGGTTGGGGGTGCGGGCGATGTAGCCGCGGCGCTCCAGCTTCGCGAGCGTCTTGCTCACGCCCGCCCGGGACAGCCCCATCCGCTGGGCGAGCGTGCGCGCGATGACCGGGTCGGTGGCGTGGCGCAGGGGGATGAGCATGTCGACCTCGGGGGCGGTGAGCGGGGCGCCCGCGTAGAGGGGTTCGACGGCGGCGTTCAGGAGCCCGGTCGCGTGTTTGAGCAGCCCGACCACCTCCATGGGGGAGGTGTCCAGGCCTGGGTTGTGCTCGGCCCACTGCGCGCGGACGTCGCCGGGGGTGGAGGTCATGCGGCTCGCCTTCTCGGAACGCTCTTTGTTAACCAGTGAACTATCGGTTATCGTTTCGCCCATGGTATCCCCGTCCCCCTCCCGCTCCACCGCACCGCACTCCACCGGCGCGGACGCCCACCCCGCCGATGCCCCTCGTCCCGCCGTCGCTCTGATCGCCGTCCTCGGTGCCCTCACAGCCGTGGCCCCGCTCGCCACCGACATGTACGTGCCGGGCTTCCCCGCCATGGGGGAGACGCTCGGGGCGAGCAGTTCGGCCGTGCAGCTGACGATGACCGCGTTCCTGGCCGGACTCGTGGTGGGACAGCTGCTGATCGGGCCGCTCAGCGACGGGCTCGGACGGCGGAAGCTGCTGCTGGGCGGAGTCACCGGTTTCGCGGTCTTCTCCCTGGCGTGCGCGTTCGCGCCGAACATCGGCCTGCTGACCGCCGCACGCTTCCTGCAGGGCGTCGCCGGCGCGGCGGGCATGGTGCTGGCCCGGGCGGTGCTCACCGACCGCTTCCACGGCCCCCGACTCCCGCGCTACTTCGCGGTGTTGTCCCAGGTCATGGGCGTGGCCCCGATCGCCGCGCCGGTGCTCGGCGGCGCGATCCTGTCCGTGTCGACCTGGCGCGCGGTGTTCGCCGTACTCACCGTGCTGGGCGTTTTTCTCCTGCTGGCCGTGGTGCGGGCGGTGCCGGAGTCCCTGCCGCCCGAGCGGCGCCACGGCGGCGGTGTCGCGGGCACCTTCCGGGCCATGGGCGGACTGCTCGCCCGCCGGACCTTCATGGGGTACGTCTTCGCGCTCGCCCTCGTCTCGGCGGCGCTGTTCACCTACATCAGCGGTTCGAGCTTCGTCTTCGAGAACCTGCACGGCGTGTCGTCGACGACGTACTCCCTCATCTTCGCCACCAACGCCGTCGGCATGCTCATAGCCGGCGCCACCTTCTCCCGGCTGGTGGGGCGGGGGACGCGGCTGAACACCCTGCTCACCGCCGGGATCGCGCTCGCCGGGCTCGGCGCGCTGGCCCAGGTGCTGCTCGTGGTCACCGTCGGCGAGACCCTCGCCGGCACCTGGGCCACGCTCTTCGTGACCGTCGGCGCCATCGGCCTGGTCTTCCCGGCGGCCATGAGCCTCGGCCAGACCCTCGGCCGCGCCACCCCCGGCGCCGCCTCGGCGCTGCTCGGCGGCTTCCAGTTCCTCTTCGGTGCGCTGGCCTCGCCGTTGGTCGGTCTGTTCGGCGAGGCCAGCTCACTGCCGATGGCCCTGATCATGCTGATCGCCGTGGCGGCGGCGGGAGTTGCCCTGGTCGCGCTGGCCCGGCCCTGGCGCGGGGAGGGCGAGCCGGGCCACGGTCACGCGGGCTGACCGCTGCCGTCGGCCCGGCAGGGCGGCCCTACTTCAGGTGCCGGTCGTAGAACCGCCCCGCGTCCTCCGCCTCGAACGCCGGGGTGCCGAGGTGTCCGCCCAGATTGGCGTGCAGGGTCTTCTCCTTGCTGCCGAAGGCGTCGAACAGGTCCAGGGCCCGTTGCCGGGGATTGCCCTCGTCGTCCCACTGCAGCAGGAACAGCAGCGGAATGGTGACCTGGCGGGCCTCCTCGCGCTGGGCGCGGGGCACGTAACCCCCGGCGAAGAAGCCGGCGGCCACGATGCGCGGCTCGGTCACCGCGAGCCGGATGCCGAGGGCGGTCCAGCCGCCCGCGTATCCGACCGGGCCGCCGATCTCCGGCAGTTCGAGGAGGGCGTCCAGCGTGGTCCGCCACTCCGGTGCCGCGTTCTCGACGAGCGGGCCGACGAAGGACTCGAAGATCTCGTCGACCGGCTCGCCCGCCCGCATGGCCCGCCGCAGTTCGGCGCGGGCCTGCTCGTCGGCGGCGGAACGGGGCCGCTCCCCGCACCCGGCCGCGTCGATGGTCGCCACCGCGTAGCCGTGCGCCGCGGTGTGCCGGCCCCGGGCCACGAGGCGGGGGTCCGCCTTGGGCAGGCCGTTGTTGTGGGGCATCAGGAGCAGCGGAGCCGGTGCGGAGCGGGGCGTCGTCCACAGGGTGCCGGGGATCTCGCCGAGGGTGAACTCGCGCTCCAGGACGCCGTCTTCGAGGAGCTGTTCGGAAGTGAATCGCATGGTCGTGCCTTTCGGGAGTGCGCTGCGAACGGCGCTCCCGGACGACCTATCGCCCGACCGCGACCCCGGAGGGGAGCACCCATGTCGATACTGTGTTCACGGGTACCACCTCCTCGTTCTCCGGCACGGCCACCGGCAAGTTAGCAGCGGCCACCGCGCTCCACCAACGGGTTTTCGCGGTTTACCGGGACCGGGACGGGCTACGCGGCTGGCAGGCAGTTGCAGACCGCCGCCGTCCCCGCATCCCGGAGGTGCCCCATGAGCCGGAAGATCCGCGACGTGATGTCGAGCGGTACCGCCGCCGTCGAGCCCATGACCACAGTGGCGCGTGCGGCGCGTGTGATGCGTGAGCAGGACATCGGCGACGTCCTGGTCGCGTACGACTGCGACCTGTTCGGTGTGCTCACCGACCGCGACATCGTGGTCCGGGTCCTCGCCGGCGGTCTCGATCCCGAGGTCACCACCGTGGGCTCGGTGTGCACGCCGCCGCCGGTGGCCACGTTGACGCCGGACGACACGACCGACCTGGCCGTCGAGCTGATGGCCCGGTACGCCGTGCGCCGCCTCCCCGTCGTCGAACGCGGCGGCTGCCCGGTCGGCATCGTCACCATCGGCGATCTCGCGACGACCGAGGACCCGCACTCCGCGCTGGCGGGCATCGGCCGGGCGGCACCCAATCACTGAGAAGCGAGCGTCCGGCGTGATCGCCGAGAAGGGCGCTACAGGCGGGATCGCTGAGAAAGGCGCGTCAGGCGTGCGCGTCCCGGCCGGTGATCCTGTCGGTGCGCGCGGTCTCCGTCGTGTCGTACGCCCTTGGCCTGCGATGACGGCGATGCGTCGCACCGCTCACGGCCATGGCCAGCGCCAGGCAGAAGATCAGCGCCAGCGCGAGACCCGAGCTGAAAATGGCGAGCGTGTTCATGGTGGCGATCGGGTGATCGAGCACCGACACGGTGTACTCGGGGCCGCCGGACAGGTTGTCGGCGATCGCCAGGGCGGTGAACGCGCCTGTCGCCCCGAGGAGGAGCAGTCCGATGAGCAGCATCCGAGTCATCTCCTCGAAAGAGGTCTTCACCACCACGGGTACCCCCGCCCCGCAAGGGCATACGGGGCATGCCGGAAGGAGAGGTGAGCGTGATGCAGTTCCATGACCGCGCGCAGGCCGGCCGGGAGCTGGCCGAGCGGCTGCGTGCCGAACAGAAGAAGGGGAATCTCCCCGACCCTGTCGTCCTCGCCCTGCCACGTGGTGGCGTCGCCGTGGCACGGGAGGTGGCGCGGGCGCTGGACGCCCCGCTCGACGTGCTGGTGGTACGGAAGATCGGCGCCCCTTTCCAGGAGGAACTCGGCGTCGGCGCGATCGCCGGCGGCGACGACCCGGTCTTCGACGAGCGGGCACTCGACCGGCTGGGCCTCGGCGAGGCGGTGCTCGCCCCGGTCGTCGAACGGGAGCGCGCGGAGCTCCAGCGCCGTGAGCGACGCTACCGGCAGGGCCGCCCCGCCCCCGACCTCGCGGGCCGTACGGTGATCGTCGTGGACGACGGACTCGCCACCGGCTCGACCGCCCGCGCCGCACTGCGCGCCGTGCGCCGCCACAACCCGGCCCGGGTCGTCCTGGCCGCGCCGGTGTGCTCCCCGGAGGCGGCGGAGCTGATGCGGGGCGAGGCCGACGAGGTGCTCTGCCTGTGGCAGCCGGCCTCCTTCATGGCCGTGGGCCTCTGCTACCAGGAGTTCGACCAGCTGACCGACGAGGAGGTCATGCGGGTGCTCCACGCGACGGCCGGTCACTGAGCGTCGTCGAGCGTCGTCGCTGCGAGTGCGCGGGGCGGCCGTAGGCTGGTGCTCGTGCGTCTCCGTCGTATCAGCAGCGTGTCCCCGTCGCCCCGGCCGTGGGTCGCCGGATGACCGCCCAGGCCGCTGAGGGGCCCGGTGCGGCGGCCGCGCGGATCACCGGGCGTACGGTGCGCGGTGAACGGCGGGTTTCCGGTGCCGTGTCCGAAGTCGCCCTTGACGACGGCCGGTTGGTGATCGTCAAGCGCGCGGAGGAGCCCGGCGCGGTGCCGGCGGAGGCGGCGGGGCTGCTGTGGCTGGCCGAGGCCCGAGCGGTTCGTGTCCCCAACGTGCTTGGCCAGGACGGGCGTTGGCTCGTCACCGACCTGGTGCCGCAAGGGCGGGCTTCGGCGCGGGCCGCCGAGGTGTTCGGGCGGGAGCTGGCCGCGCTGCATGCCACCGGTGCGGGCGCGTTCGGGGCGCCGCCGCCCGGTGGTCCCGTGGACGCGTACATCGGGCTCGCGCCGATGGGCAATCACCCCGGCTCCGACTGGCCCCGCTGGTACGCCGAGCACCGTGTGCTGCCGTATCTGCGTGCCGCCGTCGACCGGGGGACCGTCCGCCCCGCCGAGGCGGCCGTCGTCGAGCGGGTCTGCGAGCGGCTGCCCGAGCTGGCCGGACCCGCCGAGGCGCCGGCCCGGCTGCACGGCGACCTCTGGAACGGCAATGTGCTGTGGGGCGCCGACGGACACGCCTGGCTGATCGATCCGGCCGCGCACGGCGGGCACCGGGAGACCGATCTGGCGATGCTCGAACTCTTCGGCTGCCCGCACCTGGAGACCGTGCTGGACGGTTATCGGCAGGTGGCGCCGCTCGCGGACGGGTGGCGGGAGCGGATCGGGCTGCACCAGCTGTTCCCGCTGCTGGTGCACGCCGTGCTGTTCGGGCGCGGTTACGCCGAGCAGGCGCTGGCGGCGGCCCGGGCGGCACTCGCCGGCTGAACTGTCGCGGCTGGGCCTCAAGTCGGCGGCGAGGAAAGCGAACGGGCTATTTCAGAAAGGAGTTTGAGAAGGAAGCCCGTTCATGGCCTCGCCTGCGCCGACTCTAACAGTCACTCCGGGATCAGGTCGCGCAGATTTTCCGGGGTGATGACCCGCGAGTCCGCGTGCAGACCCTCGGGCCGTTCCATGCCGATGTAGGTGACCGGGCCCTCCGGAATCGACCGGCCGTCCCACAGCGTCACCGTCGCCCCGCGCCCGGCCAGCAGACCCGTGACATACCGGACGCTGACGTACTCGCGGTCGGCGATGCCCCGCAGCAGCGTCGCCACCGTCACCTGGTTCTCCTCGACCCGGTTGGCCGAAGGGGTGCCCCGCAGATACAGGTGCAGCCACTTCGCGGTCCAACGGCCGTCCCGCGCGCGGCGGAACGCCAGCGGCAGCGCGACCCGGCCGGGACCGCGCAGCTCCGACTTCATGCGCACCGTGCGCGGCTCGAACGGCCGGCCCTGCTGCTCGCCCTCGCGCAGCATGAAGCCGAAGAAGGACTCCTCGCACTCCTCGAAGCCCTCGCCCGCGTAGATGTTGACCTGCGGCACGATGAAGGTGCTCCGCACCGCGCCCAGCCGCAGGTTGATGAACTCCGAGGCCCCGTCGGGCGCTTCGGTGATGTCGCCGGAGTGCTCGCCCTCGAACCGGCTCAAAGACGTGTACGACAGCCAGGACACGGTGTTCAACTTGGCGTCCAGCAGCAGCCCCGACAGGTCGTAGTCCGTGCGCTGTTCGGTCTGCTTCCAGTAAACGAAGAACCGAAGCAGCTCGCCGTCGACCGGGGTGACGGAGCCGCGCGGCAGCACGCCGAGGCCCGCCGCGGTCGCCCGGCCGCTCAGCGGGAGCGCGACGTCGAGGACGTCCGGGTCGATCAACACCCGTTCCACGGGCGGGAGTCGGCGGCCGATCTCCGCGTCGAGGGCGGCGATCAGCCGCTTGCGCTCGGCCGGCAGCACGGGCGGCCGGGTGTCGCCGGTGACCCAGGCGCGGCCGAGCCGGTTGACGAAGACACGGCGCTCGCCGGTCTCCTCCGCACGGTTGTGGAGGTGCTCGCGCACCGACAGCACCACCCGCCCCGACACCTCCGGCGCGACCAGTTCCGCGGCGGCCACCACGGCGTCCCGCTCGTCCTGGTCGAGCGCCATGCGCAGCAGCCGGTCCAGCGAACGGAACAGCTTTCCCGGCGCGGAGGTGAGGAGTTCGGTCGCCCCGATGACGTCGTTCATGGCGAGCAGTTCCTCGACGCGGCTGTCGAAGGAGCGCGCCTCCCGCTCGCCGCGCGCCACGGCGAACACCTCGGCGGCGTGCGGCCACCGCGGGTACTCGTGCGGGTGCAGCCGCTCGCCGAGCCGCTTCCACGGCTCGCGGTGCACGGACACGTCGGCGAGCTTGGCGGGGGCCGCCGCGACGACGGAGTCCAGACCGGCCAGCAGCGCCCGCCGGACCGGACGCGGCAGGGTGCGGAAACGGGTGGGCTCCTGGAGCGCCACGTCACCGCCCGACAGCGCGCAGGCCAGCCGCAGCACGTCGGTCACGGTGTCGAGGAGCAGGCCCGAACCGGCCGACAGACGCGCCTCGTTGACCACGGCGCGGTTCTCCCGGACCGGTATCGCCTCCGGCTGCGGGCCGTCCGCGCAGTACGCGGCGAGCAGCCGGAGGTCGTGCAGACCGTCCTCGCCGAGCGGTGTGTTGCTGCCGGCCAGCGCCAGGTACAGGGCGGTGACCTCGTCCTCGGCCTTCCCGCCGAGGTGCAGGACGGTCAGGCGGTCGCCGACCGCGGCGATCAACTCGTCGTGGTGGGCGAGCATTTCGGCGTACGTGTGCCGGTAGGTGCCGTAGGACGGCAGGGTGAGCAGGTCCACCACACCGCTCGCCAGCTGGGTGAGGGAGCGCCCGCGCGTCTCGTCGTCGGCGAGGGCCTCGGTGATGCAGCGCATCCAGAAGTCGAAGGTGTCCGGCACGTTGGCCGGGAAGTCGACGAAGTAGACGTTGTGCCGCACATGGTCGCCGACCATCTCCCGGACGGTGCGCAGCGTACGGACGGCGATGTCGACGACCGTGCCCTCGGACAGTCCCGACAGCCGCTGAAGCAGCTCCGCCGAGAGCTTGAAGCCCGCAGACATCAGCACGGCGTCGAACTGGCGCGCCGCGACGTCCCCTTGACCGGACGGGCCGGTGGGCAGGGGAAGGCGGTGGGTGTGCCGGATGACCAGCGGTTCGAGTCGGTGGGACATTCCGGAATCGTCGCAGAGGACCGTCGAACGGCGCATGTGGGTTTTCTGTGAGGAACCCGCCGGGGATCTTTCGCGCCAGGTGCCGCAGATGCGCAGTGGTGGTCCGCGACGGAGCGGAGCACGGGCCGGGAGGACCGCCGATGGAAGCACACGAACGCCCGGTGGTCCCGGAGGGTATCGGCCGCCGACGGTTCCTCGGCTACCTCGTGGCCGCCTCGACCCTCGCCGTCAACGCCGAGGAGACCCAGGCCGGGTTCGCCTACAAGGCCAAGTGGCTGCTCCAGGACCGGCTGACCGAGGCCGGCGTGCAGGTCCAGGTCGGCGAGCCGTGTGCCCCGAACGTCGCCGTTGACGACAACCTCGTCACCGGCCAGAACCCGGCCTCCTCCGTACCGCTCGCCACCGAGCTGCTGAAGAAGCTGGGCTGACATTCCGTCAACTGTCCAGATAGACAGCGGCACTTCGCCCTAGTCAGCCTTCGGCGGGCGCCTCCCCGAATCCGGGCGCCAGTGCCCGCAGCGCCTCGTCCAGGAACGCGGCGAGGTCGGAGCCGTCCTGGCGCAGCCACTGCTCGTAGGCGGCCACGGCGGCGCCCAGACAGGCGTACGCGATCACCTGCGGCAGCAGGGCATCCGCGGGCTCGCCCAGCCGCCGGGCGGCGAACTCCGCTACCACCGCCCGCCATTCGGCGTACATCAGGGTCGAGTGCGCCTGGAGCGCGGGCACTTCGAGGATCAGCCGCATCCGCAGTCGGTGCCAGGGGATCTGGGCGGCGTCCAGCCGGTTGAAGTCGACGATCGCCTCGCGCAGCGCGTCCATCATCGGCGTCCCGGGCGGGTAGCCGTCGAGGACCTCCCGCATCCGCCGCAGCTCGCCCGCGAAGTCGCCCCACACGGCGTCGTTCTTCGACTTGTAGTAGCGGAAGAAGGTACGGCGGCCGATGCCGGCGGCGGCCGCGATGTCCTCGACGGTCACCTCGTCGAAGCCCCGCTCGGCGAACAGCCGCAGCGCGTGCCGCTCCAGCTCCGCGCGGGACGTCGACGGCCGCCGCCCCACACGGGAAGGCGGCTCGGCGGAGGGGGACTCCGAGGATTTCAGCACGCGCTCTTCCTTTCGGCACCGGGTGCCATTATGGTCCGAGGGGTACAGAACTTGCATATCTCGCAGTGAGAGGGAGCTTCTCATGGCTGTTGACGTGCAGACCGAAGAGCGTACGGCCGAACAGGAACCGGCCGGGCCGGAACTCGTCGAGGAGGACCTGCTCGTCGAGGAGGTCTCCATCGACGGCATGTGCGGCGTGTACTGAGCCGGCTCTCCGATGCCGTCCTTCGACATGGCCGGGACCTGGACCCTGCACCCCCAGGTCGCGGTCCGCCCGGAACCCTTCGGCGCCCTGCTCTACCACTTCGGCACCCGCCGTCTGTCGTTCCTCAAGGACCTCCGGCTCCTCGCCGCCGTCCGCCTCCTGACCGACGAACCCAGCGCCGCGGACGCCTGCCGCACCGCCGGCATCCACGACCACGAACTGGCCCGCTACCGGGCCGCGTTGGAGACGCTGGCGACCTCCCACATGATCGTGCGGCGTACGCCCCCTCGGCCCGGAGAGGCCCCATGACAACCCCCGCACCCCCGCGCCCGGCCCGGCTGGTGGACCACTTCCAGTACGGCCTCGACGCGCCGATCTGCCTGACCTGGGAACTCACCTACGCCTGCAACCTGTCCTGCGTCCACTGCCTGTCCAGCTCGGGCCGCCGCGACCCGCACGAGCTGAGCACCGACGAGTGCAAGGCCGTCATCGACGAACTCGCCCGCATGCAGGTCTTCTACGTCAACATCGGCGGCGGAGAACCCACCGTCCGCCCCGACTTCTGGGAACTCGTCGACTACGCCACGGCCCACCGCGTCGGCGTGAAGTTCTCCACCAACGGCATCAAGATCACCCCCGAGGCGGCCCGCAGGCTCGCCGCCTCCGACTACGTCGACGTACAGCTGTCCCTGGACGGCGCCACCGCCGAGGTCAACGACGCGGTGCGCGGCAAGGGTTCGTACGACACGGCCCTGCGTGCCATGGAGAACCTTCAGGCGGCAGGCTTCCGGGGCTTCAAGATCTCGGTCGTCGCCACCCGCCACAACATCGGCCAGCTCGACGACTTCAAGGCCCTCGCCGACCGCTACGGCGCCCAGCTCCGGCTCACCCGGCTGCGTCCGTCCGGCCGCGGCGCCGACGTGTGGGACGAGCTCCACCCGACCGCGGCACAGCAACGGCAGCTCTACGACTGGCTGTTGGCGCACGGCGAGGACGTCCTCACCGGGGACTCCTTCTTCCACCTGTCCGCGTACGGCGGCGCCCTGCCCGGCCTCAACCTGTGCGGCGCCGGGCGGGTCGTGTGCCTGATCGACCCGGTCGGGGACGTGTACGCCTGCCCGTTCGCCATCCACGACACCTTCAAGGCCGGCAACGTCCGCGCCGAGGGCGGCTTCACCCGGGTCTGGCGCGAGTCGGACCTCTTCACCGACCTGCGGCGCCCGCAGACCGGCGGCGCGTGCACCAGCTGCTCGGCCTACGACTCCTGCCGCGGCGGCTGCATGGCGGCGAAGTTCTTCACCGGGCTGCCGCTCGACGGCCCCGACCCCGAGTGCGTACAGGGTTACGGCGAAACGGCGTTGGCGGATCCGGCACGTACCGTCCCCGCCCCCGGCCAGGACCACTCGCACCGCCGCAAGCCCGTGTTCGTGTCGATCGGCGGGCGCCCGGACGACTCCCGCACTCCGCCCGTCTCCCCGTGCGAGGAACACCCGCTGGCCGGATTCCGGCCCGCCGAACTCCCGTAACCCCTTGTGAGAGGCACCCATGGGCCACCGTTGGTTCGAGACCGTCGCGCACGCCCAGCAGCGGGCGAAGCGGCGGCTCCCCAAGTCCGTCTACAGCGCCCTGCTCGCCGGGTCCGAGGCGGGCGTGTCCTACCGCGACAACACCGCCGCGTTCCAGGAACTGGGCTTCGCGCCGCACGTCGCCGACCTCGCCGCCGAGCGGGCCACGGCCACGACGGTCATGGGCCAGGAGATCGCGCTGCCCGTGGTGATCTCGCCGACCGGCGTCCAAGCCGTCCATCCCGAGGGCGAGTTGGCGGTCGCGCGGGCCGCTGCCGCGCGGGGCACCGCGATGGGGCTCAGCTCGTTCGCGAGCAAACCGGTCGAGGAGGTCGTGGCGGCGAACCCGAAGACCTTCTTCCAGATGTACTGGATGGGCTCCAAGGACTCCATGCTCCGCGCCATGGAGCGCGCCCGCGCCGCCGGAGCGGCCGGACTGATCGTCACTCTCGACTGGTCCTTCTCCCACGGCCGCGACTGGGGCAGCCCCTGGATCCCGGAACGCCTCGACCTCAAGGCGATGGCCAAGCTCGCCCCACAGGGCCTGTCCCGGCCCGGCTGGCTGCTCGACTACGTCCGCTCCGGCAGCCTCCCCGACCTGACCACCCCCAACCTGGCCGACGAGAACGGCGTCGCCCCCGCCTTCTTCGGCGCGTACGGGCAGTGGATGGGCACCCCGCCGCCCAGCTGGGACGACGTGCGCTGGATGCGCGACGAGTGGCAGGGCCCCTTCCTCCTCAAGGGCATCTCGCGCATCGACGACGCCCGCCGCGCCGTCGACATCGGCGCCACCGCGCTGTCCGTCTCCAACCACGGCGGCAACAACCTCGACACCACGCCCGCACCGATCCGCCTGCTGCCCGCGGTGGCACAGGCCGTCGGCGACCAGATCGAGGTCCTGCTCGACGGCGGTGTCCGACGGGGCAGCGACGTCGTCAAGGCCCTGGCCCTGGGCGCCCGGGCGGTCCTCATCGGACGCGCCTACCTCTGGGGGCTCGCCGCCGGAGGACAGGCGGGCGTCGAGAACGTCCTCGACGTCCTGGCCGGCGGCATCGACTCGGCCCTGCGCGGCCTCGGCCGCAGCTCCGTCCACGACCTCACCCCGGACGACGTACTGATCCCGCCGGGCTTCACCCGCGGCGCTCCGGAGCGGGGATGACGCCCGACCTGGCGCGGCTCACCTGGACGGACGTACCGGACAGGCCCCTCGCCCTGGTGCCGCTCGGCTCCTTCGAACAGCACGGCCCGCACCTGCCGTTGGACACGGACACGCGCATCGCGGACGCCGTCGCGCACGCGGTGGCGGAACGGCTGCCGGGGGAGGTCGTCGTGGCCCCGCCCGTCGTGTACGCGGCCAGCGGGGAGCACCAGGGCTTCCCCGGGACCGTCTCCATCGGCAACGAGGCGCTGAAGTTCGTGCTCATCGAACTCGTACGGTCGATGGCACTCTGGTCCGGGCGGGTCGTCTTCCTCAACGGCCATGGCGGCAACGCCACTTGCTTGGCCGACGCGCTGCGTGAGCTGTCGGCCGAGGGGCAGGACGTCGCCCATGTGCAGTGCTTTCCCCCGGGCGGCGACGCCCACGCCGGACACACCGAGACCTCCCTCATGCTCCATCTGGCCCCGGAACTGGTGCACATGGACCGGGCATGGCGCGGAAACCCCACGCCCATACGGGAGTTGATGCCCGCACTCGTAGCCGGGGGCGTCGCGGCCGTGTCGGCCTCCGGAGTGCTCGGCGATCCGACGACCGCGACCGGCGAGGAGGGGGCACGCCTCTTCGACGCCTTGGTCGCAGAAGTCACCGCCCGCCTCCAGACCGAGGAGACACGACGGTGACCGGACGCGTGGCACTCGTGACCGGCGCGGCCCGCGGCATCGGCGCCGCGACGGTCCGCGCCCTCTGCGCCGACGGGTACGCGGTCCTCGCCCTGGACAGCTGCGCCGCGGACGGCCCGGACCGCGGCCACGGCGTGAACTACAGCCTCGCCACCCGGGAGGACCTGGAGAAACTCGCCGCGGAACACCCCGGCCAGGTGCTGGCGGAGATGGCCGACGTACGCGACCGGGCCGCCCTGGAGCGGGCCGCGGCCAAGGCGGTCGAGCGGTTCGGCCGGCTCGACGCAGCCGTCGCCGCGGCGGCCGTCATCAACGGCGGCCGGCCCCTCTGGGAGACCCCCGAAGCCGACCTGCGCACCCTGTGGGAGGTCGACGTCCTCGGCGTCTGGAACACCGCGGCCGTCTGCGTCCCGCACTTCATCGCCGGGCCCGCCCCGAGCGGCTGCCGGTTCGTCGCCGTCGCCTCGGCCGCCGGCACCCGCGGACTGTTCCACCTCAGCGGTTACGGCGCCGCCAAGCACGCCGTCGTCGGGCTGGTCCGCGGCCTGGCCGCCGACCTCGTCAACACCGGCGTGACCGCGGTGGCCGTCTCCCCGGGCTCCACCCGCACCGACATGCTGCGGGCGACGGCCGCGCTCTACGACCTGGACGACGTCGAGGCCTTCACCGACTCACAGCTCCAGGGCCGCCTCATCGAACCGGAAGAGGTCGCCTCCCTCATCGCCTACTGCTGCTCGCCCCACGGAGGCGTCGCCAACGGCTCCGTCATGAGCGCCGAGGGAGGTTTCCGCGGATGACGACACCGGGGACGACCACCGCAGGACCGGGCCTGCCGCCCGGGTCCGTCGTCGAACTCGGCTCGCAGGTAAGGCAGTACGACGGCGGACGCGTCCTCGTCGGCGGGGCGCCGCCCCGACTCGTACGCCTCGCCGCCGCAGCCGGGCCCTTGCTGAAGAAGGGCCGCATCCGCCTCGACAGCCGCCCCGCCGCCCGGCTCGCGGACCGTCTCGTCGCCCTGGGCATGGCCCACCCGGTCGTGGCCGAACTCCCGCCCGTCGAGACGGCGTTGGTGACCGTCGTCGTCCCGGTCCGGGACCGCGCCCAGGAGTTGGACCGGCTGCTCGCGGGCATCGGCGGCCCGACGCCGGTCATCGTGGTCGACGACGGCTCCCGCGCCCCCCTTGCCGTGGCCCGCGTCGCCGCCCGCCACGGCGCCCGGCTGATCGCCCTCGCCGAGAACCGCGGCCCGGCGGCGGCCCGCAACGCAGGCCTGCGCCAGGTCCGTACGCCCTATGTCGCCTTCACCGACTCGGACGTCGTCCTCACCCCCGACACCCTGCCCACCCTCCTGCGCCACTTCAACGACCCCCGACTGGCCGTCGTCGCACCCCGCGTCCTCGGCCTCGAAACCCCGGCCCCCGGCTGGCTGTCGCGCTACGAAGCCGCCCGCTCCTCCCTCGACCTCGGCCCGCACCCCGCCCTCGTCCACCCCCGCTCCCGCGTCGCCTGGATCCCCAGCGCCTGCCTGGTCGCCCGGGTCGACGCGCTCGGCGCCGGATTCGACGAGCGCCTGCGGGTCGCCGAGGACGTCGACCTGGTCTGGCGGCTGGCCGCCGAGGGACGACGTATCCGCTACGACCCCACGGTGACCGTCCGGCACGACCACCGCACCCGCTTCACCAAGTGGCTTGCGCGCAAGGCCTATTACGGCACCGGAGCGCACGCACTCGCCGAACGCCACGGTGCCGCGATCGCACCGGCCACGCTCACCCCGTGGGCCGCCGCGATCGCCGCCGCCCTGCTCGCGCAACGCGCCTGGTCGGTACCGGTCGCCGGCGCGGTCGCCCTCGGCGTGACCCGCGGCTACACCCGGGACATCACGGCCGGAACCGCCGATCCGCGGCGCCTCGCGGCCTCCCTCACCGGGCTGGGCCTCGCGGCCACGGCGGAGCAGACGGCGGCTCTGCTGCTGCGGCACTGGTGGCCGTTGACGGCGGCCGGGTGCTTGGTGTCCCGGAGGGTGCGGCGGGCGACGACGGTGGCGGCGGTGGTCGACGGGCTCCTTGAACACCGGCGCTGTGCACCGGAGTTGGACCGGGCGCGTTTCGTCCTTGCGCGGCGGGTGGATGACCTCGCCTATGGGGCCGGGGTGTGGGCGGGGGCGGTTCGGGGGAGGTCGGTCCGCTGTCTGCTGCCGGAGATTCGGGGGAGGGGGGAACGGTGAGTGTGCGGCGGTGGCTGCGGGATGTGGGTGAGTTGACGCCTCCGCCGGTCCCGGACGACGGGTGTCCGAACCTCGACTGGGCCACCTCCGGCGCCATGGCCCTCACCGGGCATGGGGACGGACCGCCTGTGGTCTCGCCCGGTTCGATGTGGCCTCTGCTGCGGGAGGCCGGGGCTGCTCTGACCTGGCTGAGCACCCGGATCGGCGCTCCCGTCCACCCCGATCTGGCTCTGTTGCTCACCGGTCGGGCGGGCGCCAGGAACCTGACTCGCCGGGGGCGAACATCGGCGGGCGGTGCGACCAGGCTGCTGGAGGCCTCCGACGGTTGGTGTGCGCTGACCCTCAGCCGCCCTGACGATCTGGAACTCGTCCCCGCGATTCTGGGGCGGGCCGAGATGCCTGACCCTTGGGCGGCGCTCACTGCGGCGGTGCGAGGCACGAAGGCGGATGAATTCGCCGCGCATGTACGGCAGTTCGGGCTGCCAGTCGCAGCGCTGGCGCCCGAATTTACTGCCGTCCCTTGGAGGGTCACCCGTATCGCCCCGCCAGACCGCGCGTTGCGCCTCGATCGCGCCCTCGTCGTGGACCTCTCCTCCCTCTGGGCAGGCCCGCTGTGCGCCCGACTGCTGGGCCAGGCGGGCGCCCGGATCGTGAAGGTGGAGAGCACACGGCGGCCTGACGGCGCGCGGTCCGGCAGCCGGACCTTCTACGACTGGCTCCACGCCGGGCACGAGAGCGTCGCCGTCGACTTCACCACGGGCGAAGGGCGGGCCGCGCTCGCCGAGTTGGTGCGTGCCGCGGACGTGGTGATCGAGGCCTCACGGCCGCGGGCGTTGGGCCAGTTGGGGCTGGCGCCGGAGCGGCTCGGGCATCGGGCGGGCAAGGTGTGGGTGAGCATCACGGGGTATGGGCGCAGGCATGCCGACCGGGTCGCCTTCGGCGATGACGCGGCTGTCGCGGGTGGGTTGGTGGGCTGGTCCGGGGGAGAGCCGGTGTTCTGCGCGGACGCGGTGGCCGATCCGCTGACGGGGCTGGTGGCCGCGTTGGGGGTGATGGGGTCCGTTGCTGTGGGCGGGGGGCAGCTGATCGATGTGTCGATGCGGGATGTGGCGGCGGTGTTCGCTGGGGCGGGGCCGGTCGGGCATGGGCCGCATACGGTGAGCGACGGCAAGGTGGAATGCTCGGCGCTCGGCCGGACCGCGCCGGTACGCCCGCCGCGCACACCGGCACCGGCGGGCCGAGCCGCCGCGATGGGCGCCGACACCGCCCGGGTGCTGGCGGAGGTGGCCGTCACCCGAGAGCCGGGAGTGGCCGCCGACCGAGACCTGGATGCGTCCGCCCGCTGAAGCCGGGAAGCGCCCGTCACCCAAAGTCGCCGTACACGACCCGCCCCCCGATGAACGTCCCCCGCACCAGACCGGCATCCGGCGCCCGCAACACCTCGCCCAGCGGCCGGTCCAGCAGTACGAGGTCGGCCGCCCCGCCCTCCACGATCCGCCGCTCGGCACCCCCAGGGTCGTCCAGCGGTGACAGCAGGCCGCGCAGCACCGTCTCCGCAGGGACCCGCTCGTCGGGACCGAGCACCCGCCCCGAGGGCGTCGTCCGCTCGGTCGCCGCCCGTAGGCAGGCCCAGGGATCCGGGTCCCCGTACGGCGCGTCGCTGCTCGGCGCCACCCGGACGCCAGCGCGCAGCAGGCCGCCGTACCGCCACAGATCCTGCCGGTCCTCGGGCTCCACGCGGTCCCAGTAGTCGTCGCCGCGCCGGGCGACGAGCGTCGGCTGGGTGACCACCCGGATGCCCCGCGCCGCCAGTTCCTTCGCCGCGGCCGGGTCGGCGACCGCGCAGTGCTCCACCCGGTCGCCCTCGACCACGCCCGCCGCGTCCAGCGCCGCCAGCGTCAGGGCCAGGGCCGTGCGGGTCACGCAGTGCACGGCCACGGGACGACCGTTGGCATGCGCGCGGCGGACGCGGTCCGTGAGGTCGTCCAGGTCGGGGAGGGCGTGATCGGCGGCGACCAGCTTCACCGGGCCGACGGTCAGGCGAGGGTGCGCCGATGGGCCCGCGTCGGCGGCCATCACCATGACGTGCTGGGGCAGCTCGTCCCGCCGTACCGCATCGGCGATGACCTCGGCCGCTCCCGCGTCCGGCGTGGCATCCGCGACATGCGTCACCCCGAACGCGGCCAGCCGCGCCCCCACTGCCCGCAGCGACGGCCGCCGCCCCCCGATCGCCGCCCGCAACCACGCGTCCGCCCGCCACAACCGCCCCGTCGGCCGCCCGCCGGCATCCCGCTCGACGCCCTCATGGTCCCCGAGCCGCGCCAGTCCGGCCGAGTTCACCACCCACAGCGCCCCGGAACGGTGCTGCACCCGCACCGGCACCCCGCCACCGAACCCGTCCAGCACATCCCGGTCCAGCTCACCGTGGACCACGTCGTCGTACCCGACCGCCCGCACCCACCCGTCCTCGGCCACCCGGGCCGCCGCGAACACCGCCGCCAGCCGCGCCCGCGGGACACCGGCCAGGTCGACCGAGGCCTCGGCCGCCGCCATCGCCGCGAGGTGGAGATGATGATCGGCCAGCCCCGGCAGCAGAGCGCCACCATCTCCTCGTACGACCAACTCGCCTTCCATGGAAGGGAGTTGACGGCCGATCTCCGCCACCACCCCCGCCCGGACCCGGACGTCGACCAGCCCCTCCGCCGGGTAGCGCTCCACTCCGCGCAGGAGCAGCGCCTCACTGGTCATGGTCGTCGATCTCGTCGATCAGCCCCCACCGGAGCGCGGTCGTGGCATCGGTCCGGGCCCCGCTCAGGATCATCCACGCCGCCCGCCACCGCCCGATCCGGCGCGGCACGCTCACGGTCCCGCCCGCGCCCGGCACCAGCCCCATCGCCACCTCGGGCAGCAGGAAGAACGTGTCCGGCGAGGCGACCACCCGCCCGGCGAACGCGGCCATCTCGATGCCCGCGCCGACCGCAGCGCCCTGGACGCGGACCGTCATCCGGTCCCGCAGCCGGTGGATCAGCCGCCACGGCGCCCGGTCCAGGCGGACCAGGTACGCGGCGACCGGATCACGGGCGGTGCCGAACTCGGCGAGATCGCCGCCGCTGCTGAACACAGGCCCGGTACCGGTGAGTTCGACCTCTGCGATCGTGTCGTCGAGGACCGCGAGCTCAAGGGCCTCGTACAGCTCCTCGCGCATGCGGAAGCTGAACGCGTTCCGTCGTTCCGGCCGGTCGAGGAGGACCGACAGGCGATCGCCGTTCCGGTCCACGCGGACGCAGGGCCGTTCGTCCGTGGCGGGTGCCGTCCTTCGGCCGTCCAGCCAGGCCGCGAACTCGGTTCCGCCCAGCAGCATCGAGTACGCCGCCGCTTCGGCCGCCAGTCCCTGGAGGGTGCCGAGGGACGGAGTCTGCCGCAGGAGCTGGCCCAGGGCCAGGGCCGCCTGCGGGTTTCGGTCGACGGCCTGGGCCAGGGTGGCGTACGCCTTCTCCGGGTCCTCCGCCGGCATCAACGCCCGGTCGTCCGGGGCCACTTGAGGACCGGCGAGCGTCAGTGTGAGCGCGTCCAGCAGGGGGCGTAGGCGCTCCGCTGGCTGCCGTGTCGCCACCCCGATCGTGAGCGACAGGGACTCGCGCACCCGCTCCGCGGCGGCCGCCGGGTCCTCGCCCTGCCAGTCGTCGAGATCGAGGCGCCGGACCGGTGCCTCCGGGCGTCCGTCAGGGGCGAGCCGCAGCCCTTCGTCGACGCCGGTCCGTTCCATCCGGCCAGCGTAGTCGATTCTCTCTGCCGGTATTGGCATTCTCATTTTTCGCAAGTACCGTATCCGGCGATGAATGACTTCGCCCAGACCTCGTCGGGCATCCCGCTCAAGCCGGTCTACGGGCCGGCCGACCGGGCTGCCGAGCCGCCCGCACCGGGCGCGTTCCCCTTCACGCGCGGCAACTACTCCTCCGGCTACCGGGGGCGGCTGTGGACGCTCAGGCAGTACTCCGGCTTCGGCACCGCGGAGGAGTCGAACCGGCGCTACCGCTATCTGCTGGAGCAGGGCGGCACCGGCCTCTCGGTGGCGCTCGACCTGCCCACCCAGTGCGGCTACGACTCCGACGACCCGGAGGTGAGCGAGGAGGTCGGCCGGGTCGGCGTCGCCGTCGACACCCTCGCGGACGCCGAGGTGCTGTTCGAGGGCATCCCGCTGGACCGGATCAGCACCAGCTTCACCATCAACGGCACGGCGGCGATCCTGCTCGCCTTCTACGTGGCCGCCGCAGAGCGCAGGGGCGTGCCCCGGGCGAAGCTCACCGGCACCATCCAGAACGACATCCTCAAGGAGTACGCCTCCCGCGGCACCTGGATCTGGCCGCCGGAGCCGTCGCTCAGGCTCATCGCCGACACCATCGAGTTCTGCGCGGCCGAGGTGCCGAAGTTCAACGCGATTTCCGTGGCCGGCGCGCATTTCCGGGACGCGGGCGCCAACGCCGTGCAGGAGATGGCGTTCACGCTCGCCGACGGGGTGACGTATGTCGACACGGTGCTGGAACGCGGCCGTATGACGATCGATCAGTTCGCCCCGCAGGTCTCCTTCTTCTTCTACACGCACGGCGACTTCTTCGAGGAGATCGCCAAGTACCGTGCCGGGCGCAGGCGTTGGGCGACGATCGTGCGGGAGCGGTACGGCGCCTCGTCCGACAAGGCGGCCATGTTCCGCTTCGGCTGCGTCGCCGGCGGCGCCTCGCTGTACGCCCCGCAGGCTCGCAACAACACCGTCCGGGTCGCCTACGAGGCGCTCGCCTCGGTGCTCGGTGGCGTGCAGTCCATGTTCACCGCCGCCTGGGACGAGCCCTTCGCGCTGCCCAGCGAGGAGTCGGCGACCCTCGCCCTGCGTACGCAGCAGATCCTCGCCCACGAGACCGGCGTGGCCCGGGTGGCCGACCCGCTCGGCGGCTCGTACTTCGTCGAGGCGCTCACCGACGCCACCGAGGAGCGGATCGTCGAGATCATGGCCGACCTGGAGGCGCACGGCGGCATGGTCCGGGCGATCGAGGACGGTTATCTGCAGGGGCTCATCGCCGACGAGGCCTACCGCGTGCACCAGGACGTCGAGGCGGGCGTCCGGCCCGTCGTCGGCGTCAACCGGTACGTCGACGAGAACGAGCCCGCTCCAGACGTCGCCACCTACGAGCTCGATGCCAAGGGCCGCGAGACCCAGCTGGAGCGGCTGGCCCGGGTCAAGTCCGAGCGCGATCCGGCCGCCGTGCGCGACCGGCTGGCTGCCCTCTCCCGTGCCGCCGAGGGCAGCGACAACCTCATGGGCCCCCTCGTCGACTGTGCCAACGCCTACTGCACGGTCGGCGAGATGGTCACGGCGCTCAAGGACGTGTGGGGCGAGTTCCAGCAACCGGTGGTGTTCTGATGGCGACGACGGTGGTGTGCTCATGAGAATGACGGTGGTTTTCTGATGGGTACCAGGATCCTGATCGCCAAGCCCGGCCTCGACGGGCACGACCGGGGCGCCAAGATCGTGGCGCGGGCGCTGCGCGACGCCGGCTTCGAGGTCGTCTTCACCGGCATCCGGCAGCGCGTCGAGGACATCGTGGCGACCGCCGTCCAGGAGGACGTGGCGATGGTCGGCCTGAGCATGCTCTCCGGCGCGCACCTCGCGCTGACGGCCCGGACCGTCGAGGGGCTGCGGGCCGCTGACGCCGGTGACATCACGGTCGTCGTCGGCGGGACCATCCCGCCGGCGGACGTACCCCGGCTGAAGGCCGCGGGGGCGGCGGCCGTCTTCCCCACCGGAACACCCCTGGATGTGCTGGTGGCGGACGTGCGTGCCCTCACCTCACCCTGACCCTCCGCACGCGCGGAGCCTTCGAAACCCGACCCCTGGAGGGAACGTGCGGATCGGTGTCATGATCGGGCCCGAGCGGGGCGACTCCGCCCGCAAGGTCTCGCGGATGATCGCAGACGTGGAGTGGGCCGAGTCGGCGGGCATGGACACCGCCTGGATCCCCCAAATCCCCACGGACTTCGACGCGTTGACGGCCGTCGCCCTGATGGGTGCGCGCACCTCGCGGATCGAGCTCGGTACCGCCGTCGTACCGCTCCAGGCCCAGCACCCGATCGCCCTCGCCCGCCAGGCACTGTCCACGCAGGCCGCGACGGGCGGACGGCTGGCGCTGGGTGTCGGGCCCTCGCACCACTGGATCATCCAGGACATGCTCGGCCTGCCCTACGAGCGCCCGGCCGGCCTCACCCGCGACTACCTCGACATCCTGGACGCGGCCCGCCGGGGCCCCGGCCCCATCGACGTCGAGAACCGCACCTACACCGTGCACAATCCCCTCGACCTCGCCCCCGTGGCCCAACTGCCCGTCCTGCTGGCAGCCTTGGGCCCGGTCATGCTCCAGCTCGCGGGGGAGCGGGCGGACGGAACCATCCTGTGGATGGCCGACGAACGCGCCGTCGCCGAGCACGTCGTCCCCCGCATCACCAAGGCCGCCGAGTCGGCCGGCCGCGCGGCCCCGCGCATCGTCGCCGGCATCCCGGTCTGCCTGTGCGGCCCCTCCGAGGTCGACGCGGCCCGCGAACGCGCCAACCGCATCCTCGGCGAGGCCGAGATCTCGCCCAACTACCAGCGCCTGCTGGACCACGGCGACGCCGAGGACATCGGCGACCTGTGCGCGGCGGGCGACGAGGCGGCCATCGCGGCCCGCTTCAAGCGGTTCGCGGACGCGGGCGTCACCGACCTGTCCGTACGTCTCCTGCCGATCGGCGAGGGCCGCGACGAGCTCGTCGCCTCCAAGCGCCGCACCCGCGAGATGATCGCCCACCTCGCCGCGGAGTTCAGGTGACCGCGGGCCCCCTCGCCGGCCTGCGCATCCTGGAAGTCGGTCACATCCTCGCGGGCCCGTTCGCCACCATGCTCCTCGCCGACCTCGGCGCCGAGGTCACCAAGGTCGAACCACCCGGCGGCGACCTCTCCCGCCAGGTGGGCGACGCCTACTTCGCCAGCATCAACCGCAACAAGCGCAGCATCTGCCTCGACCTCGGCAGCGAGCAAGGAAGGGCGGAGCTGGGGAAGTTGGCCGCCGACGCGCACGCGCTGCTCGTCAACCTCAAGCCGTCGGTCATACGGCGGCTCGGGCTGACGTACGACAGCATGCGTCGCTTCAACGAGCGGATCGTGTGTGTCGCCGTCACCGGTTACGGGCTGGACGGCGGTGACGATCCGGCCTTCGACTACGTCATCCAGGCCGCCACCGGCGTCGCCGCGCTCACCGGCGACCCGGAGGGACCGCCCACCCTGCCCGGGTACTCGTCCGTCGACAACTCGGCAGCTCTGACAGCCGCGTTGGGGCTGCTCGCCCAGATCGTGTCCGGGCGCGGTGGTCAAGTCGACGTCGCGCTGCGGGACGTGATGCTCGCCCAGCTCAACTACCGGGCCTCCGCCTACCTCAACGACGGGGTCGAGCCACGCCGGATGCCCTTCGGCGCGCACTCCTACTACGTGCCGGCCCAGCTCTTCCCCACGGAGGAAGGGCACTTGGCGCTCTTCGTCACGCACGACGGCTTCTGGAAGAGCTTCGCCGCCGAGGCCGGGATCGACGGCTTCCCGACGATGGCCGAGCGTGCCGCGCGCCGCGAGGAGGTGCTGGCCGCCGTCACCCGGGCCCTCGCCGCGGACACCGCCCGCGGCTGGGAGGCGCGTCTGCGGCCCCTCGGCGTCCCGGCGGCGGCCGTGCGCACCCTGCCCGAAGCGCTGGACGCCACCCCGGAGATGGTCGTACGGGCGGGCGACTTCCGGCTGGTCGCGGGCCCGGTCCGGATCGCCGGATACGAGCCCGAGTACCGGCCGCCGCCGCGCCTCGGCGAGCACGGTTCACTCGTAGTGGACGGTGACTGACCCCTCGTCCGGGACGCCCTGGCAGGTGAGGACGTAGCCCTCGGTGACCTCCTCCTCGGTCAGGGCGTCGTTCACGCGCATGGTCGCGCTGCCCTCGGTCAACTTGGCCATGCAGCTCGCGCAGTTGCCCGCCTCGCAGGAGAACGGCGGGGTGAGCCCGGCCCGGCGGGCACTCTGCAGCAGCGTCTCGTTCGGGTGCTTGGGCACCGAGACCCGCTTGTTGCCGAGCAGGATCGTGACGGTGCCGGAGACCTCGGGAGTATTGGTCCCGTTCACCACGGGCGTCGGCCCACCGCCGCCGAACCGCTCGCTGAACACTCGGCCGGGCCCGGGCAGCGCCGACTCCACCAGCTCCATGAAGGGCTCGGGCCCGCACACATAGGCGTCCCCGTCGCAGTCCGCGCCGACGAACTCCCGTATGGCGGCCGGGTCCAGGAACCCACGCTCGGCGTCGAGATGCCGTACGACCGTCAGCCGCCCGGGATGGCGCGCGGCCAGATCCTCCAGCACCGACCGGAAGATCGCCGCCTCCCGGTCCCGGTCGGCGCACAGCAGCCGGACGCTGCGGTCGGTGGTGGACAGCGTGCTCTTGGCCAGGGAGAGGATCGGCGTGATGCCGCTGCCGCCGCTGAAGCCGAGCAGCGGCGAGTCGGCCGGGCGCAGGCAGAACAGGCCGCGCGGCTGGGTGAGTTCGAGCTCGTCGCCCTCCGACACATGGTCGATCAGCCAGTTGGAGACCTTGCCGTCCGGGACGCGCTTGACCGTGGTCATCAGCTCGGCGTCGGTCTCCGGCGCGCTCGACATCGAGTACGAGCGGAGCAGCTCCCGGCCGTCGACGCGCACCCGGAAGACACAGAACTGCCCTGCCTGGTAGGTGAATCGGCCGTCGTGCGGGTCCAGCACGAACGTCCGGGCGTCGGCGGTCTCCTCCACGATCTTGACGATGGTCGCACGCCGGAACAGGGCGGGGCTCGCCATGGACGCCCTCCTCTACCTCTGGTATCAAGGTTCTAACAAAGCGAGAATACTATTCTCGCTCAGTAGATGGGACCCTCTCAACAGGTGGGGGCGGGATATGACCGAACGGGCCGCGCTGGTCTTCGAGGACCGGGAGTACGGCCGGACCGAGCTGACGGCGCTCGCCGACGGGCTGGCCGGGACGCTGGCCCGGCGGGGCGTCGGGGCGGGGGACCGGGTCGCGCTGATGTCGTCGAACCGGCCCGAGTTCGTGCTCGCGGTGCTGGCCGTCTGGCGGCTCGGGGCCGCGGTCGTGCTGCTCAGTCCGGCGTGGAAGCGGGGCGAGGTCGAACACGCCCTGGAGATCACGCGGCCAGCGCACGCGATCGGCGACCATCCGGTGCTCGCCGGCCTCATGCCGATGCTGCACCTCGACGAGCCGATCGAGCCGGGACGCGGCGACGACCTCCCGTACGACCGGGACGCCGACGCCGTCCTGGTCTTCAGCTCGGGCACGACCGGCATGCCCAAGGCGGTCCGGCACACGCACGGCTCGCTCGCCGCCGCCGTACGCCACTGGCGGGACGCCCTCGGCCTCACCTCCGCCGACCGCATCCAGATCGCCACCCCGCCCTCGCACATCCTCGGGCTGCTCAACATCGTCACGGCCCTGGAGACCGGCGCCTGGCTGCGGCTGCACCGCCGCTTCGACCTCGACCGGCTGCTGCACCACATCGAACTCGACCGCATCACCGTCGAGATGGCCGTCGCCCCGATCGCGCTCGCCATCGCCTCCCACCCGAAGCTGGAGCGCTACGACCTGTCCTCGCTGCGCTACATCATGTGGGGCGCGACCCCGGTGACCCCGAGCATCGCCGAGACGGTGACCCGGCGCACGGGAGTGGGCTGGGTGCCCGCGTACGGCGCCAGCGAACTGCCCGTCATCGCCTGCAACCCGCTCGACGGGGCCCGCCTGGACACACCCGGCCGGCCCGTGCCCGGGGTGAGCATGCGTGTCGTCTCGCTGGAGACCGGGGAGCCGCTCGGACCGGACGAGACGGGCGAGATCGAGGTGCGCTCCGAGTCCCTGATGGCCGGGTACCTGCCCGCCGAGGCCACGGCGGACGCCCTCCACGACGGCTGGTACCGCACCGGCGACGTCGGCAGCCTCGACGCGGACGGCTGGGTGCACCTCACCGACCGCTCCAAGGAGATGATCAAGGTACGCGCCTTCCAGGTCGCCCCCGCCGAGGTGGAGGCCGTGCTGCACGGGCATCCGGCGGTCGCCGACTGCGCGGTGTTCGGCATCCCCGACGGAGCCGACGGCGAGGCGGTCATCGCGGCGGTGCAGCGGGCCGCGCCCGTCGAGGCCGCCGAACTCGTCGAGCTGGTCGGCAACCGTCTGGCCTCCTACAAACGGCCCCGGCGCGTGGAGTTCGTGACCGAGATACCGCGCCTGCCCTCCGGCAAGGTGCTGCGACGAGTCCTCAAGGAACGGGCCCTCAAGGAGCACGATGGACGTACGTCTCACAGCTGAGCAACGCCAACTCCGCGACGCTGCCGCCCGGTTGGCGAGCGACCTCGGGCCCGGCTCGGTCCTCGACCTGGACGACGCCGACCGGATCGCCCGGCTGGAGAAGGCGGTCGAGGCGACCGGCTGGCGGGCCCTGCGCTCCGACGGCGCGTCCGGCGTCGAAGTGGCCCTGGTCGTCGAGGAGTTCGGGCGCGGACTGGTCGACGTACCGCTGCTCGGACCCGTGCTCGCCGACGACCTGGCCCGGGGCATCTCCTCGGCGACGGTGGCCGTGGCCGGTGAGGCGCGGGACGCGCGCGGGATGCGGCAGGCACTGGAGCTGGTGGGCGACCGGGTGCTCGCCACCGAGGTCGGCCCGCTCACCTCCGGCGTCGATCTCACCCGCCGCAACGCCGAACTGCACGGCACCCAGGAGCAGATCGGCACCCTGACCGACGAAGTCGCCGTCCGCTGGCGGGCGTTGGCCCTCGTCGCCACCTCCGCCGACCTCCTCGGCACCGCCCGCGGCGCCCACACCCTCGCCGTCGACTACGCCAGGATCCGCGAGCAGTACGGCCGTACCATCGGCTCCTACCAGGCCGTCGCCCATCTCCTCGCCGAAGGACTGGCCCTGATCGAGGGCTCGATCAGCGTGCTGCGGCACGCGGCCTGGGCCGTCGACGAACTGCCGCCCGCCGAGGCCCTGCACGCCGCCCGCATCGCCAAGCTCTACTGCGCCCGCGCCGCCCGCACCGTCTGCGAGACCGCCGTCCAGGTGCACGGCGGCATCGGCAACACCTGGGAGTGCCTCGCCCACGTACACCTGCGCCGGGCACTGGCGTCCGCCGAGCTGTTCCCCGTGCGCCTGGAGGAGATCGACCGTGGACTTTCGTGACTCGCCCGAGGAGGCCGCCTTCCGCGACCGCCTGCGCACCTGGCTCACCGAGCAGGCCGGCACCTTCCCCACCTCCGGCGACGAGTACTGGGCCCGTCAGGGCGACTGGCACCGCGCCCTGCACACGGCCGGCTTCTTCGGCCTGTCCTGGCCCAAGGCGTACGGCGGTCACGAACTCCCGCCCGTCTACGACGTCATCCTCGACGAGGAACTCGCCCGCGCCGGCGCCCCCGCCCGCCCCAGCCTCGGCTATCTCGTCCAGGGCCTCGGCCGGCACGGCAGCGAGGAACTGCGCCGCCGCTTCCTGCCCGGCATGATCGACGGCACCGAACGCTGGTGCCAGGGCTTCAGCGAACCCGGCGCCGGCTCCGACCTCGCCTCCCTCACCACCACTGCCACCCGCGACGGCGACACCTATGTCCTGCACGGCCACAAGATCTGGACGAGCTACTCCGACGTCGCCGACTGGTGCCTCCTCCTCGCCCGCACCGACCCGGACGCCCCCCGCCACAAGGGCATCTCCGCGTTCATCGTCGCCATGGACCAACCCGGCATCGAACAGCGGCCGTTGAAGATGATGAGCGGGGTGACGAAGGAGTTCGGGCAGGTCGTGCTCGACGGCGCGACCGTCCCCGCGGACCAGATGGTCGGCGCACCCGGCGAGGGCTGGGCGCTGGCCATGACGGTCGTCGGCCACGAACGCGAACCCTCCACCCTCGGCTTCACCGCCCGCTACGGCAAACTCGTCCGCGAACTCCTGGCCCGCACCGACGGCACCCCGCCGCCCGAGCTGTCCTGGGCGGTCGTCGAGACGGAGATGCTCCGCCTGCATGTACGCCGACGCCTCTCCGAGCAGCTCGACGGCGTCTCGCACGGGCCCGAGGGCTCCCTCGACAAACTGCTCATGACCTGGACGGAACAGACCGTAGGTCACGCGGCCCTGGCCGTCGGCGGCACCGGCGACCCCGACCTCCTGCACGCCTACCTCTACAGCCGCGCGCAGAGCGTCATGGGCGGCACCTCGCAGATCCAGAAGAACATCATCGCCGCCCGAATCCTCGGACTGGGAGCCTGACATGACGGACGATCAGAACCTGTACGGCATGCCCGAGGAGATCGAGGTCCGTGCGGACGGCCCCCTGCGGATCATCACCCTGAACCGGCCCGCCGTCTTCAACGCCGTCAACGACCCGCTGCACACCGGCCTCGCACAGCTCTGGCCCCGGCTCGCCGCCGACCGGGAGGCCCGCGCGGCCGTCCTGACGGGGGCGGGCAAAGCGTTCTCGGCGGGCGGCGACTTCGCCTACCTGGACGAGATCAGGCAGGACCCCGACCTGCGCTCGAAGACCATCGCCGACGGCCGGGACATCGTCCTCGGCATGGTCCGCTGCCGTGTCCCGGTGGTCGCCGCCGTCAACGGCCCCGCCGTAGGCCTGGGTTGCAGCCTGGTGGCGTTGAGCGACATCGTCTACATGGCCGAGTCCGCTTATCTCGCCGACCCGCACGTCCAGGTCGGCCTGGTCGCCGCCGACGGCGGTCCGCTCACCTGGCCGCTGCACACCAGCCTGCTGCTCGCCAAGGAGTACGCCCTCACCGGCGCCCGTATCCCGGCCGGGAAGGCCGTCGCCCTGGGGCTGGCCAACCATGTGGTGGCCGACCCGCTGGCCGAGGCGACGGCCTGCGCGAAACGGATCGCCGGGCTGCCGAGGCAGGCGGCGGAGAGCACCAAACGCGTCCTCAACATGCACCTGGAACGCGCGGTGCTCGCCACCCTCGACTACGCCACGAGCGCGGAGGAACAGTCCTTCCAGACCGACGACTTCCGCGACACCCTGGCCAGGCTCACCGAGAAGTGAGCTTCCACAGATGGTCCGCCGTGCCGTTGTCGTCCCACTGCAGGACCTGAGAACCGGAGGACGTACTCATGCTGTTCACGCCCAGCAGCAGCCCGCTGTTGTAGTTGGCGATCTTGTAGTACCCGCTGCCGTCCGGGATGAGCTGCCAGAGATGGTCGGCGGTGCCGTTGTCGCCCCAGATCAGAGCGGTGCCGCCGTCGCTGGTGCTCATCCCGTTGATGCCGAGGAGCAGACCGCTCGCCTGCTGCTGGATCTTGTAGAGGCCGCTTCCGGCGGACACCAGGGTCCAGTTCTGGTCGGTGCCGGTGGTCAAGGTCGCCTGTACGACGGCGGTCCCCTGAGCGGTGCCCGCGCCGCTGGTGTCCAGCGCGAGCCCGCTGTTCTTGTTGGTGATCTGGTACCGCCCGGCGAGCGAACTGGAGCTGCCGCTGGGCGTGATGGTGATGTGGTAGCCGTCGGAGGCGTTCATCGTGACGGGCACGGTGATGGACCCGCCGCTGACCGTGTGGTCGGCGTCCGAGATGGTGACCGGCCCGGAAACGGCGGTCGTACGGCCCTTCGACGGGGTGTACTCCAGCTTCACGTGTACGGTGCTGCCGAACGCGGACAGCGAGGACAGCCCGTTGACGGTGACGGCACAGGAGCCGGTGCAGCCGCCGATGACGACACTGATCTGGTTGCCGGCCGTGTTCCGCGAGGCGAAGCCGTCGATGCCGGTCTGCGCAGGTGGCGTGGTGACCAGCATGTTCCCGGACATGTCGCCGTACCACTTGTACAGCCAGTACGAGCCGTTGGGCGATCCGCCGGTGTCGGTCAGGGTGTCGCCGAGGGTGCCGTAGTGGTTCCAGAAGGCGAGTTCCGCGTCGTGCACGCCGGCCCGCTCGAACTTGGCGACGTAGCTCGCCAGCGGCCCGGGCACGCCGACCTCGCTGGGGGTGCCGTACTCCTCGATGGCGATCGGGCGGGGGCTCAGGCCGAGGCTCGACTCCAGGGCGCGGTAGTCCGCCACGTGCGCGGCGATGTTCGCGCTGCTCTGCAGTTCGTGCCAGGCGACGATGTCGGGCACCGCGTTGTTCGCGATGGCGTCCTGGAGGAACGTCTTCATCTTGCTGTCGGTGTACGTGGCGAAGCTCGGCCCCTGGATGGGCATGCTGGTGTCCTTCGAACGGACCTCCTTGTAGGTCCGCGACCAGCCGTCGTCGAAGGCGCCCGCGTTGGTGGTGTCCCAGGTGCCGTCGGGCTCGTTCCACAGCTCGTACGCGGCGATGTTCGTGGCGCCAGAGGCCTTCACCGACGCGATCTGCTTGTCCACGGCCGACAGCCAGTCGCTCCAACTAACCCATTTGTAGGGGAAGTTCGGATACCAGTCCGGCATCCGTACGACGACCTTGGCGCCCGCCTTGGCCGCCTCGGGCGCGACCACGAGGGCGTCGCCGCCCGGCGCCGGCTCGCCGTTGGGCAGTTGGCTGCCGCCCGGCGCCATCTGCACGAAGGTGTTCGGCTTCAGCGGCTGGACCAGGCTGTCGGCGGGCACGCTCGCCGTGTCGAGGCCGTACAGGCTGCCCGTGGCCACATGGGTGACCGGGCGCAGTGTCTGATTGGCGTTCACGACGAGGGTGGTCGCAGAGCTGGGGGAGGCGTGCGCGGGGACAGCGATGCCGAGGGCGGCGGCGAGGGTTGCGGCACCGAACGCAGCGGTCGCTCTGGCGCGGTGCCGTCGGCGTCCGGGCAGGGAGATGCGGCTCATGAAGGGGTTCTCCTCACGAGAGGGAAGGGGGAAGTGCGTTGTGCGGTACGGGGGTTCAGTCCTTCACGGCGCCCGCCGTCACGCCCGCGGCGACATAGCGCTGGGCGAGCACGAGCAGGACGGCCGCGGGGACGGACGCGACGACGGCGGTGGCCATGATCGCGTTCCACTCCTGGTTGTTGTTGCCGATGTACTTGTAGATGCCGAGGGTGATCGGCCGCAGATCGCCGCCGCCGTCGAGGGTGTTGGCGAAGACGAAGTCGGACCAGGCCCACAGGAAGCTGAACAGGGAGACGGTGACCAGGGCGTTGCGGCTGACCGGCAGCACGACCGACCAGAAGGTACGGAAGGTGCCGGCGCCGTCGATGCGGGACGCGGCGATGAGCTCGCCGGGGATGCCCGACATGAACGCGGTGAAGATCATCACACCGAAGGGCACGGCGATGGTGGAGTCCGCGATGATCAGTCCCCACCAGGAGTTGAGCAGACCGAGGTCCAGGAAGATGCCGTAGAAGCCCATCGCCATGACGATCCCGGGGATCATCTGGGCGACGAGGAGAGCCAGGCCGAGCGCGCCGCCGCCCCGCGGGTGGAGTTTCGCGAGCGAGTGACCGGCGGGCGCGGCCAGCAGCAGGGTCAGCGCGACCGTGCCGAGCCCGATCAGCAGGCTGGTGCCGAGATACGGCAACTGGTCGTCCAGGACGGCCCGGTAGCCCTCGAAGGTGGGATGCAGCGGGAACAGGTCCGGCGGGTCCTTGCGCATGTCCTGCTGCGGGGTGAGGGACACGTTCAGCATCCAGTACACCGGGAACAGCATCAGCGCGGTGAGGAGGAGGCCGATCAGGGTGTACCGGCGCGACTTCATGCTTCCTGCCTCCTCTGGACGCGGATGTACAGCAGCCCGAAGACGAGCGCGATGAGGATGAGGATGTTGCCGACCGCCGCCCCGGGGCCGAACTTCGGCAGCAGCGTGCCGAATCCGAGCTGGTACGACCAGGTCGCCAGGGTCGACGAGGAGTCCCCGGGGCCGCCCTTGGTCATGATCCAGATCAGGTCGAAGACCTTGAGCGTGTAGACGAGCCCGAGCAGCAGGGTGATCGCGGACACCGGGCGCAGCAGGGGAAAGGTGATCCGCCGGAACTGCTGCCAGGCACCAGCCCCGTCCAGCGCCGCGGCCTCGTACAGCTCGCCCGGGATGTTCTGCAGCCCGCTGTAGATGATGACCAGGTTGAACGGAATCCCGATCCAGATATTGGCGACGATCACCGAAGTCAGCGCCCAGTCCGGCGAGGTCAGCCACCCGACCGGATCGACGCCGAAGAAGTGCAGGAAGTAATTCACCACCCCCGACTCGCTGTTGAACATCCACGACCACGTGGACGCCGACACGATCAGCGGCAGCAGCCACGGAATCAGGAACAGCGCACGCAGGGTCGGCGCGAGCCGGAAGTGCCGGTTGAAGAACACCGCGAGGGCGAGCCCGATGACGTACTGAAAGGCGATCGACACAAAGGTGAAAACCATGGTGTGCCGCAAGGCCGGCCCGAACGTCGGATCGTCCACCACCTTCCGGAAGTTGTCCCACCCGGAGAACGGCGCGTCCCCGGCAACGAAGGACCGCACGGTGTAATCGCGCAGGCTCAGATCGAGATTGCGATAGAGCGGATAGAGATAGAAGGCGGCGAGATAGACGAGCAGGGGCGCCACGAAGGCAAACGCGACGAGCCGCCCTCTAAAGGCAGGGGACAATCGAACTCCCTGCTCTGCAGAGCCCCGATAGGGGCGCGGGGAACTGCGCGACAAGCCCCCACCGGCCCGCAGATTGACAGCCACCGGTCACCCCTTCCCCACCGCATCCTGCGCCGCATCCAACGCATCCTGCGGACTCTTGCTCCCCGACAACGCCGCCTGCACGGCCGTCCACATCGGCTGCGAGATCGTCGGATACTTCGTTCCCAGCCCCCCACTGGTCCGCCCCCGAGCCGCCGCGACCGCCGACACCCACGGCTTCAGCTTCGGGTTCTGCTTCACCTGCTCGGCCTGCACCGCGGCCGTGGGAGCGACGTACTGCAACGTCGTGTCGGTCGGCAGCAGATTCGCGTCGCTCGTCAGACACGTGACGATCTTCTTGCTGACGTCGTACCGCCCGGTGTCCTTCTGCACGGGCACGGTCACGAACTCGCCGCCTGTCGGCACCGGCGCCGAACCGCCGTTCTGCCCCGGGATGTTGATGATGCCGTAGTCGAACCCGGCCTTGTCCGCGTTGCCCAGCTGCCACGTGCCGTTCTCACCGAACGCGTAGTCCCCGGTCGCGAACTCCTGCCAGCTGGTCGTCTGCGTGTTCTGCAGCACGTCCTTGGGCGCGTACCCCTCGTCGACCCACTGCTTCCACAACGACAGAGCCGCAACTCCCTTGGCGGAGTTGAGCTTTGTGAGATCCCCGCCCGCGCCCCAGAACCAGGGCAGGAACTGGAAGCTGCCCTCCTCGGTGTTGATCGCGGAGAAGGTGATGCCCTTCTTCCCGGCCGAAGTGACCTTCTTCAGCGCGGCGGTCAGGGAGTTCCAGTCCTTGACGGAGGCGGGGTCGACGTCGGCCGCGGTCAGGATCTTCTTGTTGTAGTACAGCGCAAGCGTGTTGGCGCCGATCGGCACCCCGTACGAGGCGTTGTCGATGGTCCCCGCGCCGATGATGTTCTGCTGGATCGACTTGGTGTCCAGGCCCAAGTCGCTCGTCTTGTTGAGGATCCCCGCCTCCACCAGCGTGGACACGACCGGGTTGTCGACGAGCATGACGTCCGGCGCGTTGCCCTGCTGCGCGGCCAGCAGTGCCTTGTTCCCGAGGTCGGTGGTGTCGTACGCGGTCCGCTTCAGCTTCACCCCCGCCTTGGTCCCGCACGAGGTCACGAGCTTGCCCCAGGCCGACGAGGCGTCGAACTGCGGATACGGGTCCCAGAAGGTGTACGACCCACCGGACCCGCCGGAGGAGCCGGAGGAGGAACTGGAGCCGCCTCCGCAGGCGGTGAGCGAGGCGAGGGTGCCGACGGCGGCGACGGCCGCGAGGAGAGTACGGCGGGTGGGTATCACGGGGTGACCTCGTTGTCATAGAGGGAGGGGCTCAGGAGGTGGGCAGCCAGACGCGCATCGAGCCGTCCTGGCGGTTCGCCCACGCGTAGTAGGGGATGGCGGTGAGCTCGACGGGATCGCCGTCCTGCCGCGGGACCTGGTCCGCGGTGGTGTACGGCCACCAGCCCGCGTCCGGCACGGCGCGCCGCCGCCCGGCCGCCACGACCGTCGTGACCCCGCCGAGCAGGTCGGGGCGGTGCTTCACGGCGAGCGGGCGGGTGGTGTCCAGGACGACGTCGTCCAGGCCCCCGCCGGGATGGTCGACCTGCTCCAGACAGAAGACCAGCGGCCCGCGCTCGATCGCCACACATCCGCGTACGGCGTCCACCCGCGGGTCGGCCGCGGTGAGCCGGGGTTCGAGGGCGAGCTCCAGCACGACCCGGTCGCCCGGCGCCCAGGTCCGTTCCAGCCGCAGCCAGCCGTCCTCGACGACCGGCGAGTCGTACGTCTCGTCCCCGCACCGCACCCGGAAGTCCCGGCACCACTGCGGGATGCGCAGGGACAGTGTCCAGGGCCGGTCGGCCGGGGCATCCTCGACGGTGAGGGCGATCGTGCCGTGCCAGGGGTAGTCGGTCTCGGCGCGCACGGCGATCGGGCCGGCCGCGTAACGCCCGGTGACGTACTGGTGGATCTGCAGCCCGCCGTCGTCGCTCGTGGCGAGGTAGTGCTCGAGCCCCGCCAGCAGCCGCATCACATTCGGCGGGCAGCAGGCGCAGCGGAACCAGCGGGTGCGGCGGGCCGACTGGTCGCCGCCGGGGTCGGTGTGGCCGTCGCGGACCTGGAGCGGGTTGACGTACAGCCAGCTCTCGCCGTCGAGGGAGACGCCGGCGAGGAAGCCGTTGAAGAGGGTGCGCTCGATCAGGTCGGAGTAGCGGGCCTCGCCGGTGAGCAGGGCCATCCGCCAGCTCCACTGGACGGAGGCGATGGCGGCACAAGTCTCGCAGTAGGCACGCTCGTTGGGCAGTTCGTACGGGTCGCCGAAGTCCTCCCAGTCGTGATGCGCGCCCAGGCCGCCGGTGATGTGGGTCTTGGTCGTGGTCATGGCCCGCCACAACCGCTCGGCCGCGGACCGCAGTTCGGCCTCGCCGGTCTCGGTGGCGAGGTCGGCGACCGCGGCCAGCAGATACAACTGCCGTACGGCATGGCCCTCGACGTTCGTCGCCTCGCGCACCGGGATGCGGTCCTGGCAGTACGCCTCGCCGCCGAGCAGGCCGTGGCCGTGCCGGTCCACGAAGTACCCGGCGAGGTCGAGGTAGCGGCGCTCGCCGGTCTCCCGGTACAGCTCGACCAGGGCGGTCTCGATCTCCGGGTGGCCGTCGATGCCGTCGATCTCCTTGCCGCTGCCGGGCGGCCCGAAGGCCGAGTCGACGTGATCGGCGAACTTGCGTGCCACGTCGAGGAGTTCCGTGCGTCCGGTGGCCCGGTGGTGGGCCACGGCGGCCTGGATGAGATGGCCCGCGCAGTACAACTCGTGGCCCCAGCGCAGGTCCTGGTAGCGCTCGCCGCCCTTGACCAGCTGGAACCAGGTGTTGAGATACCCGTCGGACTGCTGGGCGGCGGCGACCAGGGAGACGATCCGGTCGACGTCGGACTCCAGCTGCGCCGAGGGCGCCTGGGCCAGCTGCCAGGCCGCCGCCTCCAGCCACTTGTAGACGTCCGTGTCGACGAACGGGTACGCGCCCTGGAACTCGCCCTCGGCCGCGCCCGCCGCCAGCCGCAGGTTGTGCAGATTGCCGGCGGACTCCAGCAGACCGGGGCCCTGCGGGATGGAGGTACGGGCGTTGACGTCCCGGCGGGTGTGCCAGAAGCCGTCGGTCACCTCGGCGACGGCTGGACGCAGGGCGACATGGGCGTCGGGGCCCGGGCGGACGGGACCGGGGGAGGAGGGCGGGACGGAGCTGGTGCGGGGCATGGCTCTCCGGGGGTGTGAGCAACCAAATGAGCAATCGTTTTCCTCGCCGAAGAGTAGAGGGGAAGCGGGGAATCACGGTCAAGGGTGCTGCAGAAGATTTCTCGCTCTTCTGAAGGACTGGTACTTACCGCGACCGCCTGCGACCATGGACGGGTCGACCCGTCGAACAATCGCGTCGGGACTCCGCACAGCCGGATTGAGAAAAGGATTGCCCGTGACCGAAGCCGCGCCGAGTTCCCCCGCAGCTCCCGCCGCTGCCTCCGCCCCCGCCGGCCGCGCGAAGCTCGCCGATGTCGCCGCGCTCGCCGGCGTCAGCGTGGGCACGGCGTCCAAGGCGCTGAGCGGCAGCGGACGGATGCGACCGGAGACCCGGCAGCGAGTGCTGGACGCCGTGGAGGCCCTCGGCTTCCGGCCCAACCAGCACGCGCAGAGCCTGCACACGGGCCGCAGCTGGACGGTCGGGCTGATGACGACGGACGGCATAGGCCGCTTCAGCACGCCCGTCCTGCTGGGCGCCGAGGACGCGCTGGGCGCCGGAAAGATCTCGGTGCTGCTCTGCGACACGCGCGGCGACACCATCCGCGAGCAGCACCACCTGCGCAACCTCATGGACCGCCGGGTCGACGGCATCATCGTCACCGGCCGGCGGACGGACCCGCGCCCGCCGCTCCAGGGCGTCGACGGCATCCCGGTCGTCTACGCGCTGTCCCCCTCCACCGACCCGTCCGACACCTCGGTGGCCTCGGACGACCGGGGCGGCGCCCACCTCGCCGTGGAGCACCTGATAGCCACGGGCCGCTCCCGGATCGCCCACGTCACCGGCCCGGAACACCACGCGGCCGCCCGCGACCGGGCCCGCCACGCGGTGGACCTGCTGGAGCGTTCGTCCCTCCAGCTCGCCACGGGGCGTGTCCACTTCGGCGAGTGGAGCGAGGCGTGGGGCCGGCGGGCCGCCGACGCGATCCTGCGTACGGCTCCCGACACGGACGCCGTCTTCTGCGGCAACGACCAGATCGCCCGAGGCGTGGCCGACGCGTTGCGGGAACGGGGCGTCGACGTTCCGGGCAGGATCGCGGTCGTCGGCTACGACAACTGGGACACCATGGCCCTGGCCTGCCGCCCGCCCCTCACCACGATCGACATGAGCCTGGGCGAGATCGGCCGCATCGCCGCGCTGAAGCTGCTGGAGGCCATCGACGAGGGGCCGGTGGCGGGGGTGCACACGGTGCCGTGTCGGTTGGTGGTGCGCGAGTCGACGTGAGGTTCGGGGGCGCCGGGTGCTGAAGACTCATCCAGGACCAAGGTGAGGGCACCGAGGCCTTACTTCGGCGGGAACCGCAGCGCCCCGTCCAGCCGGATGACCTCGCCGTTGAGGTAGTCGTTCTCGCAGATGTGCTGGACCAGGGCTGCGTACTCGGGGGAGCGGCCCATGCGGCGGGGGTGGGGGATCTGTGGGCCCCAGTACGCCTCCAGTCGGTCGCCCGCCTGGCCGTAGGCCGGGGTGAGGAAGGTGCCGGGGGCGATCGTGACCACGCGGATGCCCAGGGGGGAGAGGTCGCGTGCGGCGACCAGGGTCATGCCGACGACCCCGCCCTTGGCCGCGGCGTACGGGAGTTGGCCGATCTGGCCCTCGTACGCCGCGATGGACGCGGTGTTGACGATGACGCCCCGGTTGCCGTCCTCGTCGACCGGCTCGTGGCGGGCTATCGCCGCCGCGGTGAGGCGCATGACGTTGAAGACGGCGGTCAGGTAGATGTCGACGGTCCGCCGGAAGCCGGCCAGGTCGAGGGGCTCGCCGTCGCGGCCGATCAGGCGCCCGCCGGTCGCGGGTCCGCCGTGGGTGTCCACGGAGACGCGCAGCGGGCCGAGGGTCTCCGCCTCGGCGATGGCGGCCTGTACGTCGGCCTCGTCGGTGGCGTCGGTCCGGACGTACCGGATGCCCAGCTCCGCCTCCAGGGCCTTGCCCTTCTCGTCGGCGAGGTCGGCGACGACCACGGCCGCGCCCGCCGCGTGCAGCCGACGGACCGTGGCCTCGCCCAGACCCCCCGCCCCGCCCACCACGACCGCGGAAGTCCCCTGAACCTGCATCGCGACTCCCCTCCCAGGGATACATGGTTCTAGTATGGCGAGAGTAGCATTCTCGCTCTCTGCTGTGATCCCGTCCGCCCCGCCGAGTTGGAGACCCGCATGCCCGAGGCAGTCATCGTGTCCGCCCTGCGCACCCCCGTCGGCACCGCGTTCAAGGGCACCCTGCGCGACACCACGGCCTTCGACCTGGCCCGTCGCATCGTCGGCGCCGCCGCGGACGGGCTCGACCCGGACCGCGTGGACGACGTGATGCTCGCCGAGGGCCTCTACGGCGGCGGTGTCCTCGCCCGGCACGCGGCCCTGACTGCAGGGCTCACCTCGGTCCCCGGCCTCGCCCTCAACCGGCACTGCGCCGCCGGCCTCTCCGCCGTCGCCGGCGCCGCCGCGTCCATCCGCTCCGGCATGGACGACCTGATCATCGCCGGAGGCGTCAACTCCGCGTCCACGGCGCCGAAATCGGCCTTCAGGGTGGACGGGGAATGGGTCGAGCCCTGGATGCCGCCCACGCATCCCGACCGCCCCGACGCCCCCAACAACGACATGTCGATCACCATCGGCTGGAACGTGGCCCAGCGCGCCGGCATCTCCCGCGCCGACATGGACGCCTGGGCCCTGCGCTCGCACCGGAACGCGGTGCGGGCCATCGACGAGGGCCGCTTCGACGCCGAGCTCGTCCCCGTCGAGACCCCGTCCGGGCTCTTCTCCGTCGACGAACACCCGCGCCGGGACACGTCGTTGGAGAAGCTGGCCTCGCTCAAGCCGCTGCACCCCGAGATCGAGGGCTTCAGCATCACCGCGGGCAACGCGTGCGGCGGCAACGACGGGGCGGCCGCCCTGGTGGTGGCGAGCGACGGCACGGCGGCGGCCGAGGGCCTGCCGGTACTGGCCACCGTCCGATCCTGGGCGTCGGTCGGCGTGGACCCGGTGGAGACCGGACTCTCCCCGGTGAAGGCGATCCCCAAGGCCCTCGCCCGCGCCGGCCTCACCGCCGCCGACGTCGACCTCTACGAGATCAACGAGGCCTTCGCCTCGGTCACCGTGGCCGCCATCCGCCGCCTCGACCTCGACCCCGACCACGTCAACGTCAACGGCAGCGGCTGCTCCCTGGGCCACCCGGTCGCCGCCACCGGCGCCCGCATGCTCGTCACGCTGGTGCACGAACTGCGCCGCCGGGGCGGGGGGATCGGGGTCGCGTCGATGTGCGCGGGGGGCGGGATGGGGTCGGCGATGGTCGTGGAGGTGGCGGCGCCGTAACGCATGCTCAAGGTCGGCCGGCGCCGCGGTGTGCGCCGGTCGGCTCAGCCCAACTCCGCCGTCACCTGCGGCAGATCGACCGTCGTCCGGATCCCGGGTTCCGCCGCACACACCAGCGGCACCGCGTTGACCGCCCGGTTGGCCGTGTACGACGGTGAGATCTCCGCCATCCGGTCCAGCGGTACCGGCAGGCGCAGGCCGACCTCGAGGGGTGCGTCGCCCTCTATCGAGATGTGCCAGCCGGTGTCGTGGAGGTCCCAGGCCGGGGCGAGGTCGGTCGTGCAGTACCAGGTGGCGCGGAAGCGGAGCAGGGGGCGGCCCGCGCGGAGGCCGGTGACCGTGAGGCGTTGCGCGGCCACCGTGCCCGGTGCCAATTCGCCTGCTGCTATGCGGACTTGGCTGCGGGCCGTCGCCAACTCGCCCGTCGCCTCCAGGGAGTCGAGTGGGAGGCCCAGTGCCTCGGCTATCAGGTGGAGCGAGGGGCCGAAGCTGGTTCGTGCCCGGGACAGTCGTTCCTCGGCGAACGCGGTCGGCGCGACGCCGTAGCCCATCACGTCGAACAGCAGCTCGGGGGAGGGGCGTTGGGACAGGTCCGCGGACTCCTCGATGGTCAGGGAGTCGACGCGCCGCGCGATCGACGTCAGGACCAGAGGTACCGCCTCGGTGATGAAGCCGGGGCTGCTGCCCGTGCTGTGGATCGACGTGCCACCGCGTTCGCACGCCGCCTCGACCCGCTTGCGCAGCTCGGGATCCATGCTGGCCGGGTGGTGGAACTCGCCGCGCGTCGTCACGACGTTCGCGCCCGACTCCAGCAGCCGGCACACCTCGTCGGCATCGCATTGGAGAGGCATGTACAGGACGCAGTCCGCGCCCAGTTCCAGGACGCGTTCGATGTCGGCGGTGGCGGTGACTCCGGTCGGGCCCGTCCCGCACAACTCGCCCGCGTCCAGGCCCTCCTTGGCGCGGGTGTGCACGTACACCCCGGCCAGTTCGAGGCGGGGGTGCTCAACGACGGCCCTCAGCGACCGCGCGCCTATCGTGCCCGTGGCCCACTGCACGACCCGCAGTGCCGCCGTCATGACGCCGCCTCCCCAGTGAAGCGCAGCAGCGCCTCCTGGGCGTACGACGCCACGAGCGAACCCCGCTCCGTGAGGACGTCGCCCCGGCCGAAGCAGCGGCCGTGGGCCAGGACCGGGCTGTGCTGGCGCAGCAGCAGCCACTCGTCGGCCAGGAAAGGGCGATGGAACCACACCGTGTGCGAGGTGACGGCCGAGGTGAACGCCTTGCCGGAGTCGTGCTGCGTGACGCCCGCGACAGGGCGCAGGGCCGTGCCGATGAGGGTCAGATCGGTGGCGTACGAGACGAGGGCCGGGGCCAGCTCCGGCTCCGACGCCGGCGTGCGCATCCACACGTCGAACTCGGACGGCTCCGGCGCCGAGGTGTCCAGGTCGGCGGTGGCCCGCGTCTCCCACGGGATCGGGTGCAGGTCGATGCGGTGCTCGGGGCCGGGGAGACCCGGGACGTCCGGGACTGCTTGGTGGGCGGGTCCGTCCTCCGCTGCGTGTAGCGAGACGCTCCCCGTCGCCACCACGCCCTTCGACTGCCGGGCCACCACCGTCAGCGCGGCAAACGACCCGCCGTCGTGATGGCGCTCCACCTCGTAACGCACGGGTTCGTCGGGCCGGCCGGCCCTCGCGAACAGGGCGTGCAGGGACTTGATGCCCTTGTCGGGGCAGCTCAGTTGTGCCGCCCGGACGAACTGGGCCAGTAGTTGGCCGCCGAACAGACGGTGGTAGCCGAGTCGTTGGTTGCGCGCCTCGTAGGTGAGGGCGTTTCCCTCGTCCTTCGCCCGAAGGTCGAGGCAGTCGAGGAGGTCGTCCCAGAGTTCACTCACGGCAAGTGGCATGCCAGCGAGGGTAATGGAAATCTGCCTATACGAGAATGTCACTCTCGCCTTGGATTCGGGTGGCGGTAGGTACACCCGCGGTCGGGTGTACAGGGCCATGTCGAGGCGGCTGGGGCCTCCGTAGCGTCGTGGACATGGCTGACAACGAGAACATCAGTGGAACCACGTCCCCTGCCGGTTCGCCCTCCCGGCGGCAGGCGCTGCGCCTCGGGGCCGGCATCGGCGGCGTCGGACTCGCCGCCGGACTCGGTGCGCCGGTCGCCCGGGCGGACGAGCGCGCCGGGGGCGGGCGGCACGGGCGGCCCGGGACCCGTACGTACGTCCTGGTGCACGGCACGCACAGCGCCGGCGCCTTCTGGACCGCGATCGGGCGGGAGCTGACGCTGCGCGGCCACCGTGTCGTCTCCGTGGACCAACCCCTGCACGGGGAGGAGCGGTTCGTACCGGCGTCGTACCAGACCCAGGACCTGCGCGCCCTTGCCACCGAGCCGTCCCCGGTCGCCGCGCTCACCCTGGACGACTTCGAGCGGCGCGTCACCGGCGTCGTGCGCCGTGCCGCGCGGCTGGGCGGGCCCGTGGTGCTCGTCGGGCACAGCCTGGGCGGCGCCTCGGTGAGCCGGGTCGGCAACGCCGTACCCGAACTCCTCGCGCACATCTGCTACATGGCCGCCTTCTGCCCGAGCCGCACCATGCCCACCGTCAACGCCTGCTCCGACTCGCCCGAGGGACGGCAGGCCGTGACGCCGGTGGACCACATGACCGGCGACCCGGAGAAGCTCGGCGTGCTGCGCCTGAACTGGCGTACCTCCGACCGCAAGGCGCTCGCGGTGTTCAAGGAGATGATCTGCGCGGACTACTCGGACGTAGCGTTCCTGCGGGTGCTGGAGGGCCTGCAGACGGACGAGTCGATGACCGTCTACGACAACCGGGCCGTCGGGCGCGCCGACACCTGGGGGCGGATCCCGCGCACTTATCTGCGGTTCGGCAAGGACCGCACGGTCGCCACGGCACTCCAGGACCGCATGATCGCGGAGGCCGACGCCCTGACGCCGGACAACCGCTTCACCGTCCACAACGTGCCCGGGGCGGGACACCTCGGCCCCGAGGACCCCACCCGCGTGACCGACCTGCTGCACGGGCTGGCGGTCTGACCGCCGGCCGGGCGCGCCCTAGCTGAGCGTGAAGCCCTTCGCGCAGAAGTCCCAGATCTCCTCCGCGGTGAGCGGATGGGCGCCGTCCTGGCCGCTCGACTGGGCGTTGAACATGACGGTCTGCATGGTCAGCGCCGCCACCCGACGGGCCTTGAAGCCCGGACGCAGCAGCCCGGCCTCCTCCAGCTCCGTCATCAGCTCGGTGAACAGCGCGAGCAGTGGAGCGTTCGCCACCCGCATCTCGGCCGGGTGCGAGACCAGCAGGCGCAGCGCGAAGTCGCTGAACAGCGGTCCCTGCCGGCCGGACGGGTCCGGACGCGAGCTGTCGAACAGCTCCTGGACGACGACCCGCACCCGCTCCAGCGGGTTCGACTGCTCGGCCGCGCTGGCGCGCAGCTGGTCGGCCGACTTGCTCATCGCGTCCTCGAACAGCGCGAGCAGCAGCTCGTGCTTGCCGTCGAAGTGCTGGTAGAAGCTGCGCAGCGACTGCTTCGACCGGTCGACGACCTCCTGCACGGTGAAGTCCGTCGTGCCCTTCTCCGCCATGATCGCCTGGGCCGCGTCGAGGAAGCGTTCGACCCTCTGCTCGGCCCGACGTTTCGCCGCCTGCGTGGAGCGCTCTACCGCGCGCTGCTTCCAGGCCGGTTCCTCGGTCGGGGTGCTCACGGGCTGGTCCGCCTTCTGTGCCATGGGGAGAACATTACTGCAGTGTAGCGGCAGCATGCTGCGTCCATGCTGGACACCTCCGACGATGTGGAGGAGACTGTGGATTCCCGATAGTGAGAATCGTATTCTCCATAAGCGCATTCTCCATCAAGTTCTCCATCTTCTCCAGCGAGGAGGCCGTTCGTGGCGAGGGACGTGCGGACCGACCACGGGGTCGGGCAGTTGAGGCCGGTGGTCGAGGGCCTGCTCGTCGGGGCTCTGCTCACCGGAGCCGTGCTGGTCGGAGCGGTGCTGGCCGGGGTCTTCGTGCTCGGGGGGCCGGATGCTGTTTGAGTTCGACGCCGAGCAGCGGCTGTGGCAGGACACCGTGCACAAGGCCGTCCTCAAGGAGTGCCCGCCGACGCTGGTGCGCGCCGTCTCCGACGCGGGCGCCGACCCGTCCCCGCTGTGGCGCGTCTACGCCGATCTGGGCTGGACCGAGCTGACCGATCCGGCCGACGCGGTCGAGCTGGCGATCGTCCTGGAGGAACTCGGCCGGGCCACCGACCCGACGCCCTACCTGGCCACGCTGACCCAGTTCGGCCCGCTCGCCCCCGGGGTCGCCGATCCCGACCAGTCCGGCGCCGCCGTCCACACCGGGATCACCGCCACCCCCGAGGGTGACGGCTGGGTGCTGGACGGCACCGCCCGGCACGTCCTCGACGGGGACCGGGCCGACCTGCTCGCCGTGGTCACCGACGCCGGCGTCTTCGTGGTCCCCGCCACCGAGGCGACCGCCGTACGCACCCCCGCCTTCGACCCCGTCCTGCACCTCGCCGACGTCACCCTGGCGCAGGTGCGCGTCGGCGAGAGTGCCCGGACCGCGGCGGACCCGGAAAGGGCCCGGCACATCGCCCTCACGGGCATGGCCCTGACCATGGTCGGTGCCTGCCGGCGCGCCCTCGACCTGGTCCTCGACCACGTCCGCACCCGGCACCAGTTCGACGCCCCGATCGGCTCCTTCCAGGCCGTGCAGCACAAGGCGGCCGACATGCACGTCGCCCTCGAACGGGCCCGCGCCCTCGCCTACTTCGCCGCGCTGACCATCGCCGAGGACGACCCCCGCCGCCGTATCGCCGCGTCGATGGCGAAAGCGTCGGCGGGGGAGTGCCAGTCCGTGGTGTTCCGCAACGCCGTGCAGCTGTTCGGCGCGATGGGGCACACCTGGGAGAACGACCTGCAGTTCGCGATCAAACGGGCCAAGGCGGGCGAGCTCATGCTGGGCGGCGCCACCCATCACCGGGCGCTGATCACCGACGCGTACCTGGCCGAGGCGCCGCTCGCGGAGGTGGTGTCGTGAAGCTGACCTTCGACGCCGAAGTCGAGGCGTTCCGCGCCGAGTTCGTGGCGTTCCTGGAGGCCAACCTGCCCGCGGAGGCCGAGGCCGCCGAACGCTCCCGCTCCACCGCGCACATCCCCGAGTGGGCCAGGCGCTGGCAGCGGCTGCAGTTCGACCAGGGCTGGCTGCTGCCGGGCTACCCGCCGGAGTTCGGCGGCCGCAACGCCAACGTCATCGAGCAGTACGTCCATCGCGAGGAACTGTCCCGGCGCCGTATCTACCACAGCTTCAACCCCCAGGGCGTGGGCATCATCGCCGCCTCGCTCATCTCCTTCGGCACCGAGGAGCAGAAGCGCCGCTGGGCCGTGCCCATCCTGCGCGCCGAGATCACCGCCGCGCTCGGCATGAGCGAACCCGGCGCCGGATCCGACCTCGCCTCCCTGCGCACCCGGGCCGAACCCGACGGCGACCACTTCACCGTCAACGGCCAGAAGGTGTGGACGTCCGGCGCCCACGACGCCGACGTGCTGCTCACGTTCGTGCGCACCGACCCGGACGCCCCCAAGCACAAAGGCATCAGCGTCCTGCTCATCCCCACCGACACCCCGGGCGTGACCCGCCGCCCCTTCGCCTCCTACACCAGCCCCGACGACAAGGACTTCAACGAGGTCTTCTTCGAGAACGTCCGGGTCCCCGCCGAGAACCTCGTCGGCCCCCTCAACCAGGGCTGGCGGGTCGCGAACGGCTCGCTGGGCCACGAGCGCACCCTGATGTGGCACGGCGAGGCCGAGCGGATGGGCGAGGTGCTGCGGGACTACCGCCCCTCGGGCCCGCTGGAGAAGGACTGGTACGCCACCCTCGTCATGGACCTCCAGGCCCTACGGCTGCTCGGCTCGGCCGCGCTCGCCCGCGCCGCCCGCGGTGAACAGGACGTACCCGCGCTGTCCGTGCTGAAGGTCTTCGGCTCGGAGTCGGCCCAACGCGCCCTGGAACGCGTCCTGGAGGCCTCCGGCCCGGACGGGCTGACGCACCCGGCGCGGACGGCGCCGTACAACCACATGAGCTACGACGACGACTCCGCCAGCTGGTTCAACCGCTACGCCCGCAGCTTCGGCGGCACCATCGCCGGCGGCACCTCGGAGATCCAGCGCACGATCATCGCCGAGCGGGTGCTCGGTCTGCCCCGACGCTGAGGAGACACCCGTGCACATCCTGTACGAGGTCAAGGACCGCATCGCCACCATCACCCTGAACCGCCCCGAGGTCGCCAACGCCCAGAACATGGACCTGCTCGACGAACTCGACGCCGCCTGGGCCCGGGGCGCCGAGGACGAGGAGGTGAAGGTGATCGTGCTGCGTGCCGAGGGGAGGCACTTCTCCGCCGGACACGACCTCAAGGACCGCTGGCCCGCGCCGAACGAGATCACGCTGGAGTGGATCTACCGGGCCGAGAACCGCCGGTACCTGGAGTACACACTGCGCTGGCGCAATGTGCCGAAGCCGTCCATCGCCGCCGTCCAGGGGCGCTGCATCGCGGGCGGGCTGATGCTGTGCTGGCCCTGCGACCTGATCGTGGCCGCCGAGGACGCCCTGTTCTCCGACCCGGTCGTCACCATGGGCATCGGCGGCGTCGAATACCACGGCCACACCTGGGAGTTGGGGCCGCGCAAGGCGAAGGAGATCCTCTTCACCGGGCGCCCGCTGACCGCCGATGAGGCCGAGAAGGTCGGCATGGTCAACCGGGTCGTACCACGCGCCGAGTTGGACGGCGCGGCACGCGAACTCGCCGAGCAGATCGCCGGGATGCCCGCCTTCGGACTGCGCCAGGCCAAGCGCGCCGTCAACCAGACCCAGGACGTACAGGGCTTCTACGCCGCCATCCAGTCCGTCTTCGACATCCACCAGACCGGCCACGGCAACGCCCTGAGCGTCAGCGGCTATCCGGTCCTGGCGAAGCTGGACGAGATGAAGGAGAAGCTCCGCTAGAGAGGCCGTCTCCTCACCAGTCCCGGGTGGCGATCAGCTCCTCCACGTCCGCGTCCGCGAACCCGTAGGCGGAGGCGACGAACCAGAAGTTCTCGGCGATCTCCTCACGGGCAACCGTCTCGATCTCGCTCCCGGCCGCCTCGAAGTCCGACTCCGGCAGGTTGAACTCCTCCGTCGCCGCCTGCGTCAGCACGTACAGGGCCGCGAGATCCGGCGGCTGTTCGGCCTCGATCCGCTGACTCGTACTACCCGGATCACGTGGTGGACAAGGGCAGGACGATCCTGGTGCGGCTCTGCGAGTGCTCCGTCCGTAGTGAAGAACTGTTGCACCGATCATGCACGCCACCACTGACAACGCGGACCGTATCTAGCTCTGCCCCACCAGGTTCTGCGTGCCCAGTACCGAGATCAGCTCCAGTTTCTCGGCGGCCTCGGTGCCGGGCTCGGCCGAGTAGACGAGGATGTGGAGGTCGTTGCCGTCCACGCGGAGCAGGTCGCAGTCCAGGGTCAGCAGGCCCACCTGCGGGTGCTCGACCGTCTTGCGGGAGGCCTCCAGGCGGCCGACCACACCCTCGTCCCACAGCTCGGCGAACCGCTCGCTCGTCGTGCGCAACTCAGCGATCAGCCGCTGGAGTTGACGGTCGGCGGGGTAGCGGGCCTGCGTCGCACGCAGCTCCGCCACCAGGCCGGCCTCGAAGGCGCGGTGCTCCTCCGGTGTGTGCCGGACCCGGGTCGGCCAGCCCATGAAGTTGCGCCACACGCCGTTGCGTTCGAAGCCGCGAAGACCCGACGGATCACCCATCAGCGCCGCGTACATCGAGTTGGCCACCAGCAGGTTCATCGCCGCGTCGGAGACACCCACGGGCGTGCCCACCAGCCGGTCCAGCAGCCGCTGCACACTCGGCGTGAGATACCCCGGCACCACATCGGGGCCGGGCGGCACCAGCTCCGCCAGCCGGAACAGGTACTCCCGCTCGTCCCCGGACAGCCGCAGCGCCCGCGCCAGCGCCTCCACGACCTGCACGGACGGGTTCGCCGCGCGGCCCTGTTCGAGCCGGGTGACGTAGTCGACCGAGATCCCGGCCAGCAGGGCCAGCTCCTCGCGCCGCAGCCCCGCCGCGCGCCGCTGGCCGCCCGTGGGCAGCCCCGCCGCGTCCGGGGAGACCCGGTCGCGCCAGCGCCGCAGCGCCTGTCCCAGTTCCGTCGCAGCCATGCCTCCAGTGAACACCGCCGGGCGTGCGGGTGCCTGGTACCGGCAGTCCCAGGAAGAAGGGTCTTCTGGCTGCCCGCGGTGGCGCGACGCAGGCTGGACGCATGACGACAACACTGATCACCGGAGCGAACAAGGGCATCGGCCGCGAGACCGCCCGCCGACTCGTCGCCGCAGGCCACACCGTCTACATCGGCGCCCGTGACGCCGAGCGGGGCCGCCGGGCCGCCGAGGAACTGGGCGCACGGTTCGTCCTCCTCGACGTCACCGACGACGCCACGGTCGAGGCCGCGGCCAAGACCGTCGAGGCAGCCGGCGGCCTCGACGTGCTCATCAACAACGCCGGCATCGAGACCAGGACCGAGGACAACAGCGTGCCGGTCGCCGCGACCGTCACCGGCGACCAGATGAGGAACACCTTCGAGACGAACGTCTTCGGCGTCGTCCGCGTGCTGCACGCCTTCCTGCCCCTGCTGGAGCGCTCGGCCGCGCCCGTCGTGGTCAACGTCAGCAGCGGCCTGGCCTCGCTGGCCCACCTCTCCGACCCCGACCACCCCGCGCACTTCTACCCGGGCATCGCCTACCCGACGTCGAAGAGCGCGGTCAACATGCTCACCGTGCAGTACGCGAAGGCCTTCCCGGGCATGCGGATCAACTCCGTCGAGCCCGGCTTCACCAAGACGGACCTGAACGGCAACACGGGCACCCAGACGGTGGAGGAGGCAGCCGAGATCATCGTGCGGATGGCGCAGGTCGCGCCCGACGGCCCGACCGGCGGCTTCTTCGACATCAACGGGCCGCTGCCCTGGTGACTCAGAGCTGGACCAGCCGGGGCGCCGCGCCCTCTTCGCGCAACGTCGCCCCGGCCTCCCGCGTCAACTCCCGTGCGCTGCCCAGCAGTCCGTCCAGTACGACGGCCCGGCGCACATGCCGGTGCAGCGGGTGCTCGGCGGTGAACCCGATGCCGCCCAGCACCTGCTGGCAGTGCCGGGCCGCCGTCAGCGCCGCCTGCCCGGCCGCCGCCTTGGCCAGGCCCGAACCCAGGCCGTCCTCGGCGACCGCGAGCGTTGCTTCGGCGCCCTCCAACGCCACCAGCGTCTCCGCGAGCCGGTGCCGTACCGCCTGGAAGGAGGCGAGGGGCCGGCCGAACTGGACGCGGTCCAGGACATGCGCCCGGGCGAGCGTCAGCATGGCCCGCCCGGTGCCGAGGAGCCACCAGCCGACGGCGCGGCGGCCCGCGGCCACGGGGACCGGAGTGCCGCCGGGCACCGGGCGCAGAGGGAGCTCCTCGTCCAGCCCGGCACCGGGTGCCGTATCGCCGCGGTCCCACTCCACCCACCGGCCGCCCGCGTACGGCAGCGTCACCGCACCCACCACATCGGTGAGCACCGAGGCATGCGCCCCCGTCTCCCCGAGCAGCCGGAACACGGTCGGCACCGCCACGCCCGGATACTCGGCGAGCAGCTCCCGCCACCCCAGCTCCACGAGGGCCGCGTCCAGGGCGGGGCCGGAGGCCACCGTGGTCATCGTCTTGCGGAGCGTCTCCATGAGGAGTTCCACCTCGGCGGGGTCCATGGTCAGTCCCTCCCCAGGTCGAGCAGGCGGCGGGCGATGATGTTGCGCTGGATCTCGGCGGTGCCGCCGTAGATGGTCGCCGCCCGTGCGTAGAGGTACTCCGAGCGCCACGGAGACTCGGTCAGCTCCAGCGCTCCGGGCAGCAAGTCCCGTACCGTCTCGAAGAGTTGTTGCTCGGCGGTGGCCAGCAGCACCTTGTCCACCGAGGTCTCCGGGCCGAGCCTGGCCCCGTCGGCCAGCCGTCGCTGGGTCGCGTGTGAGCGGCAGCGGACCGTGTGCAGGGCGAGGTAGGCGGCGCCGAGTGCCGCGTCGTCCGGGATCTCGGTCTGGGCGAGCAGGCGGTCGAGGCGGGTGTAGAGGTGGGCGACGCGGTGCCAGAAGCAGGTGGAGCGCTCGTGCGGGAGCAGGTCCATCGCGAGGCGCCAGCCGTCGCCGGGGCGGCCGAGCATCCGGTCGGCGGGCACGATCACGTCGTCGAAGAAGACCTCGGCGAACTCGTCCACGCCGTGCATCGTGCGCAGCGGACGGACGGTGATGCCCGGGGTGTCCATGTCGACGAAGAAGGCGGTGATGCCGTCGTGGCCGGGTGCGGTGCGGGTGAGCAGGACGCAGCGGGCGGCGTACTGGGCGAGGCTCGTCCACACCTTCTGGCCGTTGACCACCCAGTGGTCGCCCTGCCGCACGGCCCGCGTGGTGAGGGAGGCGAGGTCGCTGCCGGAGCCCGGCTCGGAGAAGCCCTGGCACCACTGCTCGCGGCCGCTCAGCAGCAACGGGACCATTTCGGCGGCCAGTTCGGGACTGGCGTACGAGATGAGGGTCGGGGTGAGGACTTCGACCATGGAGTAGATGCCGGGCTCCGCGAGGCCGCGGGTGGCTACCTCCTCGCCGAGCACCGCACGGAAGACCGCGGGGCCGCCGAGCCCGCCTACCTGCTCGGGCCAGCCGTACCGCATCCAGCCGGCGTCGAACAACGCCCGCCGCACGCGGGCCAGTTGCGCGACCTGGGCGTCCAGCGAGCGGTCGGGGCCGGGGGAGAGGTCGTGGTCGTCGAGCCAGGTCTGGACGGCGGTGCGGAACTCCGCCGCCGTGGTGAAGGCGTTCATACGCCGGGGAGTTCGAACGCGTGCGGGCGCCCCGAGTCGTGCGCCCCGCTGCGGCGGATGAAGGTCATGGCCCGGGTGCGCAGCCGCCAGCCGTCGGCGGTGCGGACGTAGGTGTCGTTGTAGTAGCCGATGCGCATGTCGTGCGTGGCGTGGTCGACGAAGCACAGCGGCTGGGTGCCGGTCGCGGTGTCCCCGGACAGCTCGACGAGCGGTGTGCCGGTGAGGAACAGGCCCTTGGGGGCGGCGGCCACCAGGGCGGGGAAGTCGGCGAGCGGATAGGTGTCGCCGAACGCGCTGTAGGTGCCGTCCGGGGTGAAGACCGCGAGCACGCCGTCGATGTCGCCCCGGGTGATGGTCACCGCGTAACGGGCGAGGAGCTGCTGGATCTCCACGAGGTCGTCGGTGGTGGTGGCGTCACTTGCCACGAGCACTCCTTCTCTCCGCACGCTCGCGCGCGTCGTGTTCGGGCCGGATGCCGAAGGTGTTGAAGGCCGTCGCCATCAGGCCGTACGCCCCCACGGTGAACACCAGGTCCATCACCTGGTGCTCGGACAGCTGCCCGGAGAGGGCGGCCCAGGTTGCGTCCGAGACGTCGAAGCCGTCCTCCAGCTCGTCGACGGCGCCCAGGACCAGGCTCTCCAGCGGATCGGCCGCCTTGCCCTGCCCGGCCGCCTCGATCTCGGCCTCGGTCAGGCCCAGCTGCTGGGCCGCGTGGAAGTGGTGGGTCCACTCGTAGGCGCAGCTGCGGCGCTTGGCGATCCGCAGGACGACCAGCTCGCGCAGGCGGTCCGGCAGCGTCGAGTGGACCAGGAAGTACGTACTGAACGGGAGGAACGCCCCGGTCAGATCGGGATGGCGGACCAGCGTGGAGAGCATGCTGCCGGCCGCCTCGGCGTTGCGCATGCTGCGGGGGAGCAGGGCGGAGAGCACCTCGCGGGTGCGGTCGTTCCACTGGTCGGCAGGGAGTGGGGAGAGGCGGGGCGGCATGCGGGTCTCCCTCGATCTGAGAATGGCGTTCTCAATTCTGAGTGACAAGATTTCCATCCGGTCGGCCGCCCCGTCAACCGTCAGGCCCGCAGCTTCCCGAAGTCCCAGCTGACGACCTTCTCCGGCCGCAGTCGCAGCCACCCGTGCCGGCCGTCGTACCGGAAGTCCCCGCCGCCCATGTACTTCTCCGCGAAGAGCCGCTCGGGCTCGGCGAGGCCGTCAACCGCCGCACCCTTCCGCGGCACCTCCCCGACCACCTCCGCGCTGCCCAGCAGCTCGACGCCCCGCAGTCGCAGGAACTCGAACCCCCCGTCGTCGACCAGCACGCTGAGCCGCGGGTCGCGTCCCAGGTCGCTCCAACGCTGGCTGCGCGTCAGTGAGTTGAGCCAGAGCGCCGTTCCGTCCCAGACGAACCAGAGCGCCCCGGCGTGCGGATGTCCGCCGGGGCCGACGGTGGCCACGCGGCAGACGGGCTGGGTGCGCAGAAAAGTGTCCTGTTCCTCGCCGGTCATGGCGATGGCGGTACCCCTGCGTTGACCGGGCATGATTCCTCCCGCTCTCGTGTGAATGCCTAATTCTCCTGCACGACAGGTTGCTTCTCATCTAGCGAGAAGCTACTTTCCACCGCAGGCAGGGCCATGGCAAGCAGAGCCTGTGACACCCAGAAGAGATGGGGAGCCGTGAGTCTTTTCCATGAGGACCGGCTGTTGATCGACGGGGAGCTCGTGGCTGCGGGACGCAGCTTCGAGACCGTCGATCCGTCCACCGGGAAGGTGCTGGGGACGGCGTCCGACGCGGAGGCCGGCCATGTCGAGGCGGCCGTCGCGGCCGCCCGCCGGGCCTTCGACACGACCGACTGGATGCGCGACCGCGAGCTGCGGCTGCGCTGCCTGCGCCAGTTCTACGACGCGCTGCACGAACACCGCGAGGAACTGCGGGAGTTGACCATCGCCGAGGTGGGCGCGCCCCGCCAGCTCACCCACGGGCCCCAGCTGGACGAGCCGATCGAGATGGTCAAGTACTACGCCGACCTGCTCGAACGCTACGAGTTCCGCGAGGAGTTGCCCGAGCTGGAGAGCCGGGGCCTGCGCCACCGTCGCTGGGTGGAGAAGGAGGCGTCCGGGGTCGTCGCGGCGATCCTGCCGTACAACTTCCCCAACCAGCTGGCGATCGCCAAGCTCGCCCCCGCGCTCGCCGCCGGCTGCACGGTCGTGCTCAAGGGCGCCCCCGACACCCCGTGGACGACCCTCGCGCTCGGCCGGATCATCGCCGAGGAGACCGACATCCCCGCAGGGGTCGTCAACATCCTCACCTCCGCGGGACCGGAGACCGGGCAGCTGCTCACCACCCACCCCGGCATCGACATGATCACCTTCACCGGGTCGACTCCGGTCGGCAAGGCGATCATGGCGGCAGCCTCGGCGAGCCTGAAGCGGGTGTTCCTGGAGCTCGGCGGCAAGTCCGCGATGATCGTCCTGGACGACGCCGACTTCGCGACCGCCGCCATGTTCACCGCGTTCACCATCTGCTCCCACTCCGGGCAGGGCTGCGCGCTCACCTCACGGCTGCTGGTCCCGCGCGACAAGCACGACGAGATCGTCGGCCTGGTCGCGGCCATGCTCGGCAAGGTGCGCTACGGCGACCCGGCCGACCCGAAGACCAACATGGGCCCGCTGATCAGCGAGAAGCAGCGCGCCAAGGTGCACGGCATGGTCGAGCGGGCGGTCGCCGCCGGAGCCCGTCTGGTGACCGGCGGGCGACCCGCCGAGCGGGAGGGCTTCTTCTACGAGCCGACGCTGCTCGCGGGTGTCGACCCGGACTCCGAGATCGCCCAGGAGGAGGTCTTCGGGCCGGTGCTCGCCGTCATCGCGTACGACGACGAGGACGACGCCGTCCGGATCGCCAACGGCACCGCGTACGGGCTGTCCGGCGGGGTGATGGGCGCCGACGAGGAGCGGGCGACCGCGGTGGCCCGGCGGATTCGCAGCGGCACGTTCAGCATCAACGGGGGCAACTACTTCGCCGCCGACGCCCCGTTCGGCGGGTTCAAGGAGTCCGGTATCGGACGCGAGATGGGTGTGGCGGGGCTGGAGGAGTTCCTCGAGCTCAAGACCTTTGCCGTGCCGGTCGGCTGACCGAGCGCGCGGCAGTCCGGGGAACACCACCGAGGAGGCACCCCGTGAGAGTCAAGGCAATTCCTGCCGCCCTGGCGGCGGCCGCGCTGCTGGCCGTCGCCGGATGCGGCGGTCACGACAGCGCGGGTGACGCGAGCGACGGCGACGCGTCCCCCACCAAGGCCGCCCAGCAGGCCACGAGCGGCGACTTCGGCGACCTGAAGAAGGTCTGCGGACCGGGGGACGCCAAGAGCGCGACCGCCCAGGGCGTCACCGCCGACACGATCAAGCTCGGCGTGATGTCCGACGTCGGCTTCAGCAAGAACTCCGAATTCGGCGACACCGCCAAGGTGTTCACCTCCTGGTGCAACGCGGCCGGCGGCATCAACGGCCGCAAGATCGAGGCCACCGTCCACGACTCCAAGCTGATGGAGGTCCGCCAGCGGATACTGGAGGCCTGCAAGTCGGACTTCGCGCTGGTCGGCGGCGGCTCCGCGCTGGACGCCCTGGGCGTGCAGGACCGGCTGAAGTGTCTGCTGCCCGACTTCCCCGCCCAGGTCAGCCAGATCCAGAACCAGGGCTCCGACCTCCAGCTCAACCTGACGGGCGGCGCCTCCTACGACCGCTACCCCGGCTACTACCAGTGGCTCCTGAAGACCGCCTACCCGGGGTCCGCCGGGGCCGTCGGCACCATCGCGGGCGACGCCGCGGTCAGCAAGGTCATCGACGCGCGCGCCCAGGAGAGCCTCAAGGCCGCCGTTGCGAAGATCACGTACCACGATCTCTACCCGGCCGCCGGCGTCTCCGACTGGACGCCGTACGCGCAGTCCATCAAGAGCAAGGGCGTCAAGGGCCTGGTGTTCCTGGGGGACTTCGCGAGCCTGTCCAAGCTGGAGCAGGTCCTCACCGGCATGAACTACAAGCTGGACTGGATCGACGCCAACAACAACGCCTACGGTCCCGCCTTCCTGCAGCTGGCCGGCAAGTCCCTCGACTACCAGAACAACTTCGCCGACCTCAGCGGCGTCTACCCGCTGGAGAAGGCCGCCGACAACCCGGCGACCGAGCAACTCGTCTCCCTGTTCAAGAAGTACGCGCCCAACGCCCAGCCGACGCTGCCCGGTGTGCAGGGCTTCGCGGCCTGGCTGCTGTTCGCCAAGGCGGCCTCCTCCTGCGGCGACCAGCTGACCCGCACCTGCGTGTACGAGGCGGCCCGCAAGGAGACCGCGTGGACCGGCGGCGGACTGCTCGCCCCCCGCGACCTGTCCAAGGCCGACACCCCGCTGACCTGCTTCAACATCGAGAAGGCCACCTCGAAGGGATGGGAGCCCGCGGACTTCCGGCCCGATGACGGCGCCTACCGCTGCAACGAGGCGCCCTACAAGTTCAAGGGGAACTACGGCAAGCCCCTCACCCTCGCCGACGTCGGCAAGAGCATGAGCGATGTGAAGTAGATGGAGCAGTTCCTGACCTTCGGGATCGTCGGCCTGAGCACCGCCGCCATCTACGCGGTCATCGGCAGTGGCCTGGTGCTCACCTACGTCACCACCGGCGTGTTCAACTTCGCGCACGGGGCGGCGGGCATGCTGGCGGCGTTCTGCTACTGGCAGTTCACCGTCGGCTGGGGCTGGCCGGTCCCGGTGGCCCTGGCGGCGGTGCTCCTGGTACTCGCCCCGGGGTTCGGCCTCGCCGTCGAACGGGTCCTGATGCGGCCCGTGCAACGGCTCGGCGAGGCCGAACGGCTGGTGATGACGGTGGCGCTGCTCAGCGGCGCCATCGCCGCCGCCCGCTGGATCTGGGACCCCGACGTCCCCCGCCCGCTCTCCGTGTTCTTCGCCGACAAGCAGCCCTTCCACCTCGGCCCGGCCACCATCACCTGGCACCAGGCGATCACCATGACGGTCGCGGTGGCCGTCGCGGCCGGCCTCTGGTTCCTGCTCAACCGCACCCGTACGGGTGCCGAGATGCGGGCCACCGTCGACGACCGCGCCCTGGTCCGGCTCACCGGCGCCGACCCCGTCCGGGCCGGGCGGGTGGCGTGGATCCTCGGCACCCAACTGGCCGCGATCGGCGGCATCCTCATCGCCCCGACCGTCGCCCTCGACGCCTCCCAGCTCTCCCTGCTGATCGTCAGCGCCTACACCGCCGCCGTCTTCGGCCGGCTGCGCAGCCTGCCGCTCACCTTCGCCGGCGCGATCGTCGTCGGCTGCCTGGAGAGCTACCTGACCGGCTATCTCCCGCAGAACCAGTACCTGCCCGGTCTGCGCCTGGCCGCACCCGCCCTGCTCCTCTTCCTCGCCCTGCTGCTGTTCCGCCACCCGCGCCTGCGCGGCCGCGACCGGCGGCTGGTGCAGGTCCCGGCGCCCAGTCTGCGCGGCACGGCCGTCTTCGCCGCGTCGACCGTCCTGTTCGGCGTGGTCCTGGCCACGGTGCTGGACGAGGCCGACCTCGTCACCTACGGGCCGATCTTCTCGCTGGGCATCGTCGCCCTGTCGTACGTCCCGCTCGCCGGGTACGCCGGGCAGATCTCCCTGTGCCAGCTCAGCATGGCCGGCATCGGAGCCGTCGTCTGGGGGCACCTCGGCGCGCACGGCGAGCTGTGGGCGCTGGTCGCCGCGGTCGCCGTGTCCGGGGCGGCCGGCGCGCTGATCGCGGTGCCCGCGCTGCGGTTCTCCGGCGTGTACCTGGCCCTCGGCACGGCGGCGTTCGCGGTGATCCTCGACCGGTGGATCTTCACCCTGCCCTCCTTCCACCTGTTCGGCGTCCGCGTCTCCCTCTTCGACCAGGGCTCGGTGGAGATGACCGGGCCGAACCTCTTCGGACTGCACCTCGACTCCACCGCCGAACTGACCGTCCTCGCCGCCGTGTTCCTCGGCCTCGCCTCGCTGTCCGTCGCCTGGCTGCGCCGCGGCGGCTTCGGACGGCGGCTGATCGCCCTGCGCGACAGCGAGGCGGCGTACGCGACGCTCGGCGGCAACCTGCTGGTGACCAAGGTGTTCGTGTTCGCCCTGTCGGCCGGCATCGCCGGACTCGGCGGCGCCCTCTACGGCATGCAGCAACGCACCATCACCGCCGAGCAGTTCAACCTGGTCGCGGGACTGCCGATCTTCCTGGTCGCCGTCATCGGCGGCCTCGGCGCGGTCGGCAACGGCCTGTTCTCCGGGACCGCCTACCTCGGCCCGAACATCCTGATCGGCGTGGCCTCCTGGACCCAGAACATCGTCACCGTCCTGCCCGCCCTCGCGGGCATGGGCCTCGGCCACAGCCCCGAGGGCATCGTCGCCCGCTTCCGCCGCGAATGGGAGCCGCTCGGCCGCGACCTGATCGCCCTGCCCGCCCTCCTGGGCCTGCTCGCCCTGGGCTGGGTCCTGCGGCTGACCGACGCGATCAACGGCTGGACCTTCCTGATCGGTTCACTGGTGGCCGCGTTCGCCCTCCGCGCCTGGGCCGCCGCACGCGAGGCCCCGAAGACAGAGCCGGACATTCCTGTCGAGTGGTGGGGTGTACGGCGTCCATGGCGTCCGCAGGACGGGGAGGTGCTGGTCCGTGCCACTGCTGGAAGTTAGCGGAGTGACCGTCTCCTACGGCGGCAACCGCGCCCTGGACGGCGTCGGCATGAGCGCCGAACGCGGCTCGGTCACCGGCCTCATCGGACCCAACGGGGCAGGGAAGAGCACCCTGTTCGACGTCGTGTCAGGGTTGCGCAGACCGCAGGCCGGACGCGTGGTGCTCGGCGGGCGCGACGTCACGCGGCTCGGGCCCGCCCGCCGCTGCCGGCACGGGCTCGCCCGCACCTTCCAACGCCTGGAACTCTTCGGCCGGTTGAGCGTCCGCGACAACCTCCTGGTCGCCGCGGAACTCGGCCCGGAGCGGCGCAGGGCGCAGCAGGTGGCCGACGGCCTCCTCGACCGGCTCGGACTGACCGGCATCGCCGACACCCGCGCCGACAACCTTCCCACCGGCGTCGCCCGCCTCGTCGAGGTCGGTCGCGCCATGGCCGTACGCCCCGAACTGCTCCTCCTCGACGAGCCCGCGGCCGGACAGGACGGGGAGGAGACCGAGCGGTTCGCGGCGCTGCTGCGCTCCCTCGCGGCGGACGGCACCGCGGTGGTGCTGGTCGAGCACGACATGGGCCTGGTGATGGGTGTGTGCGACGAGGTGTACGTGCTCGACCTCGGCAAGGTCATCGCCGTGGGACCGCCCGAGGTGATCCGCAACGACGAGACCGTGCTGGCGGCCTATCTGGGGGACGTGTGAACGCTCTGCTCGAACTGCGCTCCGTGCGCGCCGCCCACGAGGGCATCACCGTCCTGCACGGCGTCGACCTCCGCGTCGGCGCCGGGCAGGTCGTCGCGTTGCTCGGCCCCAACGGCGCGGGGAAGACGACCACTTTGCACGTCGCGGCCGGACTGCATCCGGTGCAGTCGGGCCAACTCGTGCTCGGCGGACGGGAGATGACCGGCGCCGACCCCCGCGGCCTCGCCCGGGCCGGCGTCTGCCTGATCCCCGAGGGGCGCGGGGTGTTCCCCAACCTCTCGGTGCGCGACAACCTCCTGATGATGACCTTCACGGGCCGCACCCGCGAGGAGATCGAGGAGACCGCCTTCACCCGCTTCCCGGTGCTGGGCAAGCGCGCGGGCCAGATCGCGGGCACCCTCTCCGGCGGCGAGCAGCAGATGCTCGCCCTCGCCCGCGGCCTCGCCACCGACCCCGCGGTCCTGCTCCTCGACGAACTGTCCATGGGACTCGCCCCGTTGGTGGTCTCCCGGCTCTACGAGCAGGTCGCCGAGATCGCCCGGCAGGGCGTCGCGGTCCTCGTCGTCGAGCAGTTCGCGGCGGCCGTCCTCGGCATCGCCGACCACGCGGCCGTCCTCGTGCGCGGCCGCATCGAACGCCAGGGCCGCCCCGACGGCGGGCTGCGCGACGAACTGTCCGCCCTCTATCTGGGGAGTTCCGCATGACACCGACCGAGCCCCACACAGACTCGCGCGAGGCGCATACGAGCACCGGCGAGCGCCCCTCGGACTCCCGCGCGGACCGCTTCGTCCGCGAGCTCGCCGACCTGAAGATCCCCGACCCGGCCGCCGCCCGGGCCGGCCTCTGGCTGCGCCTCGGAGCCGCCCTGATGGCCGTAGGCCTGGTCCTCGCGGTGTCGGCGTACTTCGTCTCGCACAACACCCAGAACCCGCTCGACCAGCGCGACGCGCTCGCGCTGGGCCTCGGCGGCATCGCGGGGACGGTCGTCGGCGCGGCCCTCTTCCTGCGCTACTCGCTCACCGGCTTCCTCCGCTTCTGGATGGCCCGCCAGTCCTACGACCTCGCCGTGCTCGCCGACCGCCTGGCGGAAAGGGACCTGAACCATGACCTCACCAGCACCGACGCCGCGCCCCGGTGACCAGCTCGCCAGCACGGTGTGCACCACCCGGGTGGTCGTGGTGCGCGCCCCAGCCGACCGGCAGCCGGCCCTGACCTGCGGCGGCGCCCCCATGGTGCCCGCCGCCACCGCACCGCCCGCACCCGCCACGGGCGCGGACCCGGCCACCCTCCTCGGCAAGCGCTACACCGACGCCGAGGGTGCCCTGGAGCTGCTCTGCACCAGTCCCGGAGCCGGCGAACTCGCCTGCGACGGCGTCCCCATGACCATCAAGGCCGCCAAACCCCTCCCGGCCTCCGACTGACCCCCCTCAGCGAAAGGGACCTCGCATGAACAAGGACGACTTGATCCTCATCAGCGTCGACGACCACATCATCGAGCCGCCGGACATCTTCGTGAACCACCTCCCGAAGAAGTACCTGGACGACGCGCCCAAGCTCGTCCACCGCGAGGACGGCAGCGACCGCTGGCACTTCCGCGACAACAGCGTCGGCAACGCCGCGCTCAACGCGGTCGCCGGACGGCCCAAGGAGGAGTACGGCCTCGACCCGCAGGGCATGGACGAGATCCGGCCCGGCTGCTACGACGTCCACGAGCGTGTCAAGGACATGAACGCGGGCGGCGTCCTCGCCCAGATGAACTTCCCGTCCTTCCCCGGCTTCTCGGCCCGTATGTTCGCCACCGAGGACTCGGACTTCTCGCTCGCGCTGGTACGGGCGTACAACGACTGGCACATCGACGAGTGGTGCGGCGCCTACCCGGGCCGCTTCATCCCCATGGCGCTGCCGGCGATCTGGAGCGCCGAGCTCACCGCCGGCGAGATCCGCCGCGTCGCCGCCAAGGGCTGCCACTCCATGACCTTCCCGGAGAACCCGGCGGCCCTCGGCTACCCGAGCTTCCACGACCCGTACTGGAACCCGGTGTGGCAGGCCGCCTGCGACACCAACACCGTCCTGTCGGTGCACATCGGCTCCTCCGGCCGGCTCGCCATCCCGGCCGTCGACTCGCCGCCCGACGTGATGATCACGCTACAGCCCATCAACCTCGTGCAGGCCGCCGCCGACCTGCTGTGGTCGCGCACCATCAAGGACTTCCCCGACCTGAGGATCGCCCTGTCGGAGGGCGGCACCGGCTGGATCCCGTACTTCCTGGAGCGCGTCGACCGCACCTTCGAGATGCACGCCGCCTGGACCCTCCAGGACTTCGGCGGCAAGCTGCCCTCCGAGGTCTTCCGCGAGCACTTCCTGACCTGCTTCATCACCGACAGGCTCGGCGTGAAGCTGCGGCACGACATCGGCATCGACAACATCTGCTGGGAGGGCGACTACCCGCACAGCGACTCCCTGTGGCCGGACGCGCCCGAGCAGCTGCACGGGGTGCTCACCGAGTGCGAGGTCCCGGACACCGACATCGTGAAGATGACCCACGAGAACGCGATGCGCTGGTACTCCTTCGACCCGTTCTCGCACATCCCGCGCGAGCAGGCCACGGTCGGCGCCCTGCGCAAGGCCGCCGAGGGCCACGACGTCAGCATCCGCCCGCGCAGCCGCCAGCTCACCGAGCCCGTCGACAAGCTGGAGGCCTTCCGCCAGCGGGCCCGCGCGGCCGTAGCGGCGGCGAGCAAGTAGTGGCCCACGACAACGGGCTGTTCGACCTGACGGGACGGTCCGCGCTGGTCACCGGCGCCGCGGGCGGCATTGGCGCGGCCGTCGCGCACGCCCTGGCCCGGGCCGGCGCGGCCGTCCTCGTCACGGACGTCGACGCGGAGGCGGCCGCGGCAGTCGCCGGCAAGATCGGCGCGGTCGGCGGCACCGCCGACAGCGCCGGACTGGACGTACGGGACCGGGGCGCCGCCGAGGCCGCGGTGTCCCGGGCCGCCGCCCTGGCCGACGGGACGCTGCACGTCCTGGTGAACAACGCCGGCGTGACCGCGCCGGCCATGTTCGCCGACCTGGACGAGAACAGCTTCCGCCGACTGCTCGACGTCCACGTCCTCGGCACCTTCACCTGCTCGCAGGCCGCTCTGCCGTTCCTGCCCACCGACGGCACCGGACGCATCATCAACGTCACCTCGTCGGCGGGCCTCACCGGCACGCTCGGCCAGGTCAACTACTCGGCCGCCAAGGCCGCGATCATCGGCATGACCAAGTCGATGGCCCGCGAGTTCGCCCGCAAGCAGATCAAGGTCAACGCCCTGGCACCGCTGGCCGCGACCCCGATGACCGAGACCATCCGCACCAACGAGAAGTTCGCCGCCACCATGCTCGCCCGCATCCCGCTCGGCCGCTGGGCCGAGCCCGAGGAGGTCGCCGGAGCCTTCGTCTTCCTCGCCTCGGACGCGGCCTCCTTCGTCACCGGCCAGGTCCTGCCGGTCGACGGCGGCCTGGTGATCTGATGGCACCTTCGCAACAGGAGGGACCGCTCTCCGGGGTGACGGTCGTAGCCCTGGAACAGGCCGTCTCCGCGCCCCTGTGCACCCGCGTCCTGTGCGACCTGGGCGCCAGGGTCATCAAGGTGGAGAACCCGGACGGCGGCGACTCCGCCCGGCACATCGACGACGTGGTGAACGGCCTCGCCGCCCACTTCGTGTGGACCAACCGCGGCAAGGAGTCCGTCGCCCTCGACCTCAAGACCGAGGCGGGGATGGCGATCCTGCACCGCCTGCTCGACCGCGCCGACGTCCTGGTCTCCAACCTGACCCCGGGCACCACGGCCAAACTCGGCATCGCCCCCGAAGACCTGACGACCCGTCACCCCGACCTGATCGCGGTCGAGATCGACGGCTACGGACAGGGCGGCCCGCTCTCCCACAAACGCGCCTACGACCTCCTCGTCCAGGCCGAGTCCGGGGTGTGCGCCATCACCGGCCACCCCGGAGCCCCTGCCAAGCCGGGCCCGCCCATCGCGGACGCCAGCACCGGCCTGTACACCGCGCTGTCCATCGTGGCGCTGCTGTACGCCGGTGAGCGCCGGGGCGCGCGCGGCGGTGCCGTCGCCGTCAGCCTGTTCGACACCATGACCGAGCTCATGGGCTACCCGCTGACCTACACCCGGCACTCGGGCCAGGAGCCGGACCCGATCGGCATGAGCTCACCCGCCGTCGCCCCCTACGGCGCCTACCGCACCGCCGACGGACACACCGTCGTCCTGGGCACCATCAACGACCGTGAATGGCAGCGCCTGGCAAGGGAGTTGCTGGACCGCCCCGACCTCGCCGACGACGCACGCTTCCGCACCAACCCCGACCGCGTCGAGCACCGGGCCCTCCTCGACGCCGAGATCGGGGCCTGGTGCGCCCGGCACGACCTGGCGCACATCCAGCGGCGCGCCGACGAAACCGGCATCGGCAACTCCCGCTACAACACCCCCAAGGACGTCCTCGCCCACCCCCACCTCGCGGCCCGCGACCGCTGGCGCACCATCGACACGCCGGCCGGACCGGTGCCTGCGCTGCTGCCCCCGCCGGTCATCTCCGGTTACGACCCTCCGATGGGCGCCGTACCGGGGCTGGGGGAGCACACGGAGGCGGTTCTGGCCGAACTCGGCGTCTCCGAGCCGGAGTTCCGGGGTGACGCGTGACCGACGTCCCCGCACTGCTGGCCCACGACCGGGACGGCGTACGGACCCTGACCCTGAACAGGCCGCACCGAAAGAACGCGATCGACCGGGCGCTGTGGGCGGCCCTGCGAGACGCGCTCAGCCAGGCCGCCCGCGACGGCGTACGGGCCCTCGTCCTCACCGGCGCCGGCGGAGCCTTCTCCTCGGGCGCCGACCTCACCGCCGCCGCGGACGACACCCGGCACCCCCTGGACAAGGTGCGCGATCTCAACGAAGTCGCCCTGCTCCTGCACGAGTTGCCCGTCCCGAGCATCGCCAAGGTCACCGGAGTCGCGGTCGGCGCCGGCTGGAACCTCGCCCTCGGCTGCGACCTGGTCGTGGCCACCCCTGAAGCCCGCTTCTCACAGATCTTCACCCGGCGCGGACTCTCCCCGGACTGCGGCGGCAGCTGGCTGCTGCCCAAACTCGTCGGACTCCAACAGGCCAAGCGGCTCGCCCTGTTGGCCGAGACGATCGACGCCGAGGAGGCGCGGTCGCTGGGCCTCGTGACCTGGGTGGTGCCCGCCGAGGAGATCGACAAGTACGTCACCGACCTGGCCGACCGGCTCGCGGCGGGCCCGCCGGTCGCCCTCGCCCAGACCAAGGCGCTCCTCAACGAGGGCACGGGCCGCACCCTGCGCGAGGCCCTCGCCGGTGAGGCCCGCGCCCAGACCGTGAACTTCGCCTCGACCGACGTGACGGAGGCGTACGCCGCCTTCGCCGAGAAGCGCGAGCCGCGCTTCACCGGCCGCTGGTACCGACAGCCCCCGGAGGACCCTTCATGCGCGAAGCAGTGATCGTCGAGGCCGTCCGCACCCCGGTCGGTAAACGCAACGGCGGCCTGTCCGACACGCACGCGGCCGACCTGTCCGCCATCGTCCTCGGCGCACTCGCCGAGCGCACCGGCATCGACCCGGCGCTCGTCGACGACGTCGTCTGGGGCTGCGTCTCCCAGGTCGGCGACCAGTCCAGCAACATCGGCCGCTACGCCGTCCTCGCCGCCGGCTGGCCCGAGACGATCCCGGGGACGACGGTGAACCGGGCCTGCGGATCGAGCCAGCAGGCCCTCGACTTCGCCGCCCAGGCGGTCATGTCGGGCCAGCAGGACGTCGTCGTCGCGGGCGGCGTCGAGGTGATGAGCCGGGTGCCGCTCGGCTCGGCGCGGGCGACCGGAATGCCGTACGGGCCGAAAGTCCTCGACCGCTACGACGGCTTCTCCTTCAACCAAGGGATCTCCGCCGAGAAGATCACGCAGAAGTGGGGTTTCACGCGAGGGGAGTTGGACGAGTTCGCGGTGCTCTCGCACGAGCGGGCCGCCGCCGCGCAGGACGCGGGCGCCTTCGACGCGCAGATCGTGCCCGTGGGTGCGGTGACCGCCGACGAGGGCGTACGGCGCACCAGCACCGTCGAGAAGCTGGCCGCGCTCAAGCCCGCCTTCCTCGACGACGGGACGATCCACGCCGGCAACTCCTCGCAGATCTCCGACGGCGCCGCCGCGCTGCTGGTGACGACACCGGAGAAGGCGCGCGAGCTGGGCCTGACGCCCATCGTGCGCTACCGCGCGGGTGCGGTGGTCGGCGCCGACCCCGTGCTGATGCTGACCGGCCCGATCCCGGCGACCGAGAAGGTGCTCGCCAAGGCCGGCGTCGGCCTGCCCGAGGTCGGTGTCTTCGAGGTCAACGAGGCGTTCGCGCCGATCCCGCTCGCCTGGCTCGCCGAGACCGGAGCCGACCCGGCGCTGCTCAACCCCCTGGGCGGCGCGATCGCCCTGGGCCATCCGCTCGGGGCGTCCGGCGCGGTCCTGGCCACCCGCATGATCCACCACATGCGCGACCACGGGCTCCGCTACGGCCTGCAGACCATGTGCGAGGGCGGCGGCACCGCCAACGCCACACTCGTCGAACTCATCTCCTGACCGGGGGTTCCGTTGCGCCGACAGATCTTCACCGCCGACCACGAGGAATTCCGCAAGCTGGCAAGGGAGTTCGTCGCCAAGGAAGTCGTCCCGCACTATGCCGACTGGGAGAAGGCGGGCCGCCTGCCCCGCGAGATCTTCGAACAGCTCGGCTCGCTGGGCCTGTTGGGCATGGCGATCCCCGAGGAGTACGGCGGTGCCGGCCTCGCCGACTACCGCTACAACGTCGTCCTCCAGGAAGAGGCGGCCAGGGCGCTGGTCACCCTGGGCACCGTGCGCACCCAACTCGACGTCGTGCTCCCGTACTTCCTCGCATACGCCGACGAGGACCAGCGGCAGCGCTGGTTCCCCGGCCTCGCCGCCGGCAAGCTGCTCACCGCCATCGCCATGACCGAACCCGGCACCGGCTCCGACCTCGCGGGCATCCGCACCACGGCCGTGCGCGACGGGGACACCTACGTCCTCAACGGCGCCAAGACCTTCATCACCGGCGGCCTGCTCGCCGACCTGGTGATCGTGGTGGCCCGCACCTCCAGCGACCCCGACGACCGGCGCGCGGGGCTCACGCTGCTGGTCGTGGAGGACGGCATGCCCGGGTTCACCCGGGGGCGGGTGCTCGACAAGATGGGCATCAAGGTGCAGGACACCGTCGAGCTGGCCTTCGACGACGTACGCGTGCCCGTGACGAACCGGCTGGGGGAGGAGGGCGCCGCCTTCGGCTACCTCGGCCACAACCTCCCGCAGGAACGGATGACGGTGGCCGTCGGCTCGGTCGCGCAGGCGCGGGCCGCTCTGGAGACCACCGTCGCCTACGTCAAGGAGCGCGAGGTGTTCGGCAGGACGGTGGCGTCCTTCCAGAACACCAAGTTCGAACTCGCCGCCGTGGCCGCCGAGATCGAGGCCGCGCAGACCATGCTGGACCGCGCGGTCCTCGACCTGGTGGACGGCGAACTCTCCGGCCCGGACGCCGCGAAGGTGAAGCTGTTCTGCACCGAGATGCAGGCCCGGGCCGTGGACCGGTGCCTGCAACTCTTCGGCGGCTACGGGTACATGGCCGAGTACCCGATAGCCCGGCTGTACGCCGACGCGAGGATCACCCGGATCTACGCCGGCACCAGCGAGGTGATGAAGGTGATCATCGCCAAGTCGCTGGGGCTGTGAGACGGGGTCGGTGAGGCGGGTCAGGTCCCGTACCGGGTCGTCTCCGCCAACTCGGCCGCGCTCTTCATCAGTTGCAGCACCATGGGCCCGAAGGCCTGGAGCTTCTCGTTGTCCCCGGCCCGCTGGAAGCCCTGCTCCAGGACGACGCCCAGCTTCCACTGGGCGAGGACGTCGTAGTAGTCCATGTCGTCGACCTGGCGGCCGGAGACCTCGGCGTAGTGCTGGATGAGCGCCTCCCGCGAGGGCATGCCGCGCAGGTCGACATAGGAGGCGGTGGCCGCCTCCGGTGCTCCGGTGTCCTCGGGCCAGCCGCGGAGCATCCAGGCGAGGTCCAGCTTGGGGTCGCCGACCGTGCCCATCTCCCAGTCGACGATCGCCGCAAGGCGCGCAGGGCCGCCGTGCCGGAACATGACGTTGGCGAACTGGTAGTCGCCGTGCATGAGACCCGGGACGTAGTCGAGCGGCTTGTGCGTGCGCAGCCAGTCCGCGGCCACCTCGAAGCCGGGCAGCTCGCGCGTCTTCACCCGCTCCAGATAGCGCGTCCAGCGGTCCACCTGGCGCTCGTGGAAGCCGTCGGGGCGGCCGAGGTCGTGCAGGCCCTTCGCCTTCCAGTCGACGCGGCCCAACAGGGCCACGCCTTCGGTCAGTTGGTAGGCGAGCCCCGCACGGGCTGCCAGGTCCGTGCCGAAGGGGGCCGGCCAGCCGCCCTCGCCCGTGTGGGACATGGGCGACCAGCCATCGACGAACTCCATCAGATAGAACGTCCGGCCCAGTACGGCCGGGTCCGTGCACACGGCGATCGCCTCGGTGTGCGGCACGTCCGTGCCGTTCAGCGCCTCGGTGATCCGCCACTCCCGCACAATGCCCTCGTCGCGGGAGGCCGGCGCGGTGGGCGGCGGGATCCGAAGGGCACTGTGCAGTTCGCCGCGCCTGATCTCGTAGATCTCGTTCTGCGCGCCGCCCGTGACGAACCGGTGCTCGATCGGCTCGCCCTTCCCGGGCAGCCCGGACTCGTCCAGCCAGGCCGCCAGCCGCTCGACGTCGATCATCGGGCCTCCGTCTCCGGCTCCAGGAACTCCGCGTACTTGGCCCGCGCCGCCGCGATCCGCTTGGGCAGATATCCGCTCGGCCACAGGTCGTCGCTGGCCTTGTGGTCGCGCAGCACCTGCCGGGCCACGGTCACCTTGTGCGCCTCGGTCGGCCCGTCGGCGATGCCCAGCACGCTGGCGCCCAGCAGCATCCGGAACAGCGGCATGTCGCCGCTCACCCCGAGCGCGCCGTGCACCTGGATCGCCCGGTGGGCGACGTCGTGCAGCACGCTCGGCAGCACGACCTTGATCATCGCGATGTCCTTGCGGACCTTGCGGTAGTCGTTGTACTTGTCGATCTTCCACGCGGTGTGCAGGACGGCCAGCCGGAACTGCTGGATCTGCGCCCACGAGTCGGCGATGTGCCCCTGCACGAACTGCTTGTCGGCGAGGACCGTGCCCTGCGTGTGCCGGCTCAGCGCCCGCTCGCACATCATGTCGAAGGCCTTGGTCGCCAGGCCGATCGTCCGCATGGCGTGGTGGATACGGCCGCCGCCCAGCCGGGTCTGCGCGATCACGAACGCCTGACCCTCACCGCCCAGCAGCGCGTCCGCGGGCACGCGCACGTCCTCGTAGTGCACCAGCGCGTGCGAGCCGCGCTCCTCCGGCTCACCCGCGAGAGCCACGTTCCGCTCGATGCGGATGCCGGGCGTCTCGGCCGGGACCAGAAGCATCGACATGCTCTTGTACGGGTCCCCGTCGGGGTCGGTCACGGCCATCACGATGAAGAAGGCCGCCGTCTTGGCGTTGGACGAGAAGTACTTCCAGCCGTTGACGACCCACTCGTCACCGTCGCGCACGGCCCGGGTGGTGAACTCCTTGGGGTCGGAGCCGGCCTGGGGCTCGGTCATCGAGTAGCAGGAGAAGATCTCGCCCTCCAGGAGCGGGCGCAGGTACCGCTCCTTCTGTGCCTCGGTCCCGTAGTGGGCGAGGATCTCGGCGTTCCCCGTGTCCGGGGCCTGGCAGCCGAAGACGATCGGGGCCCAGGAGGAGCGGCCCAGGATCTCGTTCAGCAGGCACAGCTTGACCTGTCCGTGCCCCTCACCGCCCAGGTCGGGCCCGAGGTGGGTCGCCCACAGCCCGTGGGCCCGCACCTCCTTCTTGAGCGGGTCGAGGACGCGGCGGAGGTTCTCGTCGGGCGGGGTGAACTGCAGGCCGTCCCACAGGAGGTCGAGGGGTTCGACCTCCTCCCGCACGAACTGGTCCGCCCAGTCCAACTGTGCTTGGTAGTCCGGCTCTGTCTCGAAGTCCCACGGCATTGTGTCTCCTTCCGGCGCCTGTCAGAATAGCGTTCTCATGAAAGAGAACACAATTCCCCAGTCTCGGAACGATGTTTCCGACCGGCCTCCCGACGGGGTCGCGGACCGCATCGCCCAGCGCGCGCTCGCCCGCCGCGGTGCCCACTACGCCGGCGAGGTGCGCGCCCTCCTCGACGCCGCACGCGAGGTCATGCGCCGCTGCGGGACCGGCTCACGCCCGCGCGTCGCCGACATCGTCACGGCGGCCGGACTCTCGAACGAGGCCTTCTACCGGCACTTCCGGTCGAAGGACGCCCTGGTCGCCGCGATCATGGAGGACGGTGCCGGGCAGCTGTGCGGCTACCTCACCCACCAGATGGCCAAGGAGCCGACGCCCGAGGGCAAGGTGCGGCGCTGGGTCGAGGGGGTCCTCGCCCAGGCCATGGACGAGGACACGGCGGCCACCACGCTGGCGGTCATGTGGAACGCGCAGAGCGTGGGGGAGGGGTTCCTGGCCGGGCAGCCCACCATCGCCGGCCTGCTGGCGGATCTGTTGCGCGCCCCGTACGCCGAACTCGGCAGCGCGGACGCGGAGTTGGACGCCTCCCTCGCCGCCCACGCGACGGTCGGGAAGCTCGCCGATCACCTGTGGCGGCGGGTGCCCCCGACGGGCGCCGACGTCGACCACGTCACCCGGTTCTGTCTGCGCACGGTCACACCCCAGGGAGGGGACGAGTGAAGAGCAGCGATCAGTTCCACGTCGGGATCGTCGTCGACGACATCGCGGCGGCCGCGGCCGAGCTGTCGGCGGTGTTCGGCTACCAGTGGTGCGAGGAGCTCGGCGCGCCGGCCCAGGTGACGCTGCCCGGCGGCGACGCCGTACTCGATCTGCGGTCGACGTACTCGATGTCCGTGCCCCGCCTCGAACTCGTCAAGCGCGTGCCGGGCACCCTCTGGGAACCGGCCGCCGACTCCGGCGTCCACCACCTCGGCTACTGGTCCGACGACGTGGCCGCCGACTCCGCCGAACTCGCCCGCCGCGGCCACGAGGTCGAGGCACTCGGCAAGCGGCCGGACGGGACGCCGTACTGGGCCTTCCACCGCAGCCGCACCGGCCCGCGGATCGAACTGGTGGCGCGGACGCTGCAGCCGCTCCTGGAGCCGTACTGGGCGACCGGGACGAGGCCCTCATGACGGAGTCGGCGCAGAACGCGACCGTGGGCATCGTGACGGGCGCAGGGCGCGGGATGGGGCTGGAGTGTGCGCGCAGCCTGCTCGGAAGGGTGGACCGGCTGCTGCTGGTCGACCTCGACGAGAGGACGGTGACCGAGGCGGTCGAGGAACTCGCCGGGCGCAGGGCGCTCGTCGAGCCGTTCGTCCTCGACATCACCGACCGCGACGGACTGGCCCGCCTCGCCGCCCGCACCCGCGAGCTGGGCACCCTGCGTGCAGTCGCCCACGCGGCCGGGATCTCACCGACCATGGCCGACTGGCGCCGCATCCTCGCGGTCGACCTCGTCGGTACGGCGCTGCTGGCCGAGGCGCTGCGGCCGCTCGCGACCCGGGGAACGGCGACGGTGTGCTTCGCGTCGATGGCGGCGATGTTCGGGGACACCGAGCCGCGGCCCGAGGTCGAGGAGGTCCTGGCCGATCCGCTCGACGAGCACTTCCTGGAGCGCCTCCGGGAGGCCGTGGGTCCCGAGATCGAGGACCCCGGCATGGCGTACACCTGGGCCAAGCGAGGCGTCCACCGCTTCGTCCAGCGGGAGGCGGTCCGGGTCGGTCCGGTCGGTGCCCGGGTCTGCTCGGTCTCGCCCGGCATCGTCGCCACCCCGCAGGGGAAGCAGGAGGCCGCGCACCACCCGTCCATGAAGGCGCTCGTGGACCGGTCGGCGCTCGGCCGCGAGGGCCGACCCGAGGAACTCGCGGCCGTGGTCGCCTTCCTGCTGTCGGACGAGGCGTCCTTCCTCACGGGCGTGGACGTCCTCGTCGACGGTGGGGTGCGGGCGGGGCTGGCCGCGCGGGCGTGAGCGACGGCGGCCGTACCGGCGAACAGTCAGACGTCTTGCCGGTACGCCGCCGCGAACGTCCGCAGCTCACGGGCCACGTCCGGCCCGCTGGGGGTGTAGATGACCTCCCGGTACCCGAGGCCGCCGAGGTGCGCGAGCCCGGCGCCGATGTGGGCCGCGTCGCCGACCATCGTCTTGACGTCGATGTGGTCGAGCAACTGGCGATCGCGTTCCGGGAGATGGGTGACGTGCCCTTCGAAGGCCACCAGGTGCCGCTCGCCCTCCGGCGCGAGGGCCTCCACCGCCGCCCGCCATTCCTTCCCGCCGGGCAGCGCGTCGACGGCCGTGGCGCCTCCGCCGGCGTACGCGGTGTGCCAGTCGACCACCCGCCACGGCCCGATCGCCTCCCGTACCCGCTGCGAGTCCGGCTCCTCGCCGTCGTCGAGCACCGTGCCGGAGACCATGGTGGCGGTCGGCAGCGAGGGATGCGGCAGCCCTACGATCCCGTCCGCGAGCTCCCCGGCCAGCGCGGCACCCTTCGGCCCGAACGCGCTCAGCCACAGGGGTACGTCCACCGGGCGCGCGGCGGTCAGGCCCTCCGCGTGCAGCATCCGGGCCGGACTGCCCTCGACCAACACCGTTTCACCGGCGAGGAGTTGACGGACGGCGGCCATGTACGTGGCGAGCGCGCGCAGCGTCATCGGGCGCTGCCCCATGGTCACCCGGGCCGTGAAGCCCGTACCGAAGCAGGCGCGGAAACGACCTCCGGAGAGGCGGGCGAGGGTGGCGATGCCGGAGGCCATGGCCATCGGCGAGCGCTGCTGGGGGATCAGGACGGCGGTGGACAGGCCGATGCGGGTCGTGCGCCGAGCGGCCAATGCGAGATGGACGAACGGGTCCTCCCACAGCGGGGCCGAGTCGTGGATCCACACCCGGGTGTAGCCCAACTCCTCAGCCAGCACGGCCAGTTCGGCGAAGTCCGGGCCGGGCGGCAGACCGCAGGACAGCTCCAGGGCGCTCACTCGGACACCGCCGGCATGACGAACCCCGACACGATCACCGCGTTCGTCTCGGCCGCGGCCTGCCGCAGTGGCTTGGCCTTCTCGTAGGCGGCCGACTCGTACCAGGCCCGCGCCGCCTCCACCGACTCGAACTCCAGGACGACGGTCTGGTCGCCGTGCCAACTCCCCTCCAGAAGCTGTGGGTTGGCGTCCAGGGCGAGGACGGACCCGCCGCTCTCCGCCAACGAGAGCCCGGCCGCCCTGCCGTAAGCGGCCATGCCGCCGGGGTCGTTGATGGCCTCGGTCAGGATGACGTACCCCTTGGGCATGGTTCTCCTCGTTCAGTTCACGGTGATGGCGCGCTCGGGGCACATGGCGGCGGCCTGGCGCACCGCGTTCTCGTACTCGGCGGGGACGTCGGGCGTCTCGACCACGGCATAGCCGTCGTCGCTCAGGTCGAAGACCTCGGGGCAGTACGTGCAGCACACCCCGTGCCCGCGGCAGCGGTCGTCGTCGACGGTGACCTTCACCGGGCCTCGCTCCACTCCAGGTCGAGGTGGGTCAGGCCGCGCAGGATGAAGGTGGGGACGTAGTCGTAGCGGCGGGCGCCGGCCGGGCCGTGCACCTGCTCGGCGATGCGGATGTCCGAGGTGCGGTCCAGCAGGCGTTCCAGGGTCACCCGGGCCTCGGCGCGGGCCAGCGGGGCGCCCGGGCAGGTGTGGACGCCGCGGCCGAAGGCGAGGTGACGGCGGACGTTCGCCCGGCCGACGTCGAAGCTCGCCGGGTCCTCGAACTGGCGGGGGTCGCGGTTCGCCGCGCCGTTCAGCACCATCACCGTGGTTCCGGGCGGGATGTCGACACCGCCCACCGAGGTCGCCACCTTCGACAGCCGGAAGTCGCCCTTGATGGGGCTCTCGGCGCGCAGGGTCTCCTCGATGAAGTTCGGGATGCGGTCCCGCTCGGTGCGCAACAGGCTTTGCAGTTCCGGCTGTTCGGCGAGGATCCTGAGCGCGGAGCTCAGCAGCCGGACGGTGGTCTCCTGGCCGGCGGCGAAGAGGTTGGCGGCGACACGCACGACGTCGATGACCTCGGGGGTGGATCCGTCGGGGAAGGTCGCGGTCGCCAGGCCCGTCAGCACGTCCTCGCGCGGCTCGCGCCGCCGCTCCTCGATGTACGTGGTGAAGCGGCCGTACAGGTACTCCAGCGGAGAGTGGTGCAGTGTGTCGTCGCCGGTGCTGCCGATGCCGGCCTCGGTCTGCGGCCGTCGCTGGAGCTTGTCCATGAACTCCTGGCGGTCCTCCTCGGGCACCCCGAGCAGGTCGGCGATGACGAGCAGGGTGAAGGGCCCGGCGAACCCGCCGATGAACTCCCCTTGGCCCGGGGCGAGATAGTCGTCCAGCAGTCCGTCCGCGAGGTGCCACATGGACGCCTCGTTCTCCTTGAGGCGCTTCGGAGTGATCAGCCGCATCAGCAGCGCGCGGTGGTCGGTGTGCGCCGGCGGGTCCATGGTGGGCAACTGGTCGCTCATGGGCAGCTCGTCGCGGTGCAGCGCGATCAACTCGCTGACGTCGTCGCCCTCCAGGGGCACCGGGAACCCGGGGAAGGGGCCGGTGACCGAGATGCAGGCGGAGAACGCGTCGGTGTCGTTGTAGACCTGCACCGCTTCGTCGTAGCCCGTCACCATCATCACGTCGTGATGGTTCTCGCGCTGCACCGGGCACCGTCCGCGCAGCGCTTCGAAGTAGGGATAGGGATCCGCGACGAGGGCCTCGTCCCGGAAGAAATCGATCGCCTCGAAGTCGTCCACGGTCTGCTCGGCTCCCTCTCGGTCAGCGCCCCGACGATCAGGGACGGTAGCACAATTCTCCCGGTGCTGGAATGCTGGCTTGCCTGCTGGAGAGGGGCATTCTCGCCCACGTGAGGCCAACGGCCGACCACCCAGGGAGACCCATGGAAGAGACCGAAGAGCTGCGCGCCGCGCGCGGTGTCCGCCGCAAGATCCTCGGCGACGCCTACGTCGACGCCGCGACCGCCGACCCCGCCCCCGCCGCCGTCGAGTTCCAGGACTACCTCACCGCGACGGCCTGGGGCGTCTGGGCCCGCGAGGGCGCCCTCAGCCCCCGCGACCGCAGCCTCCTGGTGCTCGCGATGACCGCCGCGCTCGGCCGCATGGACGAGTTCCGCATCCACGCGGGCACCACACCCCGCACCGGCGTCACCGACGCCGAGATCGACGAACTGCTCTTCCAGATCGCCGCCTACTGCGGAGTCCCCGCCGGCAGCGCGGCCCGGCGAGCCGTGCAGAGCGTGCGTGCCGAGCGGGAGGGGGAGCAGTGAGCGCCGAAAGCGTCGGATTCGTCGGGCTCGGCAACATGGGCAGCGTCCTCGCCGCCAACCTCGTGGGAGCAGGCCGTACGGTCGTCACGCACGACGTCACCGGTCCGCAGCGGTCGCCCGCGGGCGCCGTACACGTCCCCGAGGTCGCCGAAGTCGCGCGCCGCGCCGAGGTGTTGGTGCTCAGCCTCCCCGACGGGACCGCGTCCGAGCAGGTGGCCCGTGCCGTCCTGGAGGCCCCCGACCGGCGAGTCCGGTACGTCGTCGACACCTCCACGATCGGCGTGAGCGCGGCCCGGACCGTCGCCGAACTCCTGGCCGACGGCAAGGTCGGCTACGTCGACGCCCCCGTGTCCGGTGGTGTCGCCGGGGCTCGCGCCCGCACCCTCACCGTCATGTACGCCGGGGACGACGAGGCCTGCGCCCGCGTCGAACCGGTGCTGGCGGGCCTCAGCGACCGGCGCCGCCGGGTCGGCGACCGGCCGGGCATGGCCCAGGCCCTCAAGCTCGCCAACAACTTCCTGTCCGCGACCACCCTCGCCGCCACCAGCGAGGCCGTCGCCTTCGGGCTCGCCGCCGGACTCGACATGGCCACCATGCTCGCCGTGCTCGACGAGTCCAGCGGCCGCAGCGCGGCGACGGCCGACAAGTTCCCGCAGCACGTCCTGACCGGCCGCTACGCCGCAGGCTTCACCAACTCCCTGATGGACAAGGACGTACGGCTCTATCTGCGCGAGGCCGGTGAGCGCGGCGGGCCGGTGTCGGTCGGCGAGGTGATCGGCGCCCTGTGGGAGCGGTTCGCCGAGGCCGAACCCGGGGCCGACTTCACCCGGATCTTTCCCTTCGTGCACGGCTCCTGAGCGACAGCCGCCTTGACGGCCGATCTCCCGTGAGAATAGCATTCTCATTCGGAGAGACTGAGATTATCGTGAGTGCCCTCCGTACAAGCGACTGGAGGCCAGACCCCATGGCGCACTTCAAGAAGCCCGAGGCGGGCAGCTGGACCGAACACCTCAAGATCGGCACGGAACCGGTGTCGTACGAGGACTCGATCTCACCCGGGCACTACGAACTGGAGCGGGACGCGATCTTCCGGCGGACCTGGCTGAACGTCGGCCGCGTCGAACAACTCCCCAAGCGGGGCAGCTACTTCACCAAGGAGCTGGACGCGGCGGGCACCTCGATCGTCGTGGTGCGCGGCATGGACGACGAGGTGCGCGCCTTCCACAACGTGTGCCGGCACCGCGGCAACAAGCTGGTGTGGAACGACTTCCCGCGCGAGGAGACCGGCGGCATCTGCCGCCAGTTCACCTGCAAGTACCACGCCTGGCGCTACGACCTGGAGGGCAAGCTCACCTTCGTACAGCAGGAGCAGGAGTTCTTCGACCTGGACAAGTCGAAGTACGGCCTCAAGGGCGTACAGACCGACGTCTGGGAGGGGTTCGTCTTCGTGAACCTCGACGACGAGAACACCACCCCGCTGCGGGAGTATCTCGGCGAGTTCGCCAAGGGCATCGAGGGCTACCCGTTCCACAAGATGACGCAGGCGCACAAGTACCGGGCGGAGATCGGCGCCAACTGGAAGCTGTTCATCGACGCGTTCGCCGAGTTCTACCACGCGCCGATCCTGCACGCCGGCCAGTACGTCTCCGACGAGGCCCGCAAGATCCAGAAGTACGGGTACGAGGCGCTGCACTACGACATCGACGGCCCGCACAGCATGGTTTCCTCCTGGGGAGGCATCGCCCCGCCGCACGACCGCTCGATGGTCAAGCCCATCGAAGGCGCCCTGCGCAGCGGCCTGTTCGGGCCCTGGGAGTTCCCGGACATCGGCGTGTCAACCGAGGAGCTGCCGCCGGCCATCAACCCGACCCGCGACAAGCGCTGGGGCATGGACTCCTTCGTGTTCTTCCCCAACTTCATGCTGCTGATCTGGCGGCCCAACTGGGTGCTGACGTACCACTACTGGCCGACCTCGTACAACACGCACGTCTTCGAGGCGACCTGCTACTTCGTGCCGCCGGAGAACGCCTTCCAGCGGCTCCAGCAGGAGCTGGCCGTCGTGTCGTTCAAGGAGTACGGCCTGCAGGACGGCAACACCCTGGAGGCGACGCAGACCATGCTCGAGTCGCGGGCGGTGGGGGAGTTCCCGCTCAACGACCAGGAGGTCCTGCTGCGCCATCTGCACCAGACCGCCCGCCAGTACGTCCGCGACCACGAGCAGCGCACGGCCTAGGAGGACCCGAGCATGGCCACTGTCTTTCCCCCCGAGTTCGCCGCCCTGGAGCCGTTCGCCGACTGGGCGGTGCCCACCGAGAAGGCCCGCTACGCCAAGCGGATCGCCTCGACCATGGACGAGCTCGACGCCTTCTACGACACGGCGTTCCCGCTGCTGAAGGACGGCACGGCGTACCTCCAGGGCGTCTCCATGGCGGACATCTCCGAACCCGACAAGCACCTGCTGTGGCTGTTCTGCGCGCTGGTCACCGTCGCGTTCTCTGTCGAGGCCTGGCGTCAGCCCAAGGTGCCCGACACGGGGGCGGCCAGCATCGACGCCGTCTTCGAACCGGCCGTCTGATGCCGCGTCCCCGCGCCCCGCAACCCCCCGTCCACCTCCGTGCCGCCCGGATGCTCGACATCGACAAGGGTGAACTGGTCGAGCCGGGCGACCTGTTGATCGAGGGCGAGCGCATCGCCGCGGTCGGCCCGGCCACGGTCCCTTCCGAGGCGGTGGTGATCGACCTCGGCGACGTGACGCTCCTGCCCGGGCTGATGGACATGGAGGTCAACCTCTTCCTGGGCGGCCCCGACCACCGCAGTCCGCTCATCCCCGTCCAGGAGGACCCGGCCGTACGCACCCTGCGCGCGGTCGCCAACGCCGGCCGCACGCTCCGGTACGGCTGGACGACCGTACGCAACCTCGGTCTGTTCGTGCAGACCGGGGGCGTGCTCCTCGACGTGGCGCTGAAGAAGGCGATCGACCTCGGCTGGGTCGACGGCCCGCGGATCGTGCCCGCCGGACACGCCATCGCACCCACCGGCGGCCACCTCGACCCGACGATGTTCCAGGCGTTCGCGCCGAACGTGCTGCCCCTCACCGTCGAGGAGGGCATCGCGAACGGCATCGCCGAAGTACGCAAGGCGGTCCGCTACCAGCTCAAGTATGGCGCCCGGGTGATCAAGGTGTGCGCCTCCAACGGGGTCATGTCGCACACCGGGCCGGCCGGCGCCCAGCAGTACTCGGACGAGGAGCTGCGGGCCATCGTGGACGAGGCGCACCGGGCCGGGGTCAAGGTCGCCGCGCACTGCATGGGGGACAGCGCGATCCGGGCGGCCGTCGAGGCGGGCATCGACTGCATCGAGCACGGCTTCCTCGCCGGCGACGCGACCCTCGACCTGATGGCCGAACGCGGCACGTTCCTCGTCGCGACGACCTATCTGACCGAAGGCATGAACACCGCCCACGCGGACCCGGAACTCCAGGCCAAGGCCGCGGACGTCTTCCCGCGCGCCCGCGAGTCCACCGCCCGCGCGATCCGGCGCGGCGTCAAGGTCGCCCTCGGCACCGACGCACCCGCCATCCCGCACGGCAGGGGCGCCAAGGAGCTGCTGGCCCTCGTCGACCGAGGCATGCGACCGATCGACGCGCTGCGCGCCGCGACCGTCGTAGCCGCCGACCTGATCGACGCCGACGACCGCGCCCGCCTGGAACCGGGCCTCCTGGCCGACATCATCGCCGTACCCGGCGACCCGCTGACGGACATCGGGGTCACGCAGGACGTGCGGTTCGTGATGAAGGGCGGACAGGTGTACCGGCACGAGGCCGGCTGAACAGCCGAAAAGGGGCCCTCCAGCAGGAGGGCCCCTTTCGTGCGTGCTCACACCTTGCGCGTGATCCCGCCGTCCACCCGGACGATGGCGCCGGTCGTGTAGCTGGACGCGGCACTGGCGAAGTGCAGCGCCAGTGGGGCCACGTCGTCCGGTACGCCGAGGCGGCCCAGTGGCACGAAAGACGTGTCGAAGTCCTCGGAGGCCCAAGCCTTGTGAGCGTCCGTCAGAACAGGACCCGGGAGGATGGCGTTGACGCGGACCTTCGGCGCGTACGCCTCCGCCAGGCCGACCGTCAGGGCGTTCAGGCCCGCCTTCGCGCAGGCGTACGGGAGTTCGTGGACGCTGGCCATCAGGGAACCCGCCGTGCCGATGTTGATGATCGAGCCGCCGCCGTGGTCCGCCATGTGCTTGGCCGCGAGGACCGCCAGGCGGAACGGGCCCTTGAGGTTCACCGCGAGTGTCTTGTCGTAGAGCTCCTCGCTCACCGCGTCGAGACTCTCGTAAGTCGGCGACATGCCCGCGTTGTTGACCAGCACGTCCAGCTCGCCGAGCCGCTCCACCGTCTCCGCGACCAGCCGCTCGCAGTCCCCCCAGTGGCCGACATGACAGGCGATGCCCACCGCCCGCCGCCCCGTCGACGCACGTACCTCCTCGGCCGCCGCCGCGCACGCCTCCGCCTTCCGCGAGGCGATCACCACATCCGCGCCGGCCTCGGCCAGCGTCTGCACGATGGCCCGCCCGATACCGCGCGAACCGCCGGTGACCACCGCCACCTTGCCCGTCAGATCATGAAGCTCCGCGAAGGACGTCACGCACGTCAGCCTTTCCGTATCGTCGTCAGCAGCTCGCGCCGCAGCAGCTTTCCCGTCGGCGTGTACGGCAGTTCGTCCCGGAAGACGACCACGTCCGGCGTCTTGGAACCGCGCAGATGACCGCGCACCCAGCCGCGCAGCGACTCGGCGTCCACGGCGCTCCCCTCGTGGGTGACCACGAACGCGGCGATCCGCTCGCCCCACTCCTCGTCCGGCACCCCCACCACCGCGACCTCGCGCACCGCGGCATGCCGCAGCAACACGTCCTCCACCTCCGCGGGGGCGATGTTCTCCCCGCCGCGGATGATCGTGTCGTCGGCCCGCCCGGCGATGAACAGATAGCCCTCGTCGTCGAAGTGGGCCAGATCGCGGGTGTGGAACCAGCCGTCCGCGTCCAGCAGTGCTGCCGCGCCCTTGTACTCGCCGGACACCTGAGGTCCTCGCACCCACAGTTCACCGGGAACGCCGGTGGGCATCGCAGCCCCCGCCGCGTCCCGGATCTGGGCCTCGACGCCTGGGACCATCCGCCCGGCCGAGCCCAGCCGGGCCCGCACGGAGGGGTTGTCGGACGAGAGCGCCGCCCGGTGGTCGTCGGGACCCAGCAGGGCGATGGTCGAACTCGTCTCGGTCAGGCCGTACGCGTTGGTGAACCCGGTGCCGGGAAATGCCCGCAGCGCCGCCTCCAACACGGTCCGCGGCATCCGCGCACCGCCGTAGGCCAGCGCCCGCAACGTCGGCACCTCGGCCGGCCGTCCCGCCAGATGCTCCACGACGCGGGCCAGCATGGTCGGCACCACCATCGCCGACGTGACGCCCTCGGCGCGCACCAGCTCCAGCCAGGCGCCCGCCTCGAAGGTGCCGAGATGCACCATGCGCCGCCCGGCGTAGAGGTTGCTCAGCACCGAGCCGACGCCCGCCACGTGGTACGGCGGCACGCAGGCCAGGACCGTGTCGTCCGGGTCGGCGGAGCCGAACTCGACCGTCTGCAGGACGTAACTGGTCAGGTGCCGGTGCCGCAGCACGGCCGCCTTGGGCGCCGCCGTCGTCCCGCTGGTGAACAGCAGCACGGCGGGATCGTCCGCGGAACCTTCCAGCCCCTCGGCGGGCTCCGCGGCCCGCCCCTCGGCCAGCAGCTCCTCGGGCGTACGCACGTCGAGCCCGGCCGCGGTGAACACCTCCGCGAACGGCTCGTCCGCCACGACCAGCGGCTTCTCGGTGTGCTGCAGCAGGCCCGTCAACGCCTCTGCGGAGAGGCGGTAGTTGACGGGAACCAGCGGCACCCCCGCCAGCGCGGCCCCGAACAACAGCAACGGAAACACAGGACCGTTGACCCCGGCGAACACCAACTCCCGTGCTCCGGCCCGGTGTACGACGCCCGCGACCCCCGCCGCCGTACGACGCAGCTCGGCACAGGTCGTTCCCGACCGGCGCGACCCGATCGCCACCCGGTCCGGATCGCCCGCCACGGCCATGTCGAGCAGCATCGCGATGTTCACGCCGACCCCTTCCTTCCGCTCCCCGACGGCGAACGATATTCTACCTATGGGAAAACGTCATTCTCCAGAGTCGTGCAGGACTGTGCTGCAGGAGGCTTCGTGGACTTCGAGTTGACCGAGCAGCAGGAGGACATCCGCAAGGGTGTGCGCGAGCTGGCCGCCTCCTTCGGCCCCGAGTACTGGGCCGAACAGGACGAGAAGGCCGAGTTCCCGTGGAGCTTCTACGACACCTTCGCCAAGGCCGGCTGGCTGGGCATCGCCGTCCCCGAGGAGTACGGCGGCGGCGGACTCGGCGTCCTGGAGGCCTCGCTCCTGCTGGAGGAGGTCGCCGCCTCCGGTGCCGGCATGAACGGCTGCAGCACCATGCACCTGACCATCTTCGGCCTCAACGTCCTGGCCCGGCACGGCAGCGAGGAGCTGCGCCGCGAGGTCCTCCCGCACGCCGCCTCCGGCGACCTGCACGTCTGCTTCGGTGTCACCGAGCCCGACGCCGGCACCGACACCACCAGCATTTCCACCTTCGCCCGCCGTGACGGCGACCACTACGTCATCGACGGCCGCAAGATCTGGATCACCAAGGCCGGCGACTCCCAGAAGATGGTCCTCCTCGCCCGTACGACCCCCCGTGACCAGGTCGACAAGCCCACCAAGGGCATCTCGGTCTTCCTGGTCGACATCGACCGCACCGCCATGGACATCCGGCCGATCCCCAAGATGGGCCGCAACGCCGTCGCTTCGAACCAGATCTTCATCGACGGCCTGCGCGTCCCGGCGAGCGCCCGGATCGGCGAGGAGGGCGAGGGCTTCCGCTACCTCCTCGACGGCCTCAACCCCGAGCGCATCCTCCTGGCCCACGAGGCGCTGGGCCTGGGCCGGGCGGCCCTGGACGCGGCCACCCGCTACGCCCGCGACCGGGTCGTCTTCGGCCGCCCCATCGGCCAGAACCAGGGCATCGCCTTCCCGCTCGCCGAGGCCCTCACCCGCCTCGACGCCGCCCGCCTGATGGCCCGCAACGCCGCCTGGCGCTACGACCGGGGGCTGGAGTGCGGCCGCGAGGCCAACATGGCCAAGTTCCTGTGCGCCGACGCCGGTTTCCAGGCCGCGGACCGGGCCGTGCAGACACTGGGCGGCATGGGGTACGCCCGCGAGTACCACGTGGAGCGGTACTTCCGCGAGTCACGGCTGCTGCGGCTGGCGCCGATCAGCCAGGAGATGGTGCTGAACTACGTGTCCCAGCATGTGCTGGGGCTGCCCAGGTCGTACTGAGCAGCCCGGCAACACGCCTATCCCTTGCGGGTGTTGATCTCTTCGGTGAGCTGGGGGACGACGTCGAAGAGGTCGCCGACGACGCCGTAGTCGACGAGGTCGAAGATCGGGGCCTCGGCGTCCTTGTTGACCGCGACGATGGTCTTCGAGGTCTGCATGCCGGCGCGGTGCTGGATGGCGCCGGAGATGCCGTTGGCGATGTACAGCTGCGGCGAGACGCTCTTGCCGGTCTGGCCGACCTGGTTGGTGTGCGGGTACCAGCCCGCGTCCACCGCGGCCCGGGAGGCGCCGACGGCCGCGCCGAGGGAGTCGGCGAGGGCCTCGATGATGGCGAAGTTCTCGGAGCCGTTGACGCCGCGGCCGCCGGAGACCACGATCGCGGCCTCGGTCAGCTCCGGACGCCCGGTCGACTCGCGCGGGGTACGGGCGGTGACCTTGGTGCCGGTCGCCGCCGCGGAGAAGGACACGGTCAGGGCCTCGACCGTGCCGGCGGCCGGGGCGGCCTCGACGGCGGCGCTGTTGGGCTTGACGGTGATGACCGGGGTGCCCTGGGAGACCCGGGTCTTGGTGGTGAAGGAGGCGGCGAACACCGACTGGGTGGCCACCGGGCCCTCGTCGCCGGCTTCGAGGTCGACGGCGTCGGTGATGATGCCGGAGCCGATGCGCAGCGCGAGGCGGGCGGCGATCTCCTTGCCCTCCGCGGAGGACGGCACGAGGACGGCGGCCGGGGACACCTGCTCGACGGCGGCCTGCAGGGCGTCGACCTTCGGGACGACCAGGTAGTCGGCGTACTCGGCGGCCTCGTGCGTGAGGACCTTGACCGCGCCGTGCTCGCCGAGCACGGTGGCCGTCTCCTGAGCACCGGCACCCAACGCCACAGCAACCGGCGAACCGATCCGGCGGGCGAGCGTCAGCAGCTCCAGGGTGGGCTTGCGGACGGCACCGTCCACGTGATCGACGTAGACGAGAACTTCAGCCATGAAAAAGCAACTCCTGTGGAATCAAGCCGTGTTGGATCAGATGAACTTCTGGCTCGCGAGGAACTCGGCGAGCTGCTTGCCGCCCTCGCCCTCGTCCTTGACGATCGTCCCGGCGGTACGGGCCGGACGTGCCGCAGCGGAATCCACGGCGGTGTAAGCACCTTCGAGACCGACCTCTTCCGCGTCGATCTCCAGGTCGGACAGGTCCCAGGACTGAACCGGCTTCTTCTTGGCGGCCATGATGCCCTTGAAGGACGGGTAGCGTGCCTCACCCGACTGGTCGGTCACCGACACCACCGCCGGAAGCTGCGCCTCCAGCTGCTCGGACGCGGCATCCCCGTCCCGGCGGCCCTTCACGGTGCCGTCCTCCACGCTCACCTCGGACAGCAGGGTCACCTGCGGCACCCCCAGCCGCTCCGCCAGCAGCGCCGGCACGATACCCGCAGTACCGTCCGTGGAGGCCATGCCGGAGACCACCAGGTCGAAGCCGGCCTTCTCGATCGCCTTCGCCAGCACCAGCGAGGTGCCGATCGCGTCCGTGCCGTGCAGGTCGTCGTCCTCGACGTGGATCGCCTTGTCGGCGCCCATCGACAGCGCCTTGCGCAGCGCGTCCTTGGCGTCCTCCGGGCCGACGGTCAGCACCGTGACCTCGACGTCGTCGTCGGAGTTCTCGGAGATCTGCAGCGCCTGCTCGACCGCGTATTCGTCGAGTTCGGAGAGCAGACCGTCCACGTCGTCCCGGTCGACGGTCAGGTCATCGGCGAAGTGCCGGTCGCCAGTGGCGTCGGGCACGTACTTCACAGTGACAACGATCCTCAGGCTCAAGACTCTTTCTCCTTACATGTGTTCATGGAAATCACTGGCCGCTGCGCCGCAGCCGCACGCGATACGAGTAGTGCTCGGGCAGGAAGTGACTGATGGCCAGCTCGACGAGCTGTCCGGTGACCGTCTGGTAGACACGGTCGATACGCAGCAGCGCACGCCCCGGTTCGCAGCCCAGGTGTTTGGCGAGCTCAGGCGTGGCCTCGGCCACGGTGATGCTCTGCTCGGCCTCGGCGATCGGCTCGGGCAGCCGCTGGTCGAGGAGCCCGATGACGGTGAAGGCGTTGGGTGTGCCGGGCAGCATCAACTCCTGGACGGATTCGAGGAGCCGGCCGACCGTGGGCGGCAGCCACACCGACGTGTGGCAGAACGCCACGTCCTCGTGCAGCCGCAGGAAGGCCAGCTTGTGCACCCGGTCCGTGTGCAGGCCGAGCCGCCCCGCCGCGTCGACGTCGACCCGCCGGTGCAGCGGGGTGACGACGTCCATGCGGGTGTCGATGGACAGCCCCATGAGGTCGTCCACCGAACCGAACTGCCGTAGGTACTGTTCCTCGCGGGGCGTGGCGAAGGTGCCGCGCCCCGGCACCCGGTAGACCAGACCCTCGGCGACGAGGTCCTGGAACGCCCGCCGCACGGTCTGCCGGCTCACCGCGTACTGCTCGGCCAGCTCGGCCTCGGTCGGCAGCCGCACCCCGTCCGGGTAGTCCTGCCGCAGGATCGCAGCGCGCAGCTCCCGGGCGAGCCGGAGGTACGTGCTCTCCCGCTGTGTCTGTTCAGGCATCGAGACCGCCTCTTGCCACCAACTGGGCCGCGATCACGTTCCGTTGGATCTCGTTGGTGCCCTCGCCGACGATCATCAGCGGCGCGTCCCGGAAGTACCGCTCGACGTCGAACTCGGTCGAGTAGCCGTAACCGCCGTGAATGCGGACGGCGTTGAGCGCGATCTCCATCGCCGTCTCCGAGGCGAACAGCTTGGCCATGCCGGCCTCCATGTCGACCCGGCGCCCGGCGTCGGCCTCGCGGGCCGCGTACAGCGCGAGTTGACGGGCTGCGGTGAGCTTGGTCGCCATGTCGGCGAGGTAGTTGCCGATGGCCTGGTGGCGCCAGATCGGCTTGCCGAAGCTCTCGCGCTGCTGGGCGTAGCGCAGCGAGTCGTCGAGGGCCGCACGGCCGACACCCAGGGCCCGGGCGGCGACCTGGAGCCGCCCGGTCTCCAGCCCCTTCATCATCTGGGCGAAGCCCTGGCCCTCCGTGCCGCCCAGCAGCGCGTCGACCGGTACGCGGTAGTCCTCGAAGGACAGCTCACAGCTCTCCACGCCCTTGTAGCCGAGCTTGGGCAGGTCGCGGGAGACGACCAGGCCCGGTCCGTGTTCGGCCAGCAGCACGGAGACGCCCGCATGGCGGGGCTCGGCCGCCGGGTCGGTCTTGCACAGCAGCGCGATCAGCCCGGCGCGGCGCGAGTTGGTGATCCAGGTCTTCGCCCCGTTCACGACGTACTCGCCGCCCTCGCGGCGCGCGACGGTCGTCATGGCCTGTAGATCCGAACCGCCGCCCGGCTCGGTCAGCGCCATCGTCGCCCGGACCTCACCGGTCGCGAGCCTCGGCAGATAGCGCTCCTTCTGCTCCCGAGTGCCGTACAGCAGAAGGAGTTTGGCGACGACGGTGTGCCCGCCCATCGCCCCGGCCAGGCTCATCCAGCCGCGCGCGAGCTCCTCGGTGACCAGTACGAAGCAGGGTGTGGAGACGGGGTTGCCGCCGAACTCCTCGGGGATCGCGAGTCCGTAGACGCCGAGTTCCTTCATCCGCTCGATGAGGTGCTCGGGGTAGGTGTTGGCGTGCTCCAGCTCCTGGACGACCGGCCTGACGTCCTTGTCGACGAACTCGCGCACGGTCCGTACGACGAGCCGCTCGTCGTAGGAGAGGATGTCCAGGACACTCATCGCACGCAACTCCCGGTCGGTGGTGGTCAGATGACGGCGTCGGCGCGCAGCGCCTCGATGTCGTCGCGGGTACGGCCCAGTCCGGTGAGGATCGCCTCGGTGTGCTCGCCCACGTCCGGCACGGGATCCATACGGGCCGGCACTCCCGCGAGGTCGGCCGGCGGCAGCAGCGCCTGGACCGTGGCACCGGGCACCGCCACCTCCTGCCAGCGCCCGCGCGCGGCCAGCACCGGGTGGTCGAGGAACGCGGCGACGTCGTTGACTCCGGCGCCCGCGACGCCGATCTCCTCCAGGTCCTTGAGGATCTCCTCGGCGTCGGAGCGGGCGAGACGCTCGGCGACGATCGCGTTCAACTCCGCGCGGTGGGCGACGCGTTGGGAGCCGGTGGCGAAGCGTGGATCGGCCACCAGCTCCGGCCGACCGAGGAACTCCCGGCACAGGGCCGCCCATTCGCGCTCGTTCTGGATGGAGAACAGCACCTGCTTGCCGTCGGCGGTGGGGTAGGCGCCGTACGGGGCGATGGTCGCGTGCTGGGTGCCGAGGCGGGCGGGCTGACTGCCGCCGTACCGGGTGTAGTTGGCGGGCTGGCCCATCCACTCGGCCAGCGCCTCGAAGAGGGAGACCTCCACCGGGTGCGCCCGGCCGGTGGTGGCGCGGGTGTACAGGGCGGTCAGGATCCCGCTGTACGCGTACATCCCGGCGGCGATGTCGGCGACCGAGATGCCGACCCGGGCGGTCTCGTCGGCCGTGCCGGTCAGCGAGACCAGGCCGGTCTGGCACTGCACCAGCAGGTCGTACGACTTCCGGTCGGCCCAGGGCCCGGTCGTGCCGTATCCGGAGATCGTGCACGGGATCAGCCGCGGGTAGCGGTCGGTCAGCGCGTCGGTGCCGAGGCCGAGCCGGTCGGCGGCGCCCGGCGCGAGGTTCTGCACGAACACGTCGGCGCCGTCGAGGAGTTGGTGCAGGATCTCCATGCCGCGCGGGTCCTTGAGGTCCAGGGTGAGGGACTCCTTGGACCGGTTGAGCCAGACGAAGTAGCTGGAGTGGCCGTGCACGGTCGTGTCGTACCGGCGCGCGAAGTCGCCCTCGCCCGGCCGCTCCACCTTGATCACGCGGGCGCCGAGGTCGGCGAGCTGCCGGGTGGCGTAGGGGGCGGCCACGGCCTGTTCGAGGCTGACCACGGTGATCCCGGACAGGGGGAGCTGCTGCACGGTCATGCCTCCTCGGCCTCATACGGGAACTGCCGCCGCAGCAGGTCACGTGCGCCCGTCCACGTCAGCCCGTCCAGCAGTGCCGGCACGTCACGGCCGCAGGCGGCGGCCTTGGCGCTCAAGTCCCCGGTGGACAGCGGCCGTTCGGGCGCGCCGGGCGGCACCGCCAGCTCGGTGTAGACCTCGCTCCCGTCGGCGAGTTCGATGCGTACGGCGACCTGGCCGTCCAGCAGGGAGCCGACCTCGCCCGGCAGCAGTTGGACGCGCACGAGGTCGACGAGCTTCTGCGCCTCGGGCCGCCGTACCGCCGCGTCGGTGAAGCTGTCGAAGCCGGGATAGTCGTCGAGCAGCGCCGCGGCGACCGCGTACGGCAGCGAGAACTTGCCCTCCAGACCGGTCGACGGCCGGTCGTGGACGAGCGGCTGAACCGTCCCTGCGGGTGTCGTGACCGTGACCCCGGTGATCTCGCCGCGCACCTGGTCGCGCACCGCGCGCAGGGCGGCGATCGGGCGCTGCATGGCATAACAGCAGGGGAACAGCTTGACCGCCAGGCCGCCCGGGATCGCGGGCTCGGTGGGGAAGTCCGTGGCGGGTGTCCCGCCGACCAGCTCCAGCCAGGCATCCAGCGCCCCCGGTTCCGCGCCGGCCCCCGCACGCGCCAGCCGCGCGGCCCGCACGCCCGCCTCCGCCGCGAAGCCGACCTGGAGCGACTTGCCGTGCGTGCCGAAGGCCGCCTGCACGCCACCGGCGGCGGGCACGGCGAGCGCCATCGCCGTGGCGAGGCCCTCCGCGTCGAGGCCGAGCGCGACCCCGGCCGCGACGGCGGCGGCCGGGGCGCCCGCCGTGCAGGTCGCGTGCCAGCCGGCCGCGTAGTGGTCCCAGCCGAGCATCGCCCCGAGCCGGGCCATGACCCCGGCGCCCGCCAGATAGGCACGGGCGTCCCCACCCACGGCCAGCACGGCGGGGACGGTGACCACGGAGATGTGGGTGGTGGTGTCGGTGTGCAGGTCGTCGAAGTCGAGCACATGGGCCATCGCAGCCCAGCGGGCCGCGTCCGGCAGGGCAGCGGCGACACCCCGAAGCGGGTGCGTCCGCGCGGCCAGCGCGACGGAGAGGGTGTCGGCCAGCGCCCGGTCCGCGAGCGCCAGGTCTTCCGGCGTCGCGCGGAAGCCGTGGGCCCACTCGGCGAGGGCTCGGGCGACGGTCAAGGGTCCCCTCCACGGATTCGGTGCCGGGCCGTCGTACGACCTTTCCCAGATTTGTACGGCCAAATACGCGGGCCCGTCAACGGCTCACCGGCCGTGGTGACCTGTGTTCTGGCGCACTGCGCGGATGTGTCTTGGACGACAGCGGAGCAACCCATGGACCTTTGTACGCACCAATGCGCCCGCCGTGCAGCAGGGAAGCCCACGCCGGGGCGGGCGTGGGCTTCCTCGGTGTGTGTGGCCGCGGCCGGTCAGGACTCCCTGCTGGGGTCGCACAGCACCATGACGGCGCGGGCGACGAGTTCACCGGCACCGCCCAGTTCCTTGCGGTACCGGCCGGTTATGCCCCGTACCGTCTCCGCGAAGGCCGGATCGGCGGCGCGGGCGCGGGCGGGGTGCGGGAGACCCTGGGCCATCGCGCGGCGCTGGGCGAGGAGCGCGATGATCTCCTCGTCGAGGCGCTCGATCCGGTCGAGTGACACGTCCGCCGGAACATCGGCAGCGGGGTTCGTCGTCATCACGGGAGGTCTCCGTTCGCCTGCGGGGGCGTGGTGGCCGCCCCCGTCGTCCTCATCGCAGTTGGTCCTTCATCACTTTGCCCGTGGCGTTGAGCGGCAATTCCTCACGGAACTCCACGGATCGCGGCACTTTGAACCCGGCCATGCGCTCGCGGCTCCAGGCGATCAGTTCCCCCTCGGTCACCGGGCCGTGCCGTACGACGAAGGCCTTGCCGACCTGGCCCATCCGCTCGTCCGGCACCCCGATGACCGCGACCTGCGCCACGGCCGGGTGCTTGAGCAGGAAGCCCTCGATCTCGGCCGGGTAGGCGTTGAAGCCGCCGACCAGGAACATGTCCTTCTTGCGGCCCACGATCCTCAAGTGGCCGCGCCCGTCGAGGGTTCCGAGGTCACCGGTGTGCAGCCGGCCGTCCGCGTCGATCGCCTCGGCGGTCGCCTCCGGGTCGTCGAGGTAGCCGCGCATCACGGTGTAGCCGCGCACGAGCACCTCGCCGTCGTCGGCGATGCTCACCTCGACGCCCTCGCAGGGGGTGCCGACGGTGGTGGCGATGTCCTCGAAGGAGTCGCCCGGGCGGGACGCGGTCACGGTGCCGGCCTCGGACAGGCCGTAACCCGTCATGATCGACCGGAAGGGGAGTTCCTCGCGGATACGGCGGATCAGCTCGACCGGGATGTCCGCGGCGCCGGTCACCGCCGACCGCAGCGAGGACAGGTCCCGGCCGCCCTTCGCCTGCGCCTCCAGGAGCGAGTGGTAGAGCGTCGGCGGCCCGGGCAGCATCGTCACCCGCTCGCGCTCGACCAGGTCCAGCACCCGGTCCACCTCGAAGACCGGCACGGGCAGGATCGTGGCGCCCCGGATCAGGGAGGTGATGACGCCCGCCTTGTAGCCGAAGATGTGGAAGAACGGGTTGACGATCAAGTAGCGGTCGCCCTCCCGCAGATCGGCCAGGTCGCACCACTCCGCATACAGCCGGAGCGTCTGCGCGTGCGTCATCAGGACGCCCTTGGGACGGCCGGTGGTGCCCGAGGTGAACACGATGTCGGCGACGTCGTCGCCGTCGACCTCGCGCTCGAACGGCGAACCGCTCGCCAGGAAGCCGGACTTGAGGTCGATCACCGGAATGCCCGGCGGGCCCGTGAACTCCAGCCCCAGAAAGCCCTGTTGGACGAGGACCGCCTTGGCGCCGCTGCGCGTGACGATGTCGTGCGCCTCGTCCGCCTTGAACCGGGTGTTGACCGGCACCAGCACCCCGCCCGCGGTCAGCAGCCCGAACGCGGCCACGATCCACTCGGCCGAGTTCGGCGCCCAGATCGCCACCCGGTCACCCTTGCCGACCCCCGACTCGGCGAACGCGCCCGCGGCCACCCGTACCCGCTCCACGAGTTGGGCGAAGGACAGGCGCAGTTCGCCGTCGACGACCGCTTCGGCGTCTCCGAAGCGGTCGGCCGCGCTCAGCACCATCCGGGGGATGGTGTCCCACTTCATGCGGGGATCAGCCGGGACAGGTTGCCGCCCATGATCTTCGCCTGGTCGGCCTGGCTCAGGTCCTGGATGGCGTCGACGTACGAGGTCGGCTGGGCGAGACCCTCGGGGTGCGGGTAGTCCGAGCCGAACAGCACCCGGTCCACGCCGACCAGGTCGACCAGGTCGCTCAGGTTGTCCTCGTAGAACGGGCTGACGTGAATGCTGTTCTTGACCGCCTCCACGGGGTTGCCGAGGAACTGCTCCGGCATCTTCTTGTAGGCGTCGGCGAGTTGGTCGAGCAGCGGCGCCACCCACGACGAGCCGTTCTCGATCAGCGCGATCTTCAGCTCGGGGAAGCGGAACAGCGCGCCGTGGCACACCCAGGAGGCCACCGCGTCCTGGATCGGCCGCCACTCGTTGATCTGCCGGAAGGCGTTGGACTTGAACGGCAGCATCTCGCCGGAGCTGCCCTCCCAGTCGTTGGCGTACCGGGAGTACCCGCTGTCGGAGGAGTGCATCGCGACCAGGACGCCCGTCTCGACGACGCGCTTCCAGAACGGGTCGAACTCCGGCAGCGCGAACGACCGCGAGCCGCCGTACCCGGGAACCGGCGCGGGCCGCACGAGGATGGCCCTGGCCCCGCGCTCCACCGCCCAGTCGAGCTCCGCGATCGCCTTCTCGACGATCGGCAGGGTGATCACCGGGGTGGTGAGGATGCGGTCCTTGTAGTTGAAGGACCAGGTCTCGTGCAGCCACTCGTTCAGCGAGTGGATGACGGCGTGGATGAGCTCCGGATGGTGCCGCATCCGCTCCTCGATGAGGCTCGCCAGCGTCGGGAACATCAGCGTGCGCTGCACGCCGAGCTCGTCCAGCAGCTCCAGGCGCGGCCCCGGTTCACGGAAGGCGGGGATCGAGCGCATCGGCTCGCCGAAGATCTCCCGGCGGGACTTGCCGTCCGGGTTGCCGACGCGGAAGTACTCCTCCATGGCGCCGGGCCGGGCGACCACCTCGAAGGTGGGGTTCGGGATGTAGTCGCTGATCTGACCGAGAATCGCGATCTTCGTACGACCGCGCACCTGCACGTACTCGATCGCTCCCGCGTACTGCTTCGGCAGGAACTTGGTCAGCGCCTCCTCTGTCTCGTAGAGGTGGTTGTCCGCGTCGAAGAGCGGATACGGCAGCGCACGCGAAGACATGAGACCCTCCTTTGCGATTTGGGAGAATCATATTCTCATCACTTGCGTACGGCAATGTCCTGACGGAGACGGAACTTCTGCACCTTGCCGCTCGCGGTCCGCGGGAAGTCCTCGACCTGGTGCAACTCCTCGGGCCACTTCTGCCGGGCCAGGCCCGCCCGTTCGAAGTGGGCCCGCATCTCGTCGAGGGTGGGCAGGGCGTGCCCGGGCAGCATCCGCAGGAAGCCGGCCGCGTGTTCGCCGAGCCGCGGGTCGGGCGCGGCGACGACCGCGGCCTCCGCCACGCCCGCCATGCCCAGCAGGATCTCCTCGACCTCGACCGCGCTGATGTTCTCGCCGCCTCGGATGATCATGTCCGACTTGCGGCCGGTGATGGTCAGATAGCCGTCCTCGTCCAGCTCCCCGATGTCGCCGGTGCGGTACCAGCCGTCCTCGTCGAACGCCCGCTCCGTCAGGGCCGGATCGGTGTAGCCGAGGCAGAGGTCCGGGCCGCGGCTGAGGATCTCGCCGTCCTCGGCCAGCCGTATCTCCACGCCCGGCAGCGCGTCCCCGTCCGTGAACAGCCGCTTGGGCTCGGGCGCGGTGTGCCGGGAGGAGGTGATCGAGGGGTGCTCGGTGCTGCCGTACGCCCGGAAGACGTGGATACCGAGGCCCGCCAGTCGGGTGGTGACGGCGGCCGGGACCGACGAACCGCCCAGCCCGGCGTGCCGCATGTGGCGCAGGTGGCTGTCCCTGAAGTCGGGGTGGTCGAGCAGGCTCGTCAGGTAGTACGGGGCGCCCCCGCCGATGTGGAGCTCGTGCGCCGACATGAGTCTGAGGGCCTGGGCCGGGTCCCACACGTCGGTGAGGTTGACGGGCGTGCCCTCCAGGACCGGGATCAGGAAGGCGTTCACCATGCCGATGAAGTGGCCGACCGGCGCGGCGGTGAGCTGTTTGCCGCGGTCGGGCGGGTAGCTCGCGGCGAGTTGGCGGGTCTCGTGGCCGAGCGTCTGGTGGCTGTGGACGACGCCCTTGGGGTCACGGGTCGTACCGGAGGTGAAGGCGATCAGGGCGGGGCCGGTCGGGTCGGCCGGGAGGACGCCGGTGAGGGGTTCGTCGCCCAACAGGTCGTCGAAGCGCTGCCGGTGGGGCGCGTCCCGCCCCACCACGCCCACGATCGGCACCTCCGTGCACAGGTCCGATTGGAACTCCAGCCGCCCGAACCGCTCGGCGGCCACGAACACGCTCGGCCGGACCGCGTCGAGGATGTAGCCGACCTCCTTGCGCCCGTAGAAGTGGACGATCGGCACGACCGCCGCCCCCAGCAGGGCCGAGGCCCAGAACACCGCGGCCGCCTCCATCCAGTTGGGCAGCTGGAAGGCGACCGTGTCACCGGGACCCACGCCCCGCTCGCGCAGCCCGCCCGCGAGCCTGCGCGCGACGCCCTCGACGTCCCGGAAGGTCCCGGACCACGGCCGTACCGACGAGTGCACCCGGAACTCGACCTCCGGTGCCCCGGCCAGCCCCCGGGCCAGCAGGTCACCGATCGTGTCCCGCGTCCACCAGCCCTCCGCTTCGTAGCGCTCGACCAGCTCGGCGGGGATCTTTCGCATCTGCGGCTACCTCCGGTTCGGCGGCTCTGCGGAGCCTGAGGCTTGCGGCGACCAGCGGCGCATACGCTATTCTCCGAATCGGAGAATGCCAATATCCCTCGGGGACAATCGACTGATCGTGGGGGTAATCGAGTGATCGACCTGGCGCAGGAAGACGGCCTGGCCGTCCTCACGATCGACCGCCCCCACGCCCGCAACGCCATCTCGCTCGCCACGATGGACGAGCTGGAGAAGGCGCTCGACGCGGCGGCCGGCGCCCGGGCGCTGGTGATCCGGGGAGCGGGCGACCGGGCGTTCGTCTCCGGCGGAGACCTCAAGGAACTCGCCGCGATCCGCACCGAGGAGGACGCGGCGGCGATGGCCCGGCGGATGCGGGGCATCTGCGACCGCATCGCGGCCTTCCCGGCGCCCGTGATCGCCGCCCTCAACGGCCATGCCCTGGGCGGCGGGGCCGAGGTCGCCGTCGCCGCCGACATCCGGGTCGCCGCCGACGACATCAGGATCGGCTTCAACCAGGTGACCCTCGCGATCATGCCCGCCTGGGGCGGCGCCGAACGGCTCGCGGCCCTCGTCGGACGCGGCCGGGCGCTCATGCTCGCGGGCACGGGCACCGTGCTCGACGCGGCCGAGGCGCAGCGCCTCGGACTGGTCGACCGGGTCGTGCCGCGGGCCGCCTTCGAGGAGGAGTGGCGCTCCCTCGCCCGGGCCCTCGCCACCGGCCCGGCGGCGGAGATCAAGCGCGTGGTGGACGAGGGCACTTCGGCGGACGAGGCGGTACGGGCCTTCGCCCGCCTGTGGGCGGCGGACGCGCACTGGGAGGCGGCGGACCGCGTGATGAACCGCGGGGCCAGCGGGCGGTGACGTGCGGGCGGGCCGGGCGCCCACCCGCGGGACCGCACGAGCGCCCGGTCCCTTGGGCCCCGCTCAGGTGTTCCGGCCCCCGTTGACCCCGATCACCTGCCCGGTGATGTACCCGGCCTCCTCCGACACCAGGAACGAGCAGGCGGCCGCGATGTCCTCGGGCCGCCCCGGCCGCCGTACCGGCGTCAGCTCCGCGTGATGGTCCACCGAGCCGCCGAGCAGCCCGCGCTCCTCCGAGTCGCGCAGCATCGGGGTGTCGATGAAGCCCGGCGGAATGGTGTTCACTGTGATCCCGTCCGGACCGAGCTCCAGCGCGAGGGACTTGGTGAGCCCCACGAGCCCCGACTTCGAGGCGACGTAGGCCGCCATGAACGGCTGTCCCGAGTGCGTGCTCGACGAGGAGATGTTCACGATCCGGCCCCAGCCCGCTTCCCGCATGTCGGGAACGACCGCCTGGCAGAGATAGAACGGCCCGTCGAGGTTCACGGCCATGACCCGGTTCCACGTCTCGTCGCTGATCTTCAGGAACCGCCCGACGTCACTGACCCCGGCGTTGTTCACGAGCACCAGCACAGGCCCGCCCAGTGTCTCCCGCACCCGCTGTACCGCGTCATTGACCTGCGCTCGGTCGGACACGTCGACGCCCCCGAAGGCGACTGCCTCGTGTCCCTTCTCCCGTGACTCCGCGGCGACCCGCTCGGCCGCCTCCCCGTTCAGATCGAGTACGGCGGTGGCGAAGCCGTCCTCCGCCAGCCGCTGCGCGATCCCGCGCCCGATGCCCGAACCGCCGCCCGTGACCAGGGCGATACGCCGCTCGCTCATGCCACCGCCTCCTCGCCCAGCAGCGAGGTGCGGTGCATCAGCCGGGAAGACGCCTGTCCGTAGGGCAGCGCGCGGTGCAGCATCCCGGTGTTGTCCCAGATGACGAGGTCGCCCTGGCGCCAGCGGTGGCGCAGGGTGAACTCCGGCCGGGTCGCGTGGTCGAGGAGCCGGTCGAGCAGCTTGCGGCCCTCGTCCGCGGGCCTGCCCACGATCTCGCCCGCCGTCGCGCCGATGAGCAGTGACTTGCGGCCACTGCGCCGGGTCCACACCAGCGGGTGCTCGCGGGACGGGTTGCGGTCCCAGGCCGCCCGCTCCTTCGGGGACGGATCCGGTGTCACCAGCAGCTGCGAGGCGGCGAAACTGTGCACGACCCGCAGCCCGTCCAGCTCCTTGCGTTCCGCCTCCGGCAGCGCCTCGTACGCGGCGAAGGTGTTGGCGAACGCGGTGTCGCCGTCCCCGTCGCCGGATATCTGGCGTGCCGTCAGAAGTGTTGCCTTATTGGGCACTTGCTCCGTCGTGCCGTCGATGTGCCAGTGGAAGGTGGACTCGCGGTAGGCGGCCAGCGGGCTCTTCGAGGGGTCGCGGGTGATCCGCTGGATCTCCCGGTGGGTCGGGTGGCCGCCCATCGGCAGCGGGACGACCTCGCCGAGCAGGCGGCTGAAGGCGACCAGATCGTCGTCGTCGATGTCCGCCTCGCGGTAGATCACCACCCCGCGCCGCTCCAGCGCGGCCAGGCATTCCTCGGCGACACCCCGGTCGACCAGCCGGCTCCCGGAGAGCCCGGTGATCTCGACGCCGGTGGCGGGGGTGGGTTCGGTGACGGTGACGGGCATTCGGGTGCGGCCCTTCTCTCGATTCCGTCAAGCGCCTTCTCTCTCAGAGAGAATGGCGTTTTCGGATCAGCGTACTCCGTCCGTCCGCAGCCGCGCCATCTCCGTGACGGGCTCGATACGGCGGGGGAGCAGCAGCGGTGTGGCGAGGGCGAGGACACCCGCGATCGCGATCGCCGCGCGCGGGCCCGTGACCCCGGCCAGCAAACCCCACAGCGCGGTCATCCCCGCGGTGGCCGCCTTGTTGGTGACCGACCACGCCGACAGCGTGCGGGCCACCCGGTCCGGGTCCGTCAGCCGCAGACGTGTGGTGGCGTACACCGGGTTGAAGACGGCGCAGGACGTGATCACCCCCAGCTCCACGGCCATGACGAGCACCAGCCCCGGCGTGCCGGGCCCGACGAACGCGAGCCCGATCGGCCAGCAGGCCCGCAGCCATCCCGAGGTGAGCAGCACCCGGCGCTCCCCGAAGCGCGGCACCAGCCGCCGCGCCAGCCACGACCCGAGCAGACCGCCGAGGCTCGGCACGGAGAACGCCAGGCCGTACTGCCAGGCGGTGAACCCCAGATCGCCCACCATCAGCACGGCGAGCAGCGGGAGCGACACCATGATCAGGGCGTTGTAGAGCGCGGTGTTGAAGAAGAGCGGCCGCAGCACCGGATGGCCCAGGATGTACCGCCACCCTTCGAGCAGCCCGCCGGCCGGCGCCGGGCCCTTGCGCGCCGGAGGCGTCTCGGTCCCGCCGATGGCCCGGATGCCGAGCGCCGACAGCACGAAGCTGACGGCGTTGACCAGCACGGTCGTCACCGGCCCGAACAGCCCCATCGCGGCCCCGCCCAGCGGCGGCCCGAGGATGGTCGCGGTCCACTGGGTCGCCTCGAACCGCGCGTTCGCGGCCAGCAGGTCCTCCGGCGGCAGCAGCGACTTGAGGAAGGCCCCACTGGCCGCGGTGAAGCTGATGTCGGCCGCTCCGACGACGACCGACACAACCAGAAGTTGTACGAAGGTGAGGCCGCCGAGGGCGAAGGCGGCCGGAACGGTCAGCAGCGCCGCGAAACGGACCAGGTCCATGGCCATCATCACCGGCCGCTTGCGCCGGAACTCCATCCACGGCCCCAGCGGCGTCGCCACCACCGCTCCCACCGCGAGGCCGGCCGCCGACAGCACCGCCACCTCGGTCGCCCCGGCGTGCAGCACCATCACCGCGATCAGCGAGAACGCGTCGAAGGCGAGCCAGGTCCCGAGCGCGCTGACGGCGTACGCCGTCCACAGCCACCCGAACCGCCGCCCCAGCGATCGCCCGCCCCGCATGCCCGTCTCCCCGCCCCGCCCGAATGCCGACCGGCGACATCAAAGCCGGTCGCGCGGCGCACGGGCAAACAACCGACACGCTCGACGCCGTACAACCGGAAGTTGTCGGGGAAGAAGACCCGCGGCTCTCGACGGACATGTAGAAAGGAGCCCGTGGATCTCGACGCTGTGCGCACCTTCGTGTCCGTCGCGGACGCCGGACGGTTCCGGGAGGCCGCCCTCGCCCTGGACGTCACCCAACAGGCCGTCTCAAAACGGGTCGCCGCGCTGGAGAAGGACCTCGGGGCGCGGCTGTTCACGCGTACGGCGCGTGGTGCGCGGCTCACCGTCGACGGGCAGGTCTTCCTGCCGCACGCCCGCGAGCTGCTGGCGGCCGAAGAGCGGGCCGCGGCCTCCGTGCGCCCCGGCCGGCGCGCCCTGCGCATCGACGTGATCGGCCGCCGGCTCGCCCCGGCCGACCTGGTACGGGACTTCCACCGAGCCCACCCCGAAGTCGCCTTGGACGTGGTGACCCTCTTCGACGCCGACGCGGCGATCTCCGCGGTCCGCTCCGGCACGATCGACGCGTCGTTCCGTGCGCTCACCGAGCGCCGGTTGCCCGACGGAGTCGAGAGCGCCCGCGTCCACGACGAACCCGTCCAGCTCCTCACCGGACCCGCCCACGCACTCGCCGCCGCCCGCACGATCACCCCGGCCCGGCTGGCCGGGCACCGGATCTGGATGCCCGGCAATGACGCCGGCACGGAATGGGCCGCCTTCTACGACGACCTCGGCGCCGAGTTCGGCATCACCATCGAGGTGACCGGCCCCGACTTCGGCGCCGAGCCGCTCCTGGACACGATCGCGGACTCCCCGCACCTCGCGACCTTCGTCGGCGAGCAGACACGCATGGTCTGGCCGGCCGGCCACGACCTGCGCCGCATCCCCATCCACGACCCGACACCGGTGTACCCGCACTCGCTGATCTGGCGCACGGACAACCCGCACCCGGCCCTCGCCCTGCTCCGCACCCACCTCGGCTCACCTCGGTTCGACAGCGACACGTGGACGCCGAAGTGGGCGCGATAGCCGCTACGTCACCTTCTCCGAAGCAGGTGCGCCGCTCTGCCCCGTCCGCTCGGGCCGTCGCGGACGCACCGACTTGACCGGTCAGGCGTTCCCGGGCGGATCCGCGTGGATCGCGGGCTCGGGCAGGGGTTCGGTGTTGCCCGGCCGGTCGCCCCGGAGCGGCTCCCGCGGATCGTGACCGGCACGCGCCCGGCGCGGCCGTGACCCCAGGCTGCCCGGGCCGCCGCTTCATCGGTCCGGTCAGCTCACCGCCCCCGCCATCTTCAGCGCCAGAATCCGCTCCCAGTCCAGCCCCAGCTCCAGCAGGATCTCCTCGGTCTGCGCCGCGAACTCCGGGGCGGGGCCCAGCTGTGGCGCGGTCACGTCGAACTGCACCGGATTCGCGGCCAGTTCGAGCTCCCCGGCCCGTACGACGTACTCGTTCGCCCTGACCTGCGCGTCCGAGCCGACCTGCAGGGAGTCCTGCACCGGAGCCCACGGCCCCGCCAGCGTCGCGAATCGCTCGCTCCACTCGGCCAGCGTGCGGGTGGCGATCACCTCCCGCAGGATCTTCACCGCCTCCTCGGTGTGCGCGGCGATGTCCGCACCAGTGGCGAAGCGCGGGTCCTCGGCCAGCTCGGGCCGGTCGACGTGCCGGCACACGTCCGCCCAGAACTTGCCCGGCTGCATCATCACGAACGCCAGATAGCGGTCGTCGGAGGTGCGGTACAGCCCGGACAGCGGGTTGGTCGGCGAGCCGTGGCCGCCCAGCGGCGGCGCGACCATCGGTTTGTCGAGGTGGAGCGAGAGTGCGATGCCGTGTCCCAGCGCCCACACTCCGCTGCCGAGCAGGGAGACGTCCACGACCGGTGCCTCACCCGTGCGCTCCCGCTTGAGCAGGGCCGCCGCGATGCCCCCGGCGAGGTTCGTGCCGGAGATGGTGTCGCCGTAGGCCGGCCCCGGGGGCGGGATCATGCCCTCCACCCCCGGCGGCGTCAGGCTGGCCGCCGTGCCGGCCCGGGCCCAGAACGCCGTCATGTCGTAGCCGCCCTTGTCCGCCTCCCGGCCCCGCGGGCCGAGCCCGCTGCCCCGGGCGTACACGATCCGCGGATTGACCGCGCGGATGTCGTCCACGTCGATGCCGAACTTCCGCCGCGCGGACGGCAGGAAGCTGGTCAGGAACACGTCCGCGCGCCGGGTCAGCTCGTACAGCACCTCCCGGCCCTCGTCCCGCGCCATGTCGAGACCGATGCTGCGCTTGCCCCGGTTCGCGTGCTCGATGTTGGGATTGGGATCGCCCTCCACCTTGAACGCGCCGGTCTGCCGCAGCCCCCGCTGCGGATCGCCGTTCACGGCGTGCTCGACCTTGACGACGTCCGCGCCCCAGTCGGCGAGCACCGCACCGGCGGACGGGACGAACCCGTACATCGCCACTTCCAGGACCCGTATCCCGTCCAGCGGGCCACCGCTCATCCGACGCACTCCCTTTCCCGTCCCGACCGTGAAAATGAAGTTCTCCGATTTGAGAACCATAGCGGCGGGGCTGGTCAACGTCACGACCTCGGAGCCGCCTCGCCCTCACTTGTCGCGCCGTGACACAAAGTCGCTGCGCGGGACTTCCGGCAGTCCAGCGGCGAAAGTATGGTTCTCGCATTCGGAAGGGAGATTCTTGTGATCGGAGTCGTGGGCGCCGGCCGGATGGGCCTGCCGATGGTGCGACGGCTCGCCGGGGCAGGTCACGAGGTACAGGTCCTCGGCCGGAGCGCCGAGTCCCGCCGCGCGCTGGAGCCGGAACCCGCCCGGATCGTGTCCGAGGTCGCCCGGGCCGGCGAAGGCGCCGCCACCGTCCTGGTGTGCGTGCACACCGACGACCAGGTACGTGAAGTCTGCCTCGGCAGCGGACTCCTGGACACCATGCCCGCCGGGGCCGTCCTGGTCCTCCACACCACCGGGAGCCCCGCCACCGCCGAAGCCGTCGCCGCACAGGGGGAGCGGCACGGCGTCGACGTGGTCGACGCCCCGGTCAGCGGCGGCCCGCACGACATCGCCGCAGGCCGCATCACCCTCTTCGTGGGCGGCAACGACGACCCCGTCGCCCGCGTCCGGCCCGTCCTGCGCACCTACGGCGACCCGGTCCTGCACGTCGGCCCGCTCGGCGCCGGCCAGCGGGTGAAGCTCGTCAACAACACCGTCTTCGCGGCCCAGATCGGCCTGCTGGCCCACGCGGTCCGCCTCGGCGGCGAACTGGGCCTCGACGAGAGCCTCCTGCTGGACGCCCTCGCCAACGGCAGCGCGTCGAGCCGCGCGCTCGCCGGCGTCGTACGCCACGGCTCGGTCACCGAATTCGCCCGCACGACAAGGGAGTTCCTCGGCAAGGACCTCGACGTCGTGCGCGCGGTCGCCGGACAGCTGGGCGCCGACCTCGGCGCCCTCGCCCCTGCCCTCGACGCCCTGTCCGACGCCGTCGCACCGGCCGGCACGGGCTGAGCGAGCGGCCCGGGCGGGACACCTCGGGCCGCGGAACAACCACCAAGGAAGGAACCCCCGATGGGACGAGTCGATGGCAAGGTCGCGTTCATCACCGGCGCGGCACGCGGGCAGGGGCGCAGCCACGCCGTACGGCTGGCAGAGGAGGGCGCCGACATCATCGCGGTCGACATCTGCCGCGACTTCGAGACGGTCCGCTACCCGATGGCCACCCCCGAGGACCTCAAGGAGACGGTACGGCTGGTGGAGGCGCAGGGGCGCCGGATCGTCGCCCGCCAGGCCGACGTCCGCGACACCGGCCAACTCCGCGAGGCCCTGAGCGCGGGCCTCGACCAACTCGGCGGCCTGGACATCGTGGTGGCACAGGCGGGCATCGCCCCGCTGCGTGGCAAGCCCAAGATGCAGGCCTGGTGCGACGCCATCGACGTCGACCTGATCGGCACCATCAACACCATCCAGGTGTCCCTGCCGCACCTGCGCGAGCACGCCTCCGTCATCGCCACCGGCTCCACCGCCGCGCTCATGGACCACGGCATCGTCCAGGACCCCGGCAACAACCCGGGCGGCGCCGGATACGCCTTCGCCAAGCGCGCCCTGTCGGAGTACGTGCACGAACTCGCCCGCAACCTGGCCCCGTTGAACCAGCGCGCCAACGTCGTGCACCCCACCAACGTCGATACGCACATGCTGCAGAACCCCTCGATGTACGAGTCCTTCCGGCCCGACCTCGAACACCCCACCCGCGAGGACGCCGAGCCCGCGTTCGCCGTGCAACAGGCCATGCCGGTCCGGTTCGTGGAGCCGCGCGACATCAGCAACGCCGTGCTCTTCCTCGCCTCCGAGGAGGCCCGCTACATCACCGGCACCCAGCTCCGCGTGGACGCCGGCGGCTACATCAAGTGGTACGACTGGCGCCGCTGAACCGCAGGAACCCCCACCGTCACAGGGAGGCAAGCCGTGAAGGTCCGCGTCGATCCGGAGCGCTGCCAGGGCCACACGCTCTGCTGGATGACCGCTCCGAAGTCGTTCCAGCTGGACGAGGTCGACGGTCACTCCTCGGCCGTCAGCGAGGACGTACCGGCCGATCAGGAGGAGGACGTGCGGGAAGCCGCGCACTCGTGCCCGGAACGCGCCATCCAGATCTTCTGACAAGGGAGGCCCCGTGAGCGAGGCACTCAGCAACGACGACCGCAAGAAAAACCGGGTGCACTTCGACCGGCACACCCCCGAATACCGCCATGAGTTCGAGGAGATCACCCACGAACTCCAGGGCAAGTGCCCCATCGCCTGGACCGACACCCACGGCGGCCACTGGGTCGCCAGCGGCAACCGCGAGGTCTTCGAACTGGCCCGGTCCGCCGAGTTCCTCTCCAACGACCACGACGTGAAGGGCGAGCGGCGCGGCTACAAGGGCATCACCATCCCCTCCCCGCCGCGCGCCGCCGAAGTGCAGGGCGGATTCCTGGAGATGGACCCGCCCGGGCAGCGCCACTACCGCCAGGCCCTCAACCCGTACCTCTCCCCGGCCGCCGTCGCCCGCTGGGTGCCGTTCGTCGACGAGGTCGTCCGTGCCTGCCTCGACGAGAAGATCGAGGACGGCGGCATCGACTTCGTCGACGACCTCGCCAACATCGTCCCGGCCGTCCTCACCCTCGCCATGATGGGCATCCCGCTCAAGGACTGGACGGTCTACAACGAGCCCGCCCACGCCTCCGTCTACACCCCGCCCGACTCACCCGACATGCCCCGCGTCGCCGAACTGAGCCGGAACATGGGCATCTCCCTGTACATGGCGCTCCAGGAGGTCCGCCGCAGCCCGCGGCCCGGCCTGATCGACGCCCTGGTACGCGCGGAGATCGACGGCAGGAACCCGCCCGACGAGGAGCTCGTCGGCGTACTCGCCCTGCTCATCGGCGGCGGCTTCGACACCACGACCGCGCTCACCGCGCACGCCCTGGAGTGGCTGTCACTCAATCCCGCTGAGCGGGACCGCCTCAGCCGGGAGCGGAGCACTCTGCTGGACTCGGCGACCGAGGAGTTCCTGCGCTTCTACGCCCCCGCACCGGGCGACGGCCGCACGATCTCCGCCGACTGCGAGATAGCCGGCCAGCGCTTCGAGGAGGGTGAACGACTGTGGCTGTCCTGGGCGATGGCCAACCGCGACCCCTCCGTCTTCCCCGACCCGGACCGCGTCGACCTGGCCCGCAAGGGCAACCGGCACAGCAGCTTCGGCCTCGGCATCCACCGCTGCATCGGCTCGAACGTCGCCCGTACGGTGTTCAAGCGCATGGTGACGGCCGTACTGGACCGGATGCCCGACTACCGCTGCGACGCCGAGGGCACCGTCCACTACGAGACGATCGGCATCATCCAGGGCATGCGCCACCTCCCGGCGACCTTCACCCCCGGCAAACGGCTCGGCCCCTCCCTCGACGAGACGCTGGAGACCCTCCAACGGGCCTGTGACGAACAGCGCCTGGCCGAACCCGTCGTCCGGACGGCCCGCGCCGACACCGCACGCTGAACACAGGAGAGGACGAGTGGTGGCCGCAAACCCAGGACGCCCGCTGCCCCTGATCACCGACCAGAACGAGTTCTTCTGGACCTCGGGGGCGGACGGCCGGCTGCGCATCCAGGAGTGCACCTCGTGCAGCTCCCTGATCCACCCGCCGCAGCCCGTCTGCCGGTACTGCCGGGCACAGGAGTTGGGCGTACGGGCCGTCTCCGGGTACGCGACCCTGATCGGCTTCACCGTCAGCCACCGCTTCAGCGCGCCCGGACTGCCGTCGCCGTACGTCGTCGCCCAGGTCGCCCTCGAAGACGACCGGCGGATCCGCCTCACCACCAACACGGTCGACTGCGACCCCGGCGAACTCGCCCTCGGCATGCGGATGGAGGTCGTCTTCGAGCAGGCCGGCGAGGTGTGGCTGCCGCTGTTCCGGCCCACGGCCGAACAGGGCGAACCGGCACCGCTGCCCGCCGACGAGGTCGAACCCGACGAGGTGCGGCGCCACATCCGGCCCGTGCTCACCACGGAGAAGTTCGAGGACAAGGTCGCCCTCACCGGCGTCGGCGCCTCACCGATCGGCCGCCGCCTGATGGTTCCCCCGCTCTCCCTCACCGTCCAGGCCTGCGAGGCCGCCGTCGCCGACGCCGGCCTCACCCTGGACGACATCGACGGCCTCGCCGCCTACCCGGGAGCAGGCGCCTTCGGAGGCTTCGCCGAGGGCGGAGTCCTCGCCCTGGAGTCGGCCCTCGGGATCCGCCCCACCTGGTACAACGGCGGCAGCGAGACCTTCGGCCCCGGCGGCTCCCTGGTCGCGGCGATGCTGGCGATCGCCGGCGGCCTCGCCCGGCACGTGCTGTGCTTCCGCACCGTGTGGGAGTCGACCTACGGCGAACTCGTCAAGCAGGGCAAAATCCCGCTGCCCGTCGGCGGAGACGCGGGCTGGCTCAAGCCCTTCGGCGCCACCTCCGCCGCCCACACCCTGGCCCAGAACGCCCAGCGCCACATGCACCGCTACGGCACCACCCGCGAGACCCTCGGCTGGATCGCCCTCAACCAGCGCGCCAACGCGGCCCTGAACCCCACCGCGATCTACCGCGACCCGATGACCATGGACGACTACCTGGGCGCCCGCTCCATCACCACACCCTTCGGCCTCTACGACTGCGACGTGCCCTGCGACGGAGCCGTGGCCGTCGTCGTCTCGGCCGTCGACACCGCACGCGACCTCGCCAAGCCGCCCGTCCTCGTCGAGGCCGTCGGCACCCAGCTCGTCGAGCGCGTCGAATGGGACCAGAGCACCCTCACCCACGAACCCCAGACCGTCGGCCAGTCCGCCCACCTGTGGACCCGCACCTCGCTGCGCCCCGCCGACGTCGACGTCGCCGAGCTCTACGACGGCTTCTCCTTCAACTGCCTCTCCTGGATAGAGGCGTTGGGCTTCTGCGGCATCGGCGAGGCGAAGGACTTCCTGGACGGCGGCAAGAACATCGCCCGCGACGGCGTCCTGCCCCTCAACACCCACGGCGGCCAGCTCTCGCACGGCCGCACCCACGGCATGGGCCTCGTCCACGAGGCGATGGTCCAACTGCGCGGCGAGGGCGGGCCACGCCAGGTACCCGGGGCGCGGGTCGCGGTGGTCAGCACCGGCGGACTCGCACCCAGCGGGGTCCTGCTCCTCAGGACGGACACGTGACAGAAAGCCATCCCGACGTGGTGCCCGGCGCGGTCGACATCGACGGCATCTCCCTGTCGTACCGGGCGAGTTGGGTACGACAGCCCCGGGCCGTCGTCCTCGCCCTGCACGGCGGCGCGACCGATTCGGCCTACTTCGACTGCCCGGGCCACCCCCGGCTCTCACTCCTGCGCACCGGCGCAGCCCTCGGCTTCACCGTCGTCGCCCTGGACCGGCCCGGCTACGGCGCTTCCCTGCCCCACGCCCGCGAACTCACCGACCCCGCACGGCGGGTGGACCTCGCCCACGCGGTCCTGGACCGCCTGCTCGCCTCCCGCCCCACGGGAGCGGGCGTGTTCGTGCTGGCCCACTCGGCGGGCAGCGAACTCGCCGTGCGGATGGCCGCGGACGTGCGCGGCCACGGGCTGCTCGGCCTGGAGATCGCCGGCACCGGGCGCCACCACCACCCGCGCTCGGTGGCCTTCCTGGAACTCGGCGACAAGGACCTGCTCCGGGCGCGCGACCGGCTGCGCCAAGCACTGTGGGGAACAGGGGAGTTGTATCCGCCCGAGGTGCACGGCGGCGCGAGCATCGCCGCCGCCTCGCCCGCCTACGAGTCCGCGGCCCGCGGCTGGCGGTACGAGTTCCCGGAGCTGGCGGCGCGGGTGCGGGTCCCCGTGCAGTTCAGCCTCGGCGAGCACGAGGAGGTGTGGAGCTCGGGCCCCGCGGCCCTGGCCGACATCGCCTCGCTGTTCACCGCATCCCCACGCGTGAGGGTCAACGAACAGCCCGACAGCGGGCACAATCTGAGCCTCGGGCATTCGGCCCGGGCCTACCACCTGAAGGTGCTGTCGTTCGCCGAGGAGTGCGCGGTGACCCGGGAGGCCGCCATCGCCGCACCCCCACGACAAGGGAGAGCGGGATGAACGAGACGGATGCCGTCGCACTGCTGCTGCGTCTGATCCTGGGCGTCGTCATGATCGCGCACGGCCTCAACCACTGGCGCGGCGGCGGCCGCATCGCGGGCACCGCCCGCTGGTTCACCGGCCTGGGCCTGACCCACGGCACCCTCCAGGCCTGGCTGAGCGTCCTCACCGAGATCGGCGCCGGCGCCCTCCTCCTGATCGGCCTGTTCACCCCGCTGGCCTGCGCGGCCGTCATCTCGGTCATGCTGGTCGCAGGAGTCCTCGCCCACCGCCCCAACGGCTTCTTCGTCTTCAAAGAGGGTTACGAGTACGTCCTCACGCTCGCCGTCGTGTCCCTGGCACTGGCGGTACTGGGCCCGGGCGGCGCGTCCCTGGACGAGGCGGCCGGTATCGACGTGACCGGCTGGGCGGGCGGCGGCATCGCGCTCGGCGTGGGAGTGGTCGCGACCGCCGGCCTGCTCGCCACCTTCTGGCGCCCGAAGCCCGCCCCGCGGCCCGCGCCCGCCCCCAACCCCGTTGAGCAGGAGGCCAGTTGATGCGCGTCGGTTTCATCGGACTGGGCAGTCAGGGCGCCCCCATGGCCCGCCGGATCATCGACGCGGGCCACGAGACCACCCTGTGGGCCCGCCGCCCCGCGAGCCTCGTCCCCTTCGCGGACACGCCCGCCAAGCGCGCCGCCTCTCCCGCCGAACTCGCCGTCAACAGCGACCTGGTGTGCGTGTGCGTCGTCGACGACGCCGACGTCGAGGAGGTGCTCACCGGCGAGCACGGCGTCCTGGCCGGCCTGCGCAAGGGCGGGGTGATCGCCGTGCACAGCACCGTCCACCCCGACACCTGCCGCCGCCTCGCCGACCGCGCCCGGGCCCACGGCGTCACCCTGATCGACGCCCCCGTCAGCGGAGGTGGGCCGGCCGCGGCCGAGGGCAGGCTGGTGGTGATGGTGGGCGGCGAGCCCGGCACGGTGGCCTACTGCCGCCCGGTGTTCGCGACCTATGGCGACCCGGTCGTCCACATGGGCCCGCTGGGCACCGGCCAGTTGGCCAAGCTCCTCAACAACGTGCTGTTCACGGCCAACCTGGCCACCGCCGCCGACACCCTCGCCCTCGGGCGCGAACTCGCCATCGACCAGGCGGCGTTGGCCCAGGTCCTCGCGAACGGCAGCGCGGGCAGCTTCGCCATGACCAGGGTCGCGGCGGCCGGCGGCACCCTGGACCGCTTCGCCGCCCACGCCGGACCCCTGCTGCGCAAGGACGTCCGGCTGGTCACCGACGTGGCCGCGGCCGCCGGGGCCGAGGCGGACATCGTCACCTCGGCCGCCGGGGCCGCACTCGCCCTGATGAACCAGCAGCGCCCGACGGTCAGTTGAGCGCGTCCGGGTCCGGCCCGGTGCGCAGACCGCGGTCCAGCCGGGCGATCGCGGTCATCTCCTCGTCCGCCAGGGCGAAGTCGAAGACGTCGATGTTCTCCCGGATACGCGCGGGCGTGACCGACTTCGGGATCACGACGTTGCCGAGCTGAAGATGCCAGCGCAGCACCACCTGGGCGGGCGACTTCCCGTGCCGTGCTGCGACGGCGGTGATCGCGGGATCGTCGAGGACCGCGCCCTGCGCCAACGGACTCCAGGCCTCGGTGGCGATGCCCGACTCCGTGTGCAGCGAGCGCAGTTCGCGCTGCTGGAGGCCGGGATGCAGCTCGATCTGGTTGACGGCCGGCACCAGTGAGCTCCCCTCCAGCAGCCGACGCAGATGCGCGGGCTGGAAGTTGGAGACACCGGCGGCACGGATCCGCCCGTCGGCGACCAGCTTCTCGATGGCCCGCCAGGAATCCCGGTACAGGTCGCGGGCCGGCGTGGGCCAGTGGATCAGGTACAGGTCGACGTGGTCCAGGCCCAGCTTGCCGAGGCTCGTGTCGAAGGCCCGGAGCGTGGCGTCGTGACCCTGGTCCGCGTTCCACAGCTTGGTGGTGACGAACAGGTCCTCGCGGGCGATGCCCGAAGCGGCGAGGGCGGCGCCGACGCCCGCCTCGTTGCCGTAGATCGCGGCGGTGTCGATGCTGCGGTAGCCGGCCTCAAGGGCCGCGGTGACCGCGGCGGTGGTCTCGGCGTCGGGGATCTGGAAGACGCCGAAGCCGAGCTGCGGGATCTCGACGCCGTTGTTGAGGGTGACGGTGGGGATGGTCATGTGCCTTGCTTTCCTTGCGAGTTGAGGTCAGTGCCGTGCCGCGGCCGGGGTGTGCTCGACCGGTGTGGACGCGGCCACGACCCGGCCGGCCGGGTGGGTGCGGCGGTCCAGGAACGCGGCCAGGAAGGACAGCAGCAGCGCGGTCCCGGACAGGAGGGCGCCGATCCAGCTGGGGGAGGTGTAGCCGAGCCCGGCGGAGATCACGACGCCGCCCAGCCAGGCGGCCAGCGCGTTGCCCAGGTTGAACGCACCGATGTTCGCGGCGGAGGCCAGGGTCGGGGCGGCCGAGGCCTGGTCGAGCACCCACTTCTGCAGCGGGGGCACGGTGGCGAAGCCCAGGGCGCCGATCAGCGTCAGCGTGACCGCGGCCAGGACCTTGTCGTGGGCGGTGGCCGTGAACAGCAGCAGTGCCACGGAGAGCGCGCCGAGCGCGGTGAACAGCATGGGCATCAGCGCACGGTCGGCGAACCGGCCGCCCACCAGGTTCCCCAGGAACATCCCGATGCCGAACAGGACCAGCAGCCAGGTCACCGCGCCCGCGGAGTACCCGGCGACCTCGGTCATCATCGGCGTGATGTACGTGATCGCGGCGAAGACACCGCCGTAACCCAGGACGGTCATCGCCATCGCGAGCCACACCTGGACGTTGCGGAAGGCGGCGAACTCGGTGCGGATCGTGTGGCTCTCCGGGCGGCCCAGCTCGGGCACCAGCCGGGCCACGCCGAGGAACCCGACGATCCCGAGCGCGGCGACACCGGCGAACGTGACCCGCCAGCCGGCGGCCTGGCCGACGTACGTGCCCAGCGGGACGCCCACGACGTTGGCGACGGTCAGACCGGTGAACATCAGGGAGATCGCGGAGGCCTTCTTCTCCGGCGCGACCAGCCCGGCCGCGACGACCGAGCCGATCCCGAAGAACGCGCCGTGCGCGAGCGAGGCGATCACCCGGCCGATCAGCATCACGCCGAAGACGGGAGCCACCGCCGACAGGGCGTTGCCCACCACGAACACGCCCATCAGGAACATGAGCATCTTCTTGCGGGAGACCTTGGTACCCAGCACGGTCAGCAGGGGCGCACCGAAGACGACGCCGAGGGCGTAGCCGGAGACCAGCCAGCCCGCGGTGGGGATGGAGACGCCGAAGTCGCCCGCGACCTCGGGCAGCACACCCATGATCACGAACTCGGTGGTGCCGATCCCGAAGGCCCCGATGGCCAGGGCCAGAAGGGCGAGAGGCATGGGAAGAACCTTCCAGAGGATTGCGTGTGGCGCTTACCAGCGTTGACAATAGTTGTAGACGCGAATAAGTGCAAGTGCACTGAATAGAGATAGCCGGTAGTCGTCGTCTGCAAGCATCTGGGCAGAGGTGTCCTACAGCGGGTGGGAAGACCTGGCTATGCGGGGATGCGGAGCGTCTCGACCGCCTTGACGAGCGGGGCGAGCTCCGGGTTCCGGGCGGCCGCGTCGAGGGCCTCGCGCAGGGCGGCCTCGTTGGTGGGGCGGGCCTCTTCGAGCAGCTTGAAGCCGGACTCGGTGACATTGGTGTAGATGCCGCGGCGGTCGGTCGGGCACAGGTAGCGCGTGAGCAGTCCACGGTCCTCGAGGCGGGTGACCAGCCGGGTCGTGGCGCTCTGGCTCAGCACGACCGCGTCGGCGACCTGCTTCATCTGCAGATGCCCGCCGTCGCCGTCGTGCTGCCTGCTCAGCACGTCCAGCAGTGAGTACTCCCTGACGCTCAGATCGTGCTCCGCCTGCAGGGCGCGCTCGATATGGGCCTCGATCCGGCCGTGCAGCAGCGACAGGGCGGACCAGCCCGAGGCGAGCGCGGTGAGCGCCGGATCTGTCGCGGTCATGGGTCCTCCGTCACGAAGTGGCTGGGATCCAGGATAGGCCATGGTTGAAATAGTGGGCGAGAGCATGTAGTGGGCGTACACAATCACTGCCCTCACTTGCTATACACATACGGTGACGAACGATTCCAGTGGCTTCGTGGCAGGACAGTCGGCCCTCGTCGTGCGGATCCCCGAGGCCGAACCAGCCGTCCGGACCTGGCGCGAGCGCTACGACCCTGCGGCCCGCGCGGGCGTTCCGGCCCACGTGACGGTGCTGTTCCCCTTCCTCCACGCGGACCTGATCGACACCGCCGCATCCGACGTCCTGGCCGAGGTGATCGGACGCCACAGCCCCTTCGACGTGAGCTTCGAGAGCTGCGGCCGCTTTCCGGGCGTGCTCTACCTGGCCCCGGTCCCAGAGGCCCCCTTCCGTCGCCTGACGGAGGCGATCGTCGAACGCTGGCCGCAGACCCCGCCGTACGGCGGCAAGTACGAGCCCGTCCCACACCTGACGATCGCCCAGGGCCAGGACGACGCCGTCCTGGACGCCCTCGCGACGGACCTCCGCGGCAACCTCCCCGTCACGGCTCACGTCTCCTCGGTCGACCTGGTCGCCTACGACGGCACCGAATGGACCCGCCGGGCGACCTTCACCCTCCGCCGGGGCGACGCATAAGGTGACGCCATGATCAGCCCCCGCCCCACGACGACCCTCTGGCGCCCCACCGGCCCCAAGGAACTGGACCTGGTCCGCGAGCTCGACTGGCGTGCCTGGCCACCGCGTCTGCCCGAGCAGCCGATCTTCTATCCGGTGCTCAACGAGGACTACGCCGTCAAGATCGCGCGGGACTGGAACGTCAAGCACGACGGCGCCGGGTACGTGACCCGCTTCGAGGTCGACACGGAGTTCGTGAGCCGGTACCCCGTCCAGCAGGCCGGTGGCGAGACGATCCTCGAACTGTGGGTGCCCGCGGAGGAACTCGACGAGTTCAACGCCCACATCGTCGGCAAGATCGAGGTCGTGCACGAGTTCGAGTGAGACCGGAAGCCGGAGCAGGCGAAGGTCACCGTCTCGGCCGTCCACGGGGCCGTCCTGCCCTCCGCCGAGACCCGGCAGAGGCTTCACCTGCGAACTGCCGAACCTCGCAGCCCGTCTGACACGACACCCGGCAAGGGTTACGACCGTGCCAAGTGCCGCATGGTCAGCGCCAGTTGGAGCCTGAGGCGGCCCTGTGGAGTGCGTACCGGCCAGCCCAGCAGATGCTCGGCCTGCGTCAAACGGTCCTGGAGCGTGGAGTGGTGGACGTTGATCTCCGCGGCCGCCGCCCGCTGACTCGCCGTCGCGGCCACGGCGTGCAGCGTGGCCAGCAGCCCGGGCACGGCCGCCGCGGCCGCATCGACGGCCTGTACGTCGGCCGGCGGCTCGGCACCGGGCGCGACCAGGTCGGCGAGGAGCGCGATCCCGCCCAGCTCGTCGGCGTACACCACCCGGGGCCCGGGATCCTGCGCGGTGCCCTCGGCCGTGAACCGCAGCGCCGTCCGCGCGGCGGCCAGGGAGCCCGGCAGATCGAGCACGGCAACCGCGGGCCCCACGCCGAGCCGCCCCGCCGGAAGCTCCGCCCCGGCCGGCAGAACGCGGGCCCGCCCGTCGGACGGGGCGAGCGCCCGGACCCGTACGGCCGGATCGGCGGTGTCGATGCCGAGGCCGCGTGCCGCGTGCAGCCGGGCGGGTTCCGGCGTCGTGGCGTCCAGCAGTGCCTCGACCAGCGCGGGATCGTCGGCGGGGGAGGACGGGGCACGGCCCCGGGTACGGTCCAGCACCAGCCGTATCGCACCCGCGGCCCGCTCCAGGATCACCGCGTCGACCACACTCGGCTCACCGCCCGCCCGCTCCAGCCACAGCGCCGGAACACCCCCGGGCTCCAGCGCGGCGCACGGCCAGTCGGTGCCCGGCGGACCCTCGGTGTCCCTCCTGGCCCCGTCGGGCTCTACCCGCACCCGCACATGCCGCCCGGCGTCGACGAGCCGCGCCGGGCATCCCGCCAGCACGGCTGCCCCGCGCACCAGGGCCTCAAGCCCGGCCCTGGTGTCGGCCAGCCGGTCGAAGTAGGAGATGACCTGCACCGCGGCACCCGCGTCCGGATCCAACGCGGTCAGCCGTCCCGCCAGCTCTTTCATACGCACATGGTGCGACACGACCCCACCGGATGGGGACCCCGGTGCCCGCCCCCGCCAGGCGCCGGCGTTCTCCCCAATGGCTCAGGGACCGACCACCTCAGGTCCCGATCAGCCGCCGCAGCCACGTCAGCTGGGCCGCTCGTGCCGCCTGGGACAGGGCCGCCTGCGGGGCGAAGCCGTCGAAGCCGTGGAAGCCGCCGGGCCAGACGTGCAGCTCGGCCGTCCCGCCCGCCTGCCAGATGCGGGACGCGTACGCGACGACCTCGTCGCGGAAGGTCTCCGCCGAGCCGACGTCCAGGAAGGCCGGCGGCAGGCCGGTCAGGTCATCGGCGCGGGCGGCGGCCGCGTACGGCGACACGTCCGGGCCGCCGCGGTCGGCGCCGAGCAGCGCCGTCCAGCCGGTCTCGTTGGCCGTACGGTCCCAGACGCCCAGCCCCGCCATCTGGTACGAGGACACGGTCTCGTTGCGATCGTCCAGCATCGGACACAGCAGCATCTGTCCGATCGGCCGCGGCCCCTTGCGGTCCCGGGTGAGCAGGGCCAGCGCAGCACTCAGCCCGCCACCCGCGCTCGCGCCCGCGACCACGATCCGCTCGGGATCGGCACCGAGCTCCTCGGCGTGCTCCGCCGTCCACACCAGACCGGCGTACACGTCCTCGATCGGAGCCGGATGCGGATGCTCGGGCGCCAGCCGGTACTCGACCGAGACGACGACCGCGTCCAGCTCCTTCGCCCAGGCCAGCGGGCCGTCCACGCCGACGCGGTTGTCGCCGAGGATCATGCCGCCGCCGTGCACGTGGTAGATCACCGGCCGCGGACCCGCCGTCGCCGGGGCCGTCGGGCGGCAGATCAGCAGCGAGATCTCGGGCGCGTTCTCCGGGCCCGGCACGACACGGTCCTCGACCTCGAAGAAGCCCTCCACCGTCAGGTCGAGTTGGCCCAGCATCTCGATGCCGGCCCCTTGGCGCACGGTGGCGATCTCGTCCATGGTGAGGCCGGGCGAGATCATGTCCTTGATCATTTCCAGGGCGGCGGCGAGCTCGGGGTCGAACGGGGGCGGAACCTGACTCATGGCAACTCCTGACGCGGGGCGCGGCGGCTCTGGGCCGTCATGATTCACGCACCGCGGCCCCCGCGGACCGCCGCCGTACGGCGGAACCTCCCCGCCGAACGGCGGGTGGGCGCGCGATACCAGTCCATTGCCTGTTGTTCACCTGTGAGAGGTGGAGGGGATCGCGAACGGCGACAACGCTGTCAAACCCCCCCACCAAGCGGGTCATGACCCCGATGCTCGCGATCGGCTCCACCGACATCTTGTTCGCGCTCTTCGCCCTGAACGTCCCGGAGATCAGCATCCCGTTCTCGCTGGGCTTCATCGTGATCGTGCTGACCGTCACCACGATCACCAGCCTGCGCGCCTCCAAGAAGCAGGAGGGGCAGGGGAGTCCGGAGGTGACCGAGGTGGAACGCTCGGCCTGGCCGCGGCTCAGTCCCGCTCGGGGGCGGCCTTCGCGCGCATCATCACGCAGTCGAACTCGACCACCCGCCCGGTGGCCGCCTCCCGCGTCACCGGGTACATGCCGGTGATCTCGAAGCCGCCGTCCTCGTACGCCGCCACCGCCTCGCCCATCCGGGGGCTGCCCTCGTACAGCCGCAGCGCGGCGACCTCGGACTGCAGGCCCACGAAGTCCCCGATCCGCTCCCCGGCGCCGGCGAACACCTCCAGGTCGTAGCCCTGGGTGTCCATCTTCAGGAACGGGCGCGGCTCCTCGATGCCGTCGAGGGCCTCGTCCAGCACGCCGTCCAGGCGCCGGACGCGGATCTCCTCCGTGCGGGTCTCGGTGAACCGCCGGTAGCGCCCGAGGCCGTAGTCGCTGGGCGGCAGCAGGGAGTTCATGGTGTTCCAGCCGGTGTGGATCTCGGTCACCGCGTCCTCGCGGCCGAGGCCGAGGTGGTGCACCTGCCACGCGGGGTCGTCCGCGGCTGCGGCGGAGAGCCGCTCGAAGGCGTGCGCGGTCGGCTCGAAGGAGACGATCCGGCCGGTGTAGCCGAGCCGCCGCAGCCGTTTCGCGTACTGTCCGGCGTTGGCCCCGACGTCGAACACGCAGTTCACGCCGTACAGTTCCAGCATCCCGGCGACATGCTGGGTGCACAGGTACTCGGCGGCAGCCAGCTGCAGCCTGCGCTCGTCCTTCCCGGCCCGTTCGTCGAACAGCAGCCGCGCGCCGCTGTCGCCCAGCCGCTCGGCGCGCCATCTGCCGAGGCCCTTGCCCCGCGCCACGACCCAGGTGTCCTTGCCGGCCTCGGTCACCGCGTACCGGCCGTCGCCCCTGGTGAGCAGGTCGGCGCCGGGCCCCAGCGGGGTCCGGACCCTTCCGCCGCGCCTGGAGACCACCGCGGTCCCCGGTCCGAGGTCGGTCACGTGCACGCCCAACCTGGGCATCAGGCCGAGCAGTCGTCGGTAGAGGGTCTGCATCCGGTCACCCTTCCAGACGTGACCGGAAGGGGTCCTTGCTTTGAACGAACTTGGTCATTGCTGTGAAGCCCCGATGTCGCGAGATGGCGCAGGAGGGCCACCGCGGTGAGCGCACCGACCACCACGCACACCCCCGACCAGCCGAAGCGGGCGTAGGCACGGGCGCCGAGCCAGGAACCCGCCGTGCCGCCGAGGTAGGCGCAGGTCATGTACGCGGTGTTGAGCCGGCTGCGCGCGTCGGCGGCCAGCGCGTAGATCCGCACCTGGTTGGCGACCATCCCGGACTGCATACCGACGTCGAGCAGCAGCGTCCCGACGACCAGGGCCACCAGCCCGCTCACGCCACCGAGCCCGCCCAACGCCAGCACCAGGGCTGAGGCACCGACGACGAGGAAACAGACGAGGTTCACCGCGTCCGGCCCCCGCCGGTCCACCAGCCGCCCCGCGACCGGCGTGCACAGCATGGTCGCCGCGTTGACGAGCGCGAGCAGCCCGGCGGCCCGCGCGCTCATGCCGTACACCGGACCCGTCAGCAGCAGGGCCACGCCGGTCCACACCGCGGAGAAGCCCGCGAAGACCGCCGCCTGGTAGAGGCAGGAGCGGCGCAACTGGGGTTGCGTGCGCAGGAGTTGCAGGGGCTCGGCGAGCAGGGCCGGGTAGCGCTGGGCGGACGGCGGGGCGAGTGTCGGCAGTGCTCGGGCCAGGAGGGCGGCGGCCGTGAGGGAGAGGGCCGCCGACAGGACGTACGGGGCCCGCCAGCCCAGCCAGTCGCCGAGCGCGGCGCCGAAGGTGCGGGAGAGCAGCATGCCCGCGATGGAGCCGCTCAGCAGCAGGCCGCTGGTCGCTCCACGCCGCTCGGCGGGCACCAGGCCGGCCGCCAGCGGTCCGGCGAGGGGCGCGACCACCGTCGTCACGCCGATCAAAACACTCGCGGCGGCCAGCGGCAGCAGGTCCGGCGCGAGGCTCGCGGCGAGCAGGCCGAGGCCGGTCAGGGTGAGCAGGGTGACGAGCAGGCGGCGCGGAGGCAGACGGTCGCCGAGCGGGACGAGCAGGAAGATGCCGGCCGCGTAGCCGAACTGCGTCGCGGTCACCACGGAGGCGGCGGTGCCGGGGGAGACGCCGAGGCCCGAGGCCACCAACGGGCTGATCGCCTGCGGGAAGTAGACATTCCCCACGGCCACCCCGCAGGTCAGCGCGAGCAGCCAGGTCAACCGGGAGCCGGCGATAGGCTGGCGCGGGTCGTGATCCGTCATGGGCCCAAGTCCAGGGCACCGGCCGACGGTTGCCAAACGATGAAGCCGGGGGCTTAATGATCAGCTTCCTGCTGGATGCCGAGGACCTGGCGGACACCCGGTTCGCCATCTCCCCGTTGCGCGAGGTCATGGGCAGCCTGCGGGCCCTGCGCGCCCCCGCACTCTTCCCGCTGCACACCGAGTGGCGCCGGTCCGTGCTCGCCCGCCTCGACCCGGCCGACGCCCGGCTGCTGTCCGCGCTGGTCGGCGAGACCCTGGCCCTGCCCGACTTCCTCACGCCCAGACCGACGACCTTCGCGCCCACGATCGAGGACCAGCTGGCCGTCGTACACGCGACGCCCGAAGAGGTCGTACGACGGGATCTGTACGCGGCACACGCTCCGCGCCCGCTGCCCGCGGAACTGCGGCCGCGTGCTCCCGAGTTGCTGGAGGAGGTCTGTGAACTGCTGTTCAGGTACTGGAGGTTGGCGATCCTGCCCGACTGGTCTCGGATGCGGCTCGTGCTGGAGGCCGACATCGCCCACCGGGCACGGCAGTTGGCCATGGGCGGGGCCCGGCTGCTCTTCTCCGACCTGCACCGCAACCTCACCTGGCGGGACGGCGAGCTGCGCGTCGGGCAGATGATCGGGCGGCACCGCATCGACGGCGCGGGGCGGGGCCTGCGTCTGGTGCCGTCGCTGTTCGCGCACAAGCCCGCCCCGCCGGTCGGCGCCGGCGAAGCCCCGATGCTGGCCTACCCGAGCCGCGGCGGCGCGACCCTGTGGGAACCGGCCCCCGACCCGGACGGCTCGGCGCTCACCGCGCTGCTCGGCGCGCCCCGGACCACCGTCCTGCGGCTGCTCGCCGAGCCGCTGCCCACCGTCGAACTCGCCCGCCGCCTCGGCGTCACCCCCAGCGCCGTCTCCCAGCACCTCCAGGTGCTGCACGCCACCGGACTCGTCACCCGGGCCCGCGACGGGCGCCGCGTGCTGTACCGGCGCAGTGCCCTCGGCGACCAACTGGCCGCAGGCGCTTGACTTCGAGAGCGCTCCAAGATCTAGCGTCTTGCGAGGACGGTGAAGGTACGGGCGAACGGAGACGGGCATGCGGGTGGGCGTACACATCAACAAGTTCGACCACAGCGGGGGAGGACCCGCGCTCGGCGCCGAACTCGCCGCCGCGGGCGCCGCCGCCGAGGCGGCCGGTGTCAGCTGGCTGTCGGTCATGGACCACTACTTCCAGATGGAGTTCAACGGCGGCGCCGAGGATCCGATGCTGGAGGCCTACACGACGCTCGGCTACCTCGCCGGGCAGACCTCCACGCTCCGGCTCGGCGCGCTGGTCACCGGCGTGACCTACCGCCACCCCGGACTGCTCGCCAAGATCGCCACCACCCTCGACGTGCTGTCCGGCGGACGCGCCACGCTCGGCATCGGGGCGGCCTGGTACGACCGTGAACACGCGGGACTGGGCGTGCAGTTCCCACCGCTCGCCGAGCGCTTCGAGCGGCTGGAGGAGGCGCTGCGGATCTGTCTGCAGATGTGGGACCCGGAGAACAACGGCCCCTTCGAGGGCAAGCACTACCGGCTCGCCGAGACGCTGTGCGTGCCGGCGCCGGTCAGCAGCCCACACCCCGAGATCATGATCGGCGGCGGGGGCGAGAAGAAGACGCTGCGCTTGGTCGCCCGCCACGGCGACGCCTGCAACCTGTTCGCGACCTCGCCGGAGGAGGTCCGCCACAAGCTCGACGTGCTGCGCGGCCACTGCGACACCGAGGGCCGCGACTACGACGCGATCCGCAAGACCGTCGCCTACATGGGAGACGCCGCCACCGAGGGCGACCTCGACGCGTTGCTGAAGGACGTCAACGACTACACGGGGCTCGGCATCGACACCGTGATCCTGGTGCCGCGCCTCGGCGAGACAGCGGCCTGGATGGAGCGCTTCGTCTCCCGGGTCGTGCCTCGCCTGGCCGAACTGGACTGAGCGCGGGCCGGGTGCAGAGCCTGTGTCATGTCCCCGGCCGGGCGCGCGGCGTCTGGCACGCACGCTCGCGGCGTTGCCGAACCGCCCACGTGGCTCCGCCACGCGGACGCTCCGGCGCCTTGCGATCGCACGCACCAGACGCCGCGCGCTGATCCGACCAGGGACATGACACAGGCTCTCAGGCCGGACGGCTGCGGGAGACGATCCGCGTCCCGCAGCCGTCGACCGTCCGGACCTGGAGCGAACCGCAGGCGCACCGGGTCCACACCGTGCTCCCGGCGGCCGTGGTGTGCCGGGACACCACCTGGAAGGGCTCGGCGCCGTCGGGCCAGCCGCAGTGCGGGCAGGCGGTGCCGGTGGTGCTGGTCATGGCTGCTGACTCCTCGGACGTGTGGGGACGGCTGACCGTCGCGACACAGCCAGAGTGCAACCGAAGGTTCGTGCACGTCCAGGTTGACTTTCTGGACCTGACCTTGAAGCGTGGGCTTCATGATTGACCTGCGCCGGCTCCACGTCCTGCGGGCGGTCTCGCACTACGGCACGGTCACCGCCGCCGCCCGCGCCCTCCACTTCACCCCGTCCGCCGCCTCCCAGCAGATCCGCCAGCTCGCCCGCGACCTCGGCGTCGATCTCCTCGAACCGCAGGGCCGCGGGGTACGGCTCACCCCGGCCGCCGAGAGCCTCCTCGCGCACGCCGACGCCATCGCGGCCCGCTGGGAACAGGCCGAACTCGACCTGCGCGCCGACCACCGCGACCCCGCCGGTCCGCTGCGCGTGAGCGGCTTCGCGGCGGCGGTGTCGGTGCTGCTCGCGCCCATGGCGGCACGGCTGCAGAAGCGGCACCGGCGGCTGTCCGTGCGGATCCAGGAGGTGGGCGTACCGGAGAGCTTCGACCTGCTCTTCGAGGGCGCGACCGACCTGGCGATCGTGGAGGCCACCCCGCACAACCCGCCGCTGAGCGACGCCCGCTTCGACCAGCAGCCGCTTCTGGACGACCCGTTCGACCTCGTCGTACCCGAGGACCACGCGCTGGCCGGGCGGGCGCGGGTCGATCTCGCGGACGCGGCGCACGAGCAGTGGATCGCGCCGGTGCCGGAGAGCCCGTGCCGTACACATGTGATGTCGGCGTGCGGTGAGGCCGGGTTCAGTCCCGACGTCGTCCATCACGCGGTGGAGTGGAACGTCACCGCCCACCTGGTCGCCAGCGGTCTGGGCGTCGCCCTGATCCCGCGGCTGGCCCACCTCACCCCGCACCTGCCGATCGCCCGGGTGCAATGCACGGGCAACCCGCACCGCAGGCTCCTGACCTGCACCCGGCGGGGCGGCCGGGAACTGCCGGCGGTCGCCGCGGCGCTCGGGGAGCTGCGGGAGCTGGCGCCGACCGCGGTGGCCTGAGACACGGGAAAGGCCGGAGCCCCTCGGCTCCGGCCCTCTCGGGTGCGTACGGGTCAGGCGGCGACGGTCTCGCCCGCGTGGCCGTGCAGCCGGGCGACGACCTCGGTCACCTGGGCGGCGACCTCGGCGTCGTCGGCCGGGTGGGTCTCGGCGAAGCGGACCACGGAGCCGGGGATGGACAGCTTGACGTCCTCCAGGACCTTGCCGCCGGCGATGCCCACGGCCTTGCGGGTCTCGTCCTGCGCCCACACACCGCCGAACTGGCCGAACGCGGTGCCGACCACGGCGACCGGCTTGCCGCCGAAGGCGCCGGCGCCGTACGGGCGGGACAGCCAGTCGATGGCGTTCTTCAGGACGGCCGGGATGGTGCCGTTGTACTCGGGCGAGAAGAGCAGGAAGGCGTCGGCGGCCTGCGCGGCCTCACGCAGCTTGGCGGCGGGCGCCGGGACGCTGCCCTCGACGTCGATGTCCTCGTTGTAGAAGGGGATCTCGGCCAGGCCCTCGAACAGCTCGACATCCGCGCCCTCGGGTGCGAGCTTGACGGCCGCCTCGGCGAGCTGGCGGTTGTGCGAACCGGCGCGAAGGCTGCCGACGAGCGCAAGGATGCGAACAGACATGCGAACTCCCAGATGCTGAAACATTGCCGTTACGATCCGGACCGAGGTCCGTTTAAAGTTCTAGCACCCTAAGCGGACCGCGGTCCAGTTTTGTTCCCGATGCTTTACGCTGGCTTCATGTCCGCCACCCTGCCGCCCTTCCCGATGCAGCCCCAAGAGCCCGTCGGTGAGCCCGAGTTGCTCCAGCTCGGGTCCCCCGAGGACGAGCCGTGCCTGCGTGCCGACGCGGCGCGCAACCGGGCCCGGCTGCTGGACGCGGCCTCCCGGCTGATCGCGGAGCACGGCGTGGCCGGGGTCACGATGGAGGCGGTGGCCGCGGCCGCCCAGGTCGGCAAGGGGACCGTCTTCCGGCGCTTCGGGGACCGCACCGGGCTGCTGATGGCGCTGCTCGACCACTCGTCGAGGACGCTGCAGGCCGACTTCATGGGCGGGCCCCCGCCGCTGGGTCCCGGCGCGCCGGCGGACGAGCGGTTGCGGGCCTTCGGCGTGGCGGTGCTGTACCGCCTGGTGGAGCAGCTGGACCTGCATCTGGCCGCGCAGTCGGATCCGACCCGCCGGTTCGCCCACCCGTCGTACCGGGCGCTGCACACACACGTGACGATCCTGCTGCGGCAGATCGTGCCGGACGCCGACTGCGAGCTGCTCGCCCAGCCCCTGCTCAGCTATCTGGACCCGGCCCTCATACATCACCTGGTCCGGCAGTGCGGGATGCCCATGGAGCGCCTGGAGGCCGGCTGGGTGGACCTGGTCTCCCGGGTGACGGGCACCGCACCGCCGTGCTGAGCCCCGCTCAGTCGTGGGCGGCGAACATCTCGACCAGGCCCAGGGGCGCGTCGGCGCGGAAGAGCAGCTCGCCGCCGTGCGCCGAGTCGAGCGCCGCTCGCTCACTGCGCGGGAACAGCTTCTCCTCGTAGGCGGCCAGCGCGGCCTCCGTGTCACCCGGGTGCGCCACCAGCGCCAGGCCCAGCTCGGCCCCGTCCAGCAGCGCGAGGTTGGCGCCCTCGCCGGCGAACGGGGACATCAGATGCGCGGCGTCGCCGAGCAGCGTGACGCCGGGGACACGCTCCCAGCGGTGCCCGACGGGCAGGGCGTGGATGCGCCGCGGCACCAGAGCGCCGTCGGCGTCCGCGACCAGCGCCCGCAGACTCTTGTCCCAGCCCGTGAAGTGCTGAAGCACCCGCTCCTTGGCCGCCTCGGTGTCGCCGAAGTCGATGCCGTCGAGCCACTCCTCGGGAGCCGTCACGGCCGCGTAGACGTGCAGGCTGCCGTCGGTCTCGCGGTGCGCGAGGAAGCCCCGGCCCGCCCCGAGCGCGAACAACATCCCGCCGCCCACCACCTCGGCACTCACCGGGTGCCGCAGATCGGCGTCCCGCAGGTCCGCCTCGACGAACGAGATCCCGGTGTACGAGGGCTGCGCGCCGGACACCGGCGACCGCACCCGCGACCAGGCGCCGTCCGCGCCGACCAGCAGATCCGTGGTGAAGACGGTGCCGTCGGCGAGCGCCACCTCGTGCCGGCCGCCGCCCAGCGGGCGCGCGCCGGTCACCTTCGCGCCCCAGCGGACGGTGCCCTCGGGCAGTGAGCCGAGCAGCAGGTCGCGCAGGTCGCCGCGGTCGATCTCGGGGCGCCCGCGCGCCGGGTCGTCGGCCTCCTCGCGGTGCACCACCGCGTCCTGGTCCAGGATCCGCATGGCCTGTCCGCCCTGGTGGACGAGCGACCAGAACTCCTCGTACAGGCCCGCGGCGCGCAGCGCCTCCTGCCCGGAGTCGTCGTGGATGTCGAGCATGCCGCCCTGGGTGCGGGCGGCGGGGGAGGCGTCCAGGTCGAAGACGGCCGCCTCGACGCCGTGCACGTGCAGCACACGGGCGAGGGCGAGGCCGCCCAGGCCGGCGCCGACGACGGCGATGGGGTGATGCGTGGTCATGACGTACTCCTTGAGGTCAGTCGGGCACGGCGGTCCGCTCGATGCCGGCGATCAGCGCGCGCAGGGCCCACGACAGACGGGCCTCGGGCGCTCCGGAGAGCAGGGTGTCGCCGAGCGCGGCGATGCGTGGATGGGTCCGGTCCGAGATCGAGCGCAGGGTGGAGCGCAGCGCGTCCCAGTCCTCCTCGGAGGCCTCGGCGCTGTGCTCGGCCGCCGTCGCGGTGGCGTGCTGCAACAGCAGGTCCACACCCCACGCGGCCTGGGCCGGGGGGACCCCGCCCTCGTCGAGCAGGGCGAGCAGCGTCTCGATCAGGTTCAGATAGTGCGGGCCGCTCGGTCGGGCGGTGAGTGCGGAGCGGGCCAGGCTCGGGTGCTCGAAGAGCATCGCGGTGTAGGCGGTGAGCACCCGCTCCAGGCGCTCGCGCCACGAGCCCTCGGCCGGGGCCGGTCCGACCGTCCCCAGCAGCTCGTCCAGGACCGCCGCGTGCAGCTCCGCGGTGTTGCGGACGTACACGTACAGCGAGGCCGGGCCGGTGTCGAGCTCCTGCGCCAGGCGCCGCATGGTCACCTTCTGCAGGCCCTCGGCGCGCAGGATCGCGACCGCGGCGGCCACGATCCCCTCCCTGGTCAGGGCGGGTTTGGCCGGGCGCTCACGGCGGCTGCGGGGGGTGTCGGGACGCTCTGTCATGCCTTCAGGTTAACGAACATGTTCGCTCCGAACAAGTTCGTGACGAACACGTTCGTCGTATCCCGGGTGTGGCCCCGGCCACAGGTTCTGCAAAGATGCCGTACGTCATGGTGCAGATACCGAACCCGCCCCCGCACTCGTCCCCCGCACCGCGCCCCGTGCCGACGAGCGCCGATGTGGCCCGCCTGGCCGGCGTCTCGCGCGCGACCGTCTCCTACGTCCTGAACAACACCAGCGCCGTACGGATCAGCGAACCCACCCGCCGCCGCGTCCACGAGGCCGCCAAGGAACTCGGGTACGTGCCCCACGCGGCCGCCCGCAGCCTGCGCGCCGGACACAGCCGCATGGTCCTGATGCCCGCCCCGGACTTCCCCGTCGGCCCGCTCTACAGCCGGTTCATCAGCGAACTGCAGTGGGCGCTCGGCCGCCTCGACTACACGGTCGTGCAGTACGGCTCCATCGGTGTGTACGGCGACGAGGCCGCCCGTGCCTGGGCCGAACTGCGCCCGGTCGCCGTCCTGGTGCCCGGCGCCGGACTCGGCCCGCAGGGCGTGTCCGTGCTCAAGCGCTCCGGTGCCCGGGCCGTCGTCACCCTCGGCCCCGAGTGCGTCGACGGCGCCCACTCGCTCCTCATGGACCACGAGGCCGTCGGCCACTGCGCCGGCAGCCACCTCTTCGACCGCGGCCGGCGCCGGATCGGCGTGGTCGTGCCCGCGGAGGCGGGCCTGGAGTCCTTCTCCCAGCCCCGCCTGGAAGGCGTCCGGCGCGCCCTGCACGGCACCGACGCCACCGTCACGGAACTGCCCCTCGCGTACGAGGAGGAGGCCGCCGCGCGCCTCGCCGCCCGTTGGCGCGAGTTCGACCTCGACGCCGTGTTCGCCTACAACGACGAATACGCGATGCTGGTGATGCGCGCCCTGCAGGACGAGGGCGTGCGCATACCGGAGGACACGGCCGTCATCGGCGCCGACGACCTCATGCTCGGCCGGCTGCTCAGGCCCCGGCTCAGCACGGTCCACATCGAGCTGCCGTCCGGCCGCGACCTCGCCGAACTGGTCGACCGCGCGGTGCGCAACCCCGGCGCCGCGCCCGAGACGCACAAGGTGCTCGGAGCCTCGGTGGTCCACCGCGACTCCAGCTGAACCCCTGGGGAGACGCCCATGCGCACGACGGTCGGCATCATCGGCGGCGGCCCGGCCGGGCTGCTCCTCGCCCGGCTGCTGCACCGCACGGGCGTCGACTGCGTCGTCCTGGAGGCCAGGACCCGCGAGTACGTCGAGCACCGCCAGCGCGCCGGCATGCTGGAACAGGGCACGGTCGACGCCCTGCGCGAGGCCGGCGCCGCCGAGCGATTGACCGCCGAGGGCCTGGTCCACCAGGGCATCGAGCTGCGCTTCGACCGGGAACGCCACCACATCGACTTCCCGACCCTCACCGGCGGCCGCACCGTCACCATCTACGCCCAGACCGAGATCGTGAAGGACCTCGTCGCCCTCCAACTCGCCGACGGACCACCGCTGTTGTTCGAGGCCGAGGCCCTCGCCGTCGAGAAGCCGGAGAGCGAGTCGCCCGTCGTGCGCTTCCTGCACGAAGGCCGCGAGCAGACGCTGAGCTGCGACTGGGTGGTCGGCGCCGACGGCTTCCACGGCATCTCCCGCGACACCTTCCCGGCCGCGGGCAGCCGCTCGTACGCACACGACTACCCGTACTCCTGGCTCGGCATCCTCGCCGATGTCGCCCCCTCCTGCGAGGAGTTGATCTACGCGCGCGGCGAGCGGGGCTTCGCCCTGCACAGCATGCGCTCACCGCACGTCTCCCGCCTCTACCTCCAGGTCCCGAACGACACCGACCCCGAGGACTGGCCCGACGACCGCATCTGGGACGAACTCGCCGCCCGCTTCGCCGTCGACGCAGACTGGACCCTTCGGCGCGGCCCGATCACCGCCAAGTCCGTGACACCGATGCGCAGTTACGTCCACGAGCCGATGCGGCACGGGCGGCTGCTGCTCGCCGGGGACGCCGCGCACATCGTGCCGCCGACCGGCGCCAAGGGCCTCAACCTCGCCGTCTCCGACGTCCGGGTCCTGCACCGCGCCCTCGCCGAGCTGCACCGCACCGGATCCGAGCAACTCCTCGACGCCTACTCGGAGTTGTGCCTCGGCCGGGTGTGGCAGGCCACGCGATTCTCGTACGACATGACTAGGATGTTGCACGCTCAACCAGATGGGGACGCGTTCGAGGACCGGCTGCAGCTCGCACGGCTGCGCCGCATCACCGCGTCCCGCCATGCCGCGGCCGAACTGGCCGCCAACTACTCGGGACTTCCGCTCATCACCTGAGCCGAGTCCCGCCGGTGACGAAACGGAGAGCCGCCATGCCGTTGCTCGACCCGAAGACCTGGCAGTCCCGCCCCTTGTCGAGGCCGGAGTACGCCGTGACAGAGCCCGCCACCGGGGACACCCTCGCCACCGTCACCCTCGCCTCCGCCGAGGACGTCGGCACGGCCGCCGAGACCGCCCGCGCCGCCCAGACCGAGTGGGCCCGCGTGCCGCACTTCGTCCGCGCCGGGGTGCTGCGCAAGGCCGGCGACCTGTTCGCCGCGCACGCCGACGAGCTGCGCGAGTGGATCGTGAGGGAGTCCGGCTCCATCGCCGGCAAGGCGGACTTCGAGCTGCACGTGGCCGCCCAGGAGTGCTACGAGGCCGCCGCGCTGGCCTCCCGCCCGGCCGGCCAGATCCTGCCCAGCGAGGCGCCGAGGCTGTCGTACACTCGGCGGGTCCCGGTCGGTGTGGTGGGCGTGATCTCGCCCTTCAACGCGCCGCTGATCCTCTCCATCCGCTCGGTCGCCCCGGCGCTCGCGCTCGGCAACGCGGTCGTCCTGAAGCCCGACCCGCGCACGGCGGTATGCGGCGGCCTCTCGCTGGCCGCGGTCTTCGCGGAGGCGGGTCTGCCCGAGGGGCTGCTGCACGTGCTGCCGGGCGGCCCGGACGTCGGCCAGGCGCTGGTCGCCGACCCGCGGGTGCCGGTCATCTCCTTCACCGGCTCCACCGCGGCCGGGCGCGCGGTCGGCGAGGCGGGCGGCCGCCACCTCAAGCGCGTGCACCTGGAACTGGGCGGCAACTCCGCCATGGTCGTCCTGGAGGACGCCGACATCGACGCGGTGATCTCCACGGCCGCCTGGGGATCCTTCTTCCACCAGGGCCAGATCTGCATGACGACCGGCCGCCACCTGGTCCATCAGTCGCTGTACGAGGACTACGTCGAACGGCTCGCCGCCAAGGCCGACTCCCTCGCCGTCGGCGACCCGCACCGCGAGCAGGTCCACCTCGGCCCGATCATCGACGACGCCCAGCTCGCCAAGGTGCACGGCCTGGTCGAGTCCAGCACCTCCCGCGGCGCCAAGCTGGCCGCGGGCGGCACCCACGAGCGGCTCTTCTACCGGCCGACCGTCCTCGCGGTTGTCGACGACCAGAGCCCCGCCTACGCACAGGAGGTCTTCGGTCCGGTCGCGCCGGTGCGCTCCTTCGCCACCGCGGACGAGGCGGCGGCCCTGGCCTCGGCGGGGGAGTACGGCCTGTCCCTGGGCATCGTCACCCGGGACACGGCCCGCGGCCTCGACCTCGCCGAGCGCATCCCGACCGGCATCGTCCACATCAACGACCAGACGGTGAACGACGAGGCCGTGGCGCCCTTCGGCGGCGTCGCCGCGTCCGGCACCGGCGCCCGCTTCGGCGGTGAGGCCAACCTGGAGGCCTTCACCGACGTGCGCTGGACGACGGTGCGGGGTGACGTGGCGCCGTACCCGTTCTAGAGCAGGCTGTTACTGGCCGTTCTGCTCGGCCTGGGCCTGCTGGGCCTCGACCGCCTTGCGGACCTCGTCCATGTCCAGCTTGCGCGCCTGTCCGATGACGTCCGCCAGGGCGGCCTCGGGCAGCGCGCCCGGCTGCGCGTACACCGCGACCTGGTCGCGGACGATCATCAGGGTCGGGATCGACTGGATGCCGAAGGCCGCGGCCAGCTCCGGCTGCGCCTCGGTGTCGATCTTGCCGAACACCAGGTCCGGGTTGTCCTCGGCCGCCTTCTCGTACACCGGCGCGAACTGACGGCACGGGCCGCACCAGGACGCCCAGAAGTCGATCAGGACGAATTCGTTGTCCGTGACCGTCTGGTCGAAGTTCTCCTTGGTGAGCTCCACGGTGCTGCTCATGACCTGAAATCCCTCTTCCTGCTGTCGGGGCGAAGCCGTCCGCACAACACGGCCGACCGGACACGTATTCCGCGCCCCTACCCGTGTGGTCTGAGCGCACACCACCCACCAGACTGACCCCATGACGGAAACGGAAACCTTCGTGTACGACGTCGTGGTGCTCGGGGCCGGCCCGGTGGGGGAGAACGTCGCCGACCGCACCCGCGCGGCCGGCCTGTCCACCGCGGTCGTGGAGAGCGAGCTGGTCGGCGGCGAGTGCTCGTACTGGGCCTGCATCCCCAGCAAGGCCCTGCTGCGCCCGGTGATCGCCCGCGCGGACGCCCGCCGCGTGCCCGGTCTGCGCCAGTCGGTGCAGGGCCCCCTGGACGCCGAGGCGGTCCTCGCCCACCGCAACTACTACACCTCCGACTGGCACGACGACGGCGCCGCCGGGTGGCTCGACGGCATCGGCGCCGATCTGCACCGCGGCCACGGCCGGCTGACCGGCCCGCGCACGGTGACCGTCACCGGCGCCGACGGCGCGCAGAAGGTGCTCACCGCCCGGCACGCCGTCGCCGTCTGCACCGGCACCGACGCCGTGCTGCCCGACCTGCCGGGCCTGGCCGAGGTCAAGCCGTGGACCAGCAGGAACGCGACGAGTGCCCAGGCCGTGCCGGGCCGGCTCGTCGTCGTCGGCGGGGGAGTGGTGGCCACCGAGATGGCCACCGCCTGGCAGGCCCTGGGCTCGAAGGTCACGCTGCTCGTCCGCGGCAAGGGCCTGCTCAACCGCATGGAGCCGTTCGCCGGGGAGTTCGTCGCCGAGGCCCTCACCGAGGCCGGCGCGGACGTCCGCACCGGCACCTCGGTGGAGTCGGTGACCCGCGAGAACGGCACGGTCGTGGTCGTGACCGGCACCGGCGACCGCATCGAGGCCGACGAGATCCTCTTCGCCACCGGCCGCAAGCCGCGCACCGCCGACATCGGCCTGGACACCATCGGCTTGGAACCGGGCAGCTGGCTGTCGGTCGACGACAGTCTCCGCGTCACCGGCAGCGACTGGCTCTACGCGGTCGGCGACGTCAACCACCGCGCCCTCCTCACCCACCAGGGCAAGTACCAGGCGCGCATCGCGGGCGCCGCCATCGCGGCCCGCGCCTCCGGGGTGCCGATCCTGGAGTCCGACCCCTGGGGCGCCCACGCGGCCACCGCCGACCACCACGCCGTACCGCAGGTCGTCTTCACCGACCCGGAGGCGGCGGCCGTGGGCCTCTCCCTCGCCGAGGCGGAACAGGCCGGCTACCGCGTCCGCGCGGTCGACGTCGACATGACCTCGGCCTCCGGCGCGGGCCTGTACGCCGACGGCTACAAGGGCCGCGCCCGCATGGTCGTCGACCTGGAGGCGGAGATCCTGCGCGGCGTGACCTTCGTCGGCCCCGGCGTCGGCGAACTCATCCACTCCGCCACCATCGCGGTCGCCGGCCAGGTCCCGATCAGCCGCCTGTGGCACGCGGTCCCGTCGTTCCCGACGATCAGCGAGGTGTGGCTGCGGCTGCTGGAGGCGTACCGGGACAACTGACGTACAGACAGGGCCTGTTGACCGGACGGGCCGCCGAAGGGGTTACGGCAGTTCGAAGCCGAGCGCCTTCGCGGCCTCCTCCGGTGTCGGCTGCGTCCACCGCTCCGCCATCGCCTGGTTCGAGGCCAGCGAGCGCAGTTCGGCGCGGTCGAGGTAGAGCACCCCGTCGAGATGGTCCGTCTCGTGCTGCACGATCCGTGCCGGCCAGCCGCTGAACACCTCGTCCAAGGCGCGCCCGTGCGCGTCCTCGCCCGTCAGCCTTACCTCCGCCGCCCGCGCCACGACCGCCTGCCAGCCAGGGACGCTCAGACAGCCCTCGAAGAACGCGGCGCGGGCGGGGCCGACGGGCTCGTACGAAGGATTGACCAGGACCCGGAAGGGCTGCGGGACCCGGCCGCGGGCCAGCCGTACCTCGTCCGGCACCGGCGCCGGGTCCTCGATCACCGCGATCCGCAGCGCCACGCCGACCTGGGGTGCGGCGAGGCCCACCCCTGGTGCCGTGTGCATCGTGACGCGCAGCGCCTCCACGAAACGAGCCAGCAGCGGGGCGTCCAGCTGGCCGTCGAAGCGCTCGGTGCCGCGGCGCAGCACCGGGTCGCCGGCCGAGACGATCGGCAGCGGGCCGCCCGTGGCGAGGAGTTCCTCGACCTGGTCGGCAAGAGACGCGTGGTCACGGGGAGTTGCCATCGGGCCAGCATGCCACGGCAGCCGACCACAGACGTCTCGGTGTGTGACGTACGCCACTCGTGCCTCCGGGAACTCGGTGCCGTTCCGGTCCGACTACTGGACCGCTACAGCCGCACACCCTCCCGTCCCCGTCCCCCGGAGAAGCCCGCCGATGTCCACCGCTCCCTCGACCTCCCCCAATCCCGGCTCCGCGCGATCGGGGGAACCCGCATCGGACGAGGCCCCCCAAGCCGACCCCGCCCCAGCTCCCTCACGCGGCCCCTGGGCCTCCCTGCGACCGCTCGTCCTGCGCCTCCACTTCTACGCCGGCGTGTTCGTCGCCCCGTTCCTGCTGATCGCCGCCGTCACCGGCTTCCTGTACGCCGGCGCGTTCCAGGCCGAGAAGCTCGTGTACGCCCACGAGATGACCGTCGCGAAGGTCGGTGACACCGAGCTACCGATCTCCGAGCAGGTGACGGCCGCTCGCAAGGCCCACCCCGAGGGCACCGTCTCCGCCGTCCGTCCGTCCCCGGAGGACGACGCCACCACCCGCGTATTGCTGTCCGGCGTCAACGGCGTGGACCCCGACCACACCCTCGCGGTCTTCGTCGACCCGTACACCGGCAAGGTGCGCGGCGCGCTCGAACAGTACGGCTCCACCGGCGCGTTGCCGCTGCGCACCTGGATCGACGAGTTCCACCGCGACCTGCACCTGGGCGACACCGGCCGGCTCTACAGCGAGTTCGCGGCGAGCTGGCTGTGGGTCATCGCGGGCGGCGGTCTGGTGCTGTGGTTCTCCCGCCGTCGCGCCCTGCGCAAGGTGCGCGGCACGAGCGGCCGGCGGCGCACGCTCGGCCTGCACGGCACCGTCGGCGTCTGGGCCGCCGCCGGCTTCATCTTCCTCTCGGCGACCGGCCTGACCTGGTCCACCTACGCCGGCGCCAACATCGACACGCTCCGCACCTCCCTCGGCCAGGCCACCCCGTCGGTCTCGTCCACGGCCGGCGGCGACCACGCGGGGCACGGCGCCGCCACTGCCTCCGGGGACGCCGAGCACGGCGTCGGCCTCGACAAGGTGCTGGCAGCGGCCCGCTCCGAGGGCCTCACCGACCCCGTGGAGATCGTGCCGCCCGCCGACGCGGAGTCCGCCTACGTCGTCAAGCAGGTGCAGCGCAGCTGGCCCGAGAAGCAGGACTCGGTCGCGGTCGACCCGGCCACCGGCGAGGTCACCGACACGCTGCGGTTCGCCGACTACCCGCTGCTGGCCAAGCTGACCCGCTGGGGCATCGACCTGCACACCGGCGTCCTCTTCGGCCTGGTCAACCAGCTCGCCCTGATGGCCCTCGCGCTCGCCCTGGTCCTGCTCATCGTCTGGGGCTACCGCATGTGGTGGCAGCGCGGCCACGGCTCCTCCTTCGGCCGCCCGATCCCGCGCGGCGCCTGGCAGCAGGTGCCGCCCCAGGTCCTGGTGCCGTGCGTCGCCGCCGTCGCCGTCCTCGGCTACTTCGTCCCGCTCCTCGGCATCCCGCTGGCCGGCTTCCTCCTCGCGGACGTCGTCCTCGGCGAGATCGCACACCGGCGGCGGAAGGACGCGGCCGAGACGACCGTCAAATAGCGGCAGGGGTACGGGACTTGGTGCCCCCCCGTACGCCGGAACGGCCGGGCCCGGTTCCTGTGCGGAACCGGGCCCGGCCATCCCTCGTGCCGTGCCGCTCAGACCTGTTCGAAGTCGCCCGCCAGCGCGGAGGCGATCCGCAGGTGCGAGGCCGCCTCCTCCTGCCGGCCCTGCCGCTGGAGCGTGCGGCCAAGCAGCAGCCGGGCGTAGTGCTCCACCGGGTCGCGCTCCACGAGGGTGCGCAACTCGCTCTCCGCGCGCCGCAGTTGGGCCGAGTGGTAGTAGGAGCGGGCCAGCAGCAGCCGCGGTCCGGTCTGCTCCGGCACTTCCTCGACCAGCCCGCCCAGCACGCGCGCGGCGGCGGCGTAGTCCTTGGCGGCGAAGAACATCTGGGCGCGCTCCCAGCGCTCCGCCGGTGTCCCGTGGTCGTAGTACGTCGTGTCCACTCGTGACCTCCTTCGGCGTACCACAACCGCGACAGATGGTTGAACATTCCACGAGTCGTGGGCGGTGGCTCAGGCAGACGCCGCGGCCAGCTCGGCGTTGGCCCGCTCGGCCACCAGGGCCAGGACGCGCCCCGCGGCTGCCAGGTCCTCCTCCGGGATGCCGCCCCAGACCCGCGCGGAGATCTTCGAGGACTCGGCGCTCACCGCGGCGTAGAACTCCCGCCCGGCGTCCGTGACCAGGACCCGGGACGCCTCGGCCGTGAGCAGCCCCTTGCCGATCAGCTCCTCGACGACCTGCTCCGCCTCGGCGGCGCCGGCCTTGAGCGAGCCGACGACCTGCGCGACGAGCTCCGCCCGCTCGACCGGAGCCTCGGCGACCACGGCGAGCCGGAGGGTGATCTGTTGCTGGAACGTCGCGCCGTGCCGGCCCAGGACGCTCTCCAGGGCGGCGCGGGCGGCGTAGTGGGCCAGACCGAGAGCGCGGGCGTCGGCCTTGGGTGCGGTGGTGGTCATGACTGCTCCTTCTCGCTGTCACGGGTGTCGACGCTGTCGACGTGGTCGATGGACGGATCAAGAGGTGCGTCGAGCAGGGTCGCCAGATCGGCGCTGAACTCCCGTGCGCGCGGACTGTCGAGGCCGCCGAGGGGCGCGAGCAGCTGCCGCAGCAGTCCCTGTACGACCTTGATCGCACGCCCGGTGACCTCGTGACCCTGCTCGGTGAGCGCCAGCTGCACGGCCCGCGGGTCCCGGGGGTCCCGGGTCCGCTCCAGCAGGCCGGACGTCTCCAGAGCGCGGGCCAGCTTGGACACGTACAGCGGCTCCAGGCCGGTGTGGTCGGCGAGGCGGCGCTGGCTGGGGCGCTCGCCGTCGCGGTGCATGCCGTGCAGCGAGGCCATCAGCGAGTACTGCGCGTGGGTGAGGCCGAGCGGAGCCACCGCGCGGTCCACGGCCACCCGCCACTTCATCGACAGCCGCCACACCAGGAACCCGGGCGTCGCCTTCTCGGAAACCTTGCTCGTGCCCTTGCTCACGGAACCCTTGCTCATGACGAATACAGTACATGGCTACTATGTACATGGCTACTATTTTTCGAACGGCATCGCGAACGGCATCGCGAACGGCATCGCGAACGGCATCGCGAACGGCATCGAGGAACGGCATCGAGTCGGGCCGAGTGACAGCGCGGTGACGGACTGACGGGACCGCCGCGGCGGGACTAGGTTGTCGCCATGAGCAATCTTGATCGCGAGGCGGTTCCCGCCCTGTGCGGTGGCCGTGGCTTCGTGGTGGCGGAGCCCGTACGTGAACTCCTCAGCCCTCGCCGCGTCAAGCTCGGCGAGTCGACCGAAGTCCGCCGGCTGCTGCCCAACCTGGGCCGCCGCATGGTCGGCGCCTGGTGCTTCGTGGATCACTACGGCCCCGACGACATCGCCGACGAGCCCGGCATGCAGGTCCCGCCGCACCCGCACATGGGCCTGCAGACGGTGAGCTGGCTGCACGAGGGCGAAGTGCTGCACCGCGACTCGACCGGCAGCCTCCAGACGATCCGACCCCGTGAACTGGGCCTCATGACCTCGGGCCGCGCCATCAGCCACTCCGAGGAGAGCCCCCGCCCGCACGCCCGCCTCCTGCACGGCGCCCAGCTGTGGGTCGCCCTCCCGGACGGGCACCGGCACACCGACCCGCGCTTCGAGCACCACGCCGACCTGCCGGTCGTCACGGCCCCCGGCCTCGCCGCCACGCTGATCCTGGGCGACCTGGACGGAGCGACCTCGCCCGGTACGACGTACACGCCGATCGTCGGTGCCGACCTCGCGCTCGCCGCCGGCGCGGACGTACGCCTGCCGCTGGAACCGGACTTCGAGTACGCCGTCCTTTCCATGTCCGGCGAGGCCCGTGTCGACGGCGTGCCCGTGCTGCCCGGCTCGATGCTCTACCTCGGCTGCGGCCGCACCGAACTCCCGCTGCGCGCCGAGTCGGACGCCGGCCTGATGCTCCTGGGCGGCGAGCCGTTCGAGGAGGAGCTGATCATGTTCTGGAACTGGATCGGCCGCACCCAGCAGGAGATCGTCCAGGCCCGCGAGGACTGGACGACGGGCACCCGCTTCGGCGAGGTGAAGGGGTACGACGGTGCTCCGCTGCCCGCCCCTGAGCTACCGCCGGTACCGCTCAAGCCGCGAGGGAGACTGCGCTGACCTGCTGAGATGCGCCAACGAGGTTGCCCGGGCCTGGGCTATGCGGGCATCCGACTCCGACGTTCGGTCTGTCGTTGGGGGGAAGCTTGCGGGTGGACTCCGATGTGCCTTGTGCTGTGTGGGTTGGTACTTGCCCTCTGACCAGTGCGGATACGAGGGCTTTGGGCCACGTGATGGGCGCTGGCCCGGGTGTGGTCCGGATCTTGACTGAGGCCGCCGGCCGGGGTGGTCTCCGGCGCAGTTCACCGGTAGCTCCGCCGCCAGACGTGACGGCAGCCACCGAGTGCCCGGGTTCAGGTGCCCGGGCGGACGCCGGGTGCGAAGCGGGCCAGGGCGACGGTCTCGACGGCCGCGATGATGTTGTACGCGAGTGCGGAGACCGCGGTGAGGACCGCGACCGAGGCCCACAGGTGGTCGTAGTCGAAGGTGGACGAGTCCTTGAGCATGGCGTAGCCGAGACCCTGGCCGGTGGAGAGCCACTCGGCGAGCATCGCGCCGATCAGGGCTCCGGGGACGCCCACCCGGGCGCTGGCGAAGAACGCCGGAACCGCGCTGGGCAGCATGACCTTGCGGGCGATCGTCCAGCCCCCGGCGCCGTACGCGCGGCACAGGTCGGCCGCCTGGCGGGAGGCGGAGCGCAGGCCGAAGGTCATGGTGACCAGGGCCGGGAAGAAGACGACCAGGCCGCTGATGACAGTCGTCGCCATCAGGCCGCGGCCGAAGACGAGGGTGATGAGAGGGGTCATCGCCACCAGCGGCACGGACCGCACGACGACCGCCAGCGGCAGCAGCGCCTGCTCGACGCTCCGCAGCAGGACGAAGACGACCGCCACCACGACCGCCGCCACCAGTCCGGCGACGAAGCCGAGGCCGGCGTCCAGCAGGGTGCGGCCCAGGCCCGAGGCGACCAGGGAGCGATGGGCACCCGCGTCCGCGCCCGTGAACAGGTAGTGGAAGATGTCGACCGGTGACTTGGCCACCAGCGGATCCAGGTCGTAGACCTGCAGGAAGACGATCCACAGGACGATGACGGCCGTCATCGTCACGACCACGTTCATGAGCGGGCGCAGTATGCCCGCCGCGATGCGCAACGTCGGGGCCGTTCCCGTCTCCGTCGCGGTGCTCATGCGCCTCCGCCTTCCACTGTCGTCGTGCGCGACCACGGCAGCGCGTAGCGGGCGACGATCCCGACCGCGCCGTACGCGACACCTGCCACCGCACCCGAGACCAGGGCGATGCCCCAGGTGCGGGGCACGTCGAGCTGTTGCTGCGCGATGGTCATGGCGATCCCGAGGCCGCTGTCGACGCGGCCGAGGTACTCGCCGATGATCGCGCCGAGCAGCGCCGCCGGACCGGCGATCTTGAGCGCGGCCAGCGTGCTGGGCAGCGCGGCCATCAGCCGGACCCGCAGCATCTGCTGCCAGCGGCCGCCGCCGTAGGCGCGGACGAGGTCGAGCGTGGCCGGGTCGGCCGAGCGCAGACCGAGCAACGCGCCGATGAGAGTGGTGAAGAAGACCGAGAGCCCGGCCATCGCCGACATCGGCTTGTCACCCTCCAGGACGAGGGACAGGATCGGGCCGATCGCCACGATCGGCAGGCAGTAGGAGGCCACCGCGATCTGCGTGATCACCCGCTCCAGCACGGGCACCAGCAGCACCAGCACCGCCAGGCCCAGCGCGAGCCCGTTGCCGACGAGATACCCGGTCAGGGCCTCGCCCACGGTCTGCGTGACGTGCGGGCTGTAGAAGGACCAGCCGTCGTCGAACACGCTCGCCACCACCGCCCAGGGGGTGGGCACGCCGTCCCCCGCGCCGACGAGCGTGGTGGACAGCAGCGACCACGCCCCGATCAGGGCCGCGACACCGACGGCCCCGCCGGTCCAGGCGGAGCGCCGCGCACTCATGACGCCTCCGCCACGGACTCGTCGGCGCCGGCGGGAGTGCCGATGTCGGCGGCCGGGTCGTTGCGGCCGAACAGGAGCTCCGACAACTGATCTGCGTACGCGTGGAATTCGGGCGAACGCATCATCTCCGGGGTGCGCGGCCGGGGCAGGTCGATGGTGACGACCTCCACGATCCGGCCGGGCCGGGGAGACATCACGGCGACGGTGTCGCTGAGCAGCACGGCCTCACTGATGGAGTGGGTGACCAGCAGGGTGGTCACCGCGCGGGCCTGCCAGATGCGCTGGAGTTCGAGGTTGAGCCGCTGACGGGTCATGTCGTCCAGCGCACCGAACGGCTCGTCCAGCAGCAGCACCTTGGGGTCGACGACCAGCGAGCGGGCGATGGCCACGCGCTGGCGCATACCACCGGAGAGCTGGGCGGGGCGGGCCTTCTCGAAGCCCTCCAGGCCGACCAGACGGATGAGGTCGGCAATCGCCGCCGGGTCGGCCTTGATACCGCTGATCTCCAGCGGCAGCCGGATGTTGGCGGCGACCGAGCGCCACGGCAGCAGGGCGGCGTCCTGGAAGGCTATGCCCAGGTGGTGCCGCTTGCGGGCCGCCTCCGGAGCCTCGCCGTGCACGAGCGCCGTACCGGCCGTCGGGCTGTCGAGCCCGGCGAGGATCCGCAGAACGGTCGACTTGCCGCAGCCCGACGGCCCGAGCAGCGAGAGGAACTGGCCCTCGGTCGTGTCCAGGTCGACCCCGGCCAGCGCGGGGACACTGCGTCGCCCGAGCCGGAACTCCTTGCTCAGCCCGCGCAGGGACAGTCCGGTGCCGATACCGGGCTGCCCACCGGGGTCGTCGGGGGCTTCGGGAACGGTGGCTGCGGTACTCATCAGACGGTGACCTCTGTGTGCGGGGAGGGGCGGTGCGGGAAGTGGCAAGGTGGTGCGCGGCGGGTACGGGTGAAGCCGGTACCGGCGGGCGGACGGGGCCCTGCCGGTACCGCCGGCGGCCTCAGATCAGGCTGGGGTCTTCCTTGTAGACCTCTTCGAGGATCGAGAGGTCGAAGAGCTTGTCGGCGGCGATGTCGAGGCCGCCGTACTTCAGCGTCGCGATGTTCTCCGCGATCAGCTTCGATGTGACCGTGAACAGACCGTTCTTCTTCGTGTCCGCGCTCACCAGCAGTTCGTTCTGGTCCTTGGACTCCAGGGTCTGTTCCTCCGTTGTCAGCCCGAGCCCCTTGCCGTACGTCTCGGCCGCGAGCTTCGCGCCGAGCGCCGGGTCGGCGATGCTCGCCTTCCAGCCCTTGATCTCCGCGCGCAGGAACGCCTTGAGCAGGTCACGCTGCTTGTCGATGGTGTCCTGGCGGACACAGTACGTCTCCGAGACCAGCGGGTAGCCGGTGTCGGCGAGCAGCATCGTCGAGACCTTGAACCCCTTCAGGCGCAGCGCGTTCGGCTCGTTGGTCACGAAGGAGAACCAGCCGTCGACGGTGCCCTGGGTCAGCGGCAGCGGGTCGAACTGCACCGGCACCTTCGTGATCTTCGACTCGTCCAGCCCGGTGGCCTTGAGATACGCCGCCCACACGGACTCGTTGCTCGCCTGGACGCCGATCTTCTTGCCGTACATGTCCTCCGGCTTGGTGATCGGCGCCTTGGTCATCGACATGATGCAGAACGGGTTCTTCTGGTACTGCGCACCGATGATCTTCAGCGGCGCACCCTTGGCGACGGCGGCGCCGGTGATGTCCGGGGCGCTGATCGCGACGAGCGCCTTCTTGGTGACGACGTCCGTCTCCATCGGCGTCGCGGACGGGCCGCCGCCGATCAGCGTGGCCTTCGAGAAGCCCTCGTCCGTGTAGTAGCCCTTGCTGTCCGCTATGTAACTCCCCGCGAACTCGACGTTCTTGATCCAGGACAGCCGCAGTGTCAGCTCACCGAAGCTCTTGGAACCGGACGCCGAGGACGAGGCCGAGGCCGACGAGTCGGAGTCGCCGCACGCGGCGAGCAACGGGCCGCCGAGCAGCACGGCACCCCCGAGCTGCAGTCCCCGTCTGAGGAAGAGTCGGCGGTCGGTGGCGGCGAACGCTCTGTCGTCACTGTTCGTGTTTCTGGGCATTGCGCGTTTCCTTTCACTGGCCGGGCGGGTCCCGGTCATGGCGGACATGAAGAACACCTATGCGGTGAAGAAGTGGCTCAGCCCGAGGTCGCGCAGCCCGCGACGGTAGGCGACGGAGCTACGGTCGGCGGGGATGTTGACTTCGAGTCTGGGATCGAGGGGGAGGTTCTCGGGCTTCTGGACCTCGACGACGGCGCGGTCCTCCTCGAACACCGTGCGGTTGAAGTCGTATACGGCCTGGACGGGCTGGTCGGTGTCGAAGTTGCGCGCGATGGGCGCGAACATGCGGGTTCGGCGGGCGGAGACCGGGGAGGCGGCGTTCATGATGTTGAGCAGTCCGCCGTCGGGGAAGTGCACGACGAGCGTGGCCGTGAAGGGCAGGTGCACGTCGAAGCGGCGCAGCCACTTGAAGCCGGGCGGGGCCTGCTTGGTGCCGTGCGGGTAGTTGCCGACGGTGCTCCAGTAGTCGACCGAGTGGCCGTACCGGTGGCGGACGGGGGTGTAGTCGGGGACCTCGGTGTTGTCGGGGTCGCCGAAGGAGTCGAGGTGGACGAAGCCGAAGTGGGCGACGTCGAGGAAGCCCTCGACCTGGCGGCCGGCGAAGGCGGCGATGTCGATCCAGGGGCAGTTGATCCGCTGGAAGCCTTCGTCGTCCCAGTGCGCCATGGCCGGGATCACCGGGTCCGCCTCGGCGGACGGCCGTAGACAGGTCCACACGAGGCCGTAGCGTTCGACGACCGGGTAGGTCCGCAGGTTCAGCCGGGAGGGGATCTTCGAGGCGGGGTGCGCCGGCACCTGCACGCACCGCCCGCCCGCTCCGAAGCGCAGTCCGTGATAGGCGCAGGTGATACCGCTTCCGTCGCCGCCGCCGAGGCTGAGCGGCACACCCCGGTGCGGGCAGATGTCGTGGGCCACGACCACGCTGCCGCCGACGCGGTAGGCCACCAGGGTCTCGTCGAGCAGGCGTACGGCGGTCGGCGCGTCGCCGATCTCACGGGACAGGGCGACCGGGTACCAGTGCCGGGCGAGGATCGCCCAGTCGTCCGGGTCGAAGGTGCAGTCCCGGGGCAGGGCGGGCCGGGGTGGAGCAGTGGTCATACGAAGGTCCTTCTGTGCAACGCGGCCGTGGCGGCTCGGCAGACACCCATGGGGCGCACATGCCAGGACGACGGCGTCTGGAGCGGCGGGTGGTGAAGTGTGCGGCGGCAAACCGGCCCGGAGAGAGCGACACCGCGCATCCGCGGGTCGGGGGACTCGCCGGCCACCGTCACCGGTGCGCGGTCAGGCGTGCGGGTTCCCGGAACCGGAACCCGGATGGGGACCGTGTGCCACGCGTCCGCGCGTCCAGGCCGACTGGTGGACACGGCACCGGAGGTCCATGCAGGATGCGCTGACGAGGCTCATCGTGTTTCCCTCCGTGCTCAGTGCCGACTTCCTCTCGCCGGACGACCAAGGCGAGCGTGACGCACGGAGATTGCTCAGCCATTCCGCATTTGTTACGTACGAATATTCCCTTGCTCGACTTGTCCTGCTTGTCCCGCATATTCGGCGGAGGAGCCATGACGGATCTGACCGACTTCATCTCGCGTCTGCCCAAGTGTGAGTTGCATGTGCACATCGAGGGCACGCTGGAACCGGAGCTGAAGTTCGCCCTCGCCGCCCGGAACAACGTCCCGCTGCCGTACGCCGACGCCGACGAGATGCGGGCCGGCTACGTGTTCCACGACCTGCCGTCGTTCCTCGCCTGCTACTACGAGGGCATGTCGGTCCTGCTGACCGAGGCCGACTTCTACGATCTGGCGTGGGCGTACCTGAGCAAGGCGAAGGAGCAGAACGTCCGGTACGCCGAGATCTTCTTCGACCCGCAGGCGCACACCTCCCGCGGCATCACCTTCGGCACGGTGATCCGTGGACTTCGCCGGGCGCTGATGGACGCGCGCCGGCTGCTCGACGTGCGGGCACAGCTCGTCATGTGCTTCATGCGGGACTTCTCCGCCGAGTACGCGATGGCCACGCTGATGGAGTCCCTTCCGTACCGGGAGTGGATCATCGGGGTCGGACTGGACTCGGACGAGCGCGGCAATCCGCCGGTCAAGTTCGCCGCCGTCTTCGCGCGGGCCCGGGCGGAGGGCTACCAGCTGACGATGCACTGCGACGTCGACCAGGAGAACTCCGTCGACCACATCCGCCAGTGCCTGGACGTCATCGGGGTGGACCGGATCGACCACGGCGTGAACTGCCTGGAGAGCGAGGACCTGCAGAACGAGATCAAAGCGCGCGGCCTGGGTCTGACGGTCTGCCCGGTCTCCAACAGCTATGTGCGCGGGACCGACGGGCTGGCCGTGGTCCGCAAGATGCTCGACGGTGGACTGCGGGTCACCGTCAGCTCCGACGACCCGGCCTACATGAACGGCTATGTCACCGAGAACCTGCTCGCGGTGCAGGCCACCACTCCGCTCAGCCCGGCGGAGCTCGTGCAGCTGCAGCGAAACGCGTTCGACGTCGCCTGGCTGCCCGACGCGGTCAAGGACACCTACCTCGCCGAACTGGCCGCCTACCGCACTCCCTAGGGGCACTCCCTAGGCGTGGGGAGGCCGGTGAGCAGCAGGGTGAGGGTGAAGTCGAAGCGGTCGTGGCCCTCACCCGCGGTGAGCTCGGCGGCGTGGCGGGTGGTGTGGGGGAAGGTCTCGGGTGGTGGCGCAGCAGTTCGTCGCGGTCGAGGACCCAGGCGTCGTCGTGGGTCGACCGCCTGTCACCCTCGAGGAGGTGCAGCGCAGTCTGCGCCGGGTCTCGGGCACCGACGTCACGGCCCTCTCCCGGCGCCTGTTCGCGGACATCCTCGGCGAGCAGGACGGTCAGCGGAGTTCACCTGGCCGAGCGGCTCGGTCCGCGTGCATGTCGGAGGCCCTGCGGGCATCACCGGGATCAGCGTCCACGGAGGGCCCGGGGAAGGAGTGACGGTCGGTTCGGCCCGGCTGGCGGTCACGTGACCGGCGCCGAGGGCCGGCCGGCCTTGCGGGGCGCAGGCCGGTGACCAGGCCGACGATCACTACGGTGATGCCCAGCCAGACCCACGGCCCCGGTACCCCGGCGCCCGACACGGCGCCGACGACCGCCGCGGCCAGTGGGGCGATCCCGGTGAGCAGCCCGGCCCGCCCGGCCCCCACGGAACGTACCGTCGAATACCACAGGACGAAGGCGACCGCCGTCACCATCACCGCCAGATAACCGAGCGCCGCCCAGTCGGACGCGGTCAACTCCCGTGCCGCAGAAGGCCCTTCGGAGGTCGCCCCGATGACGGCCAGCAGCGCTCCGCCCAGCCAGGTCGCGTGCACGGACACTCCCCACGGCCCGTGCCGACCCAGCACCGGCACCGCGAGCAGTGTGAACGCGGCCTCGCACCCCAGGGCCAGCGCCGCCCAGGCCACCCCGACAGCGTCCGTGCGGCCGGTTCCCTCCACCAGCACCGCGCCCGCCATGACGACGGGCGCCGCCAGCAGGACCTGCCGGCTCGGCCTGCGCCGCTCCAGCAGCGGGCCCACCACCCCGAGAACCAGCGGTACGCACGCCACCGCCACGGCGATCACCGCGGGTTCCGCATGGGCGACGCCGCGCACCACGGCCACGTTGAACAGCACCAGCCCGGTGACGGCGAGCCCGGTCAGCCACAGCCACTCCCGTCCGCGCGGCCACACCAGGCGCGCGCCGGCGATCCGGGCGATGACCACGAGCATCGCGGTCGCGGCCACGTACCGAGCGGCCTGGCCGGTGAAGAGCGGGGCGTCGACGAGGGCGTGCGAGACGGTGACGCTGCTGCCGACCAGCACCATCCCGACCATGCCGGGCAGGAGCTGGGCGAACGATGCGGAAGGTGTGTCCATGCCGTCCACCCTGCCCGCACAATGGACGCCATGGGCAGGTCCACAGAACCACCGGCGGAGGGGTCCAAAACCTCGCGCCCGGCAGCCGGTCCGGCCACGGCGGACAGCGCCTCGGCCGTCGGCTCCGACTTCCTCCAGCTCGACATCGGCCAGGCGCCCGCCGGCGGGCGTACCGCGTGGCTCGCCGAGCGGCTGCGGTCGGCCATCGCCGATGGCCGGCTGCCCGTCGGCACGCGGCTGCCCGCCAGCCGTGTGCTCGCCGAGGAACTGCGTGTCACCCGGGGCGTGGTCACCGAGGCGTACCGGCGGCTCGCCGAGTCCGGTCAGATCGCCGGTCGCGGCAGGCTCGGCACGGTGGTCGTGGCGGCACCGGCAGCACCCCGCGACCGGCCCCCCGAGGCACTGCCCGACCACGCCCCGGACGCCACCTCCGCACTCTTCCGCTCCACCGACCGCGAGGGTGTCGTCGACGCCCTCCGCGGCCTGCCCTGCCGCATCGACCTCTCCCCGGGCGTCCCCGACCTCGCCGCCTTCCCCCGCACCGCCTGGCTGCGCGCCGAACGCGCCGTCCTCGCGCGCGTCACCCCCGCCGACTTCGGCTACGGCGACCCCCGCGGCGCCTCTGCCCTCCGCCGCGCCGTCGTCGGCTGGCTGGCCCGCAACCGCGGCATCCGCGCCGACCCGGACGAGGTCGTGGTGGTCGCGGGCGTGGCGCAGGCGCTCGCACTGCTCGCGCAGCTCCTGCGGGCCGAGGGCATCCGCCGTGTCGCCGTCGAGGACCCCGGATCGCTGGGCGCGCGGCAGCAGTTGGAGTACGGCGGCCACACGATCGTCCCCGTCCCCGTGGACGCGGGCGGACTCGACGTCGGTGCGCTGCGCGCGAGCGGCGCCCGTGCGGTGCTGATGACGCCGGCCCACCAGTTCCCCACCGGTGTCGTCCTCGACGGGGAACGCCGCCGCGATCTGCTGGCCTGGGCGGCCGAGGGCGGGATGGTCTTCGAGGACGACTACGACGCCGAACACCGTTACGACCGGCCTCCGGTGCCGGCGCTGCGATCACTGCTGCCGGAGGGCGTCTGTTACGCGGGCAGTGTCTCCAAGCTGCTCGCACCCGCGCTCCGGGTGGGCTGGCTCCTCGTACCGCCGGACCGGCTGGACACCGTCGTGGCCGCCAAGCGCTACGCCGACCTCGGCAACGGCATCCTCACCCAGCTGGTCCTGGCCCGGCTGATGGACTCCGGCGATCTGGAACGGCATCTTCGCCATGTCCGCGGGCGCCACCGCCGACGCCGGGACGCGATGCTGCGGGCGATCGGCAAGCACCTGCCCGGCGCCCGCGTCCACGGGGCGGCGGCCGGCCTGCACCTCATGCTCACCTTCGACGACCGGGGGACCGGCTTCCGCGACACCGACCTCGCGGCGGCCGCCCTCGCCAAGGGCGTCAAGGTGCACCCCTTGTCCTGGCACCGGATCACCCCGGGCCGGCCGGGTCTCGTCCTCGGCTACGCGGCGGGCCCCGCCCACGAGATCGAGGAGGGCATCGCCCTTCTCGGCGAGGCTCTGCGCGGTTTCCCGCTGCCGGCCGGCGGCCCGGAGCATGATGTCTCATGGAAGCGAGGCCGCGAGGAGCAGTCATGACCACACCACTGGCGGAACAACGGATCCTGAACCGCGTCACCGACAAGCAGCAGCTCGGCCCCGACGCGCAGGTCGACGACAAGGCCCTGGTCTTCGTGCCGACCGACCCGGCGCTGACCGACCCGTTCCTCGCCCTGGTCGAGGACTGGTTCTCGACGCCCGGCTTCGAGTGGCATCCCCACCGCGGGCTGGAGACCGTCACCACCGTGCTCGACGGCGTCCTCGAACACGGCGACAACCTCGGTCACGCCGGTGCTCTGGAGCCCGGCGAGGTGCAGTGGATGACCGCCGGGAGCGGCATCATCCACCGCGAGCTGGCCTACCGCGACGAGCACGCTCATGTGCTGCAGATGTGGTTGAACCTCCCCGCCGGGAAGAAGATGACGCCCTCCCGCTACCAGGACCTCACGAAGCAGGCCATGGCCCGCGTGCAGGCGCCGGGTGTGCGCATCGACGTCCACGCCGGCACCGTCGACGGCGTCACCGGCACCGCCGACACCCATCACCCGGTGCAGGGCCTGGTCGCCACCCTCGACCCCGAGGCCTCGTACGACCTCCAAGTCCCCTCCGAACACCGTCTGTTCGCCTACGTGATGGACGGACGCGTCCTGGTCGGCGGCCGTGAACTCCGTGCGGGACAGACCGGCTGGTCCGACCCCGTCGCCGGGTCGGCGGACACCACCCTGCAACTCGCGGCCGCGGATCCCGACGAACCCGCCCGTGTGATGGTCTACAGCGGTGCACCCCTGCGTGAACCCGTCGCTCTGGGCGGCCCGTTCGTGATGAACACCAAGGTGGAGATCACCCAGGCGTTCACCGACTTCCACTCCGGCGCCTTCGGCCCGGTCCCGCGTCTGGCGCGGCTGGCCTACGACCGCTGACCGCCGCCAGCGGGACGTCCGCGAACCGCTCGGCTACTCTGACTCCGGAGGTGGCCAAGTGGCGGAAAACGCTGGGGAGTTGGCGGATTCGGGGGAGTCGGCCGAGTCCACGACCGTCGTGGTGATCGGCGCGGGCCCCGCCGGGCTCACCGTCGCCAACCTGCTGCGGCGCAGCGGGGTCGACTGTGTCGTCCTGGAGCGCCGGTCCCGCGAATACGTGACGCAGCGCCAGCGCGCCGGCATCGTCGAGACCCGTGCCGTGCGGATGTTCGAGGCCTGGGGGCTGGCCGACCGCGTCCTCGCCGGACCGCCGCACCAGGGCATCCTGGAGTTCCGGGTGGACGGCGAGAGCCACCTGGTCTCCGACAGCGACGGCACCGAAGGCCCCGGGGCTCGCCTCTGCCCCCAGCAGGTACTGGTCCAGAAGCTCACCGCCACCTACCTCGCCGACGGCGGCGACCTGCGCTTCGAGGCCCTCGACGTCTCCCTGCACGACCTGACCGGCGACCGGCCCACCGTCCGGTACCGCACCGCCGACGGCACCCGCCACGCCCTCACCTGCGCCTTCGTCGCCGGCTGCGACGGCGATCACGGCGTCAGCCGCACCGCCGTACCCGAAGGCGCCCTCACCGCGCACGCCTTCGACCACGGCATCGGCTGGCTCACCGTCCTCGCCGACGCCCCGCCCCCGGCCCACCCGCTCCTCGCCGTCAGCGCGCACGGTTTCGCCGCCCACTTCCCCCGCGGTCCGCACAGCAGCCGCTACTACCTCCAGTGCCAGCCCGACGACGACCCCGACGCCTGGCCCGACACCCGCGTCTGGGACGCCCTGCGCAGCCGCCTCGGCGACCCCGCCCTCGCCTCCGGCCCGATCACCGACCGCGAGATCTTCCGGCTCCGCAGCCTGGTCCACGAACCCATGCATCACGGCCGCCTGTTCCTCGTCGGGGACGCCGCGCACATCGTGTCCCCCATGGGCGGCAAGGGCATGAACCTGGCCCTCTACGACGCCGACCTCTTCGCCCGCGCCGTACGGGACTTCGTCGACGACCACGACGAGACCGGCCTGCGCGAGTACTCGCGGCGCTGCCTGCGGCGCGTCTGGAACGACCAGGAGTTCTCCCACTGGCTGACCCGGACCGTCCACGACGCCGGCGACGACACCCACTCCGGCCCCTTCCTCCGCAACCTGGCGCGCGCCCGCCTCGACCGGCTGTTCACCTCCCGGGCAGCCGCCGGCGCTTTCGCGGAACTCATGACGGGGCTGGATCCCGAGTCCCAGTCCGATTCCGTCGGTCCCTGATATCAAGAGGTCCGCATTCCGGGGCCGTTGGTGATCTTGGCCGGGGCCATTGTCAGTGGCGCGTCCTACTCTCGCCATATGACCTACAGCGTCTGGCACAGGGGCCTCGGAATCACGCTCGATCTGACCGAGGCTGATCTCGGCCACCCCGAATACCCACGGCTGCTCGACGAGATCTACGGCAATTACCAGCCGGATCTTCTGTACTGCCTGGAAGCCCATGAGGACGAGGGCTTCGTCTGCCCCGGCTTCATGGCGATCCGCAAGGTCAACGGCCGCCCGCACGCGATGCATGTGGCAAAAGGCGAGCGCCCCGAAACACCGGCCGAAAGCGATCTCCACAAGGCCCTCGGCGAATACACGGCCAAGGTCGCCACGGGAGAGGGATTCCGGGTGGGCCGGCCCGAGGGCGGAGATCCTGGAAAGGGCCGGGTGGATGTGACGGTCGAGGGCGCGGACGATCACCGGCTCGCCTACGAAATCCAACTCGCCGCGATAGCGGGCGGTTCCGTCGACGAGCGCACCCGACTCGCCCGCCAGGCCGGTCTCACCCCGCTGTGGCTCGTGAACAACGAGAACGCGATACCGATAGACCGCGCCCCCTGGGCCCGGCTGAACGTACAGAGCTGGCGTGACGTCACCGACCGGGCCGCGCTCCCGGTGCGCGGCGGGATCAAGCAACTGCACATGTCCCGCTGCGACTGGAGCAACCCCGTGCCCTGTCCGCAGCAGGGCGCGGGCCGCTGCGGCGGCAGGCACGCGCTGTGGGAGCCCGTACGCGGTCTCTATTACGACGACGTCATCCGACGCACGGCCACCGGCGAACTGGTCTCGCTGTACCTGCCCCACCCGGCGGCGGGCCGGCGCGGCTGGCACATGTGGGTCACCCCGACGGACAAGGAGGAGTTCCTCGAAGGCCGCCCCGAGCCTCTGCCCGGGGTGCCGACTCGGCGGCGTGCGAACGGCACGGAGGCCCGGGCGGACGTCTGGCAGGCGGGCCGCGAGGGCCTGGAGCCCGGCACTCCCGCCGAGCTCACCCGGGCCCGGGACGACGGACTGCCCATCGACGCCTCGCTGTGGCACAGCGAGCCCGGCGCGTCCGAGTTCTCCCGGCCCTTCACCGTCGGCGAGTTCGTCATACCCGGCGACCTCGTCGCCGCCCGCCGGACCTTCACCCGGGCGCTGGAGCACTGCGCCGACATCGTCTCGCGCCTGCCCAGCGGGGCCGAGATCGCGGCGGGCCGCGCCGAGATCACCGGCGAGCAGCGGGAGCGCCTGGCGGACGCGCGGGAGCGCTGCCGGCGGCTCGCCGAGGAGATGCACACCCACCCCTGGTGGGAGACGGTCGGAAACCGGCCTGCCGCACGGGAGGCGCTGACGTACGCGGCGACGCACGACACCATGATCTGAATCCGTCCCGGAGTTCATGACCGGAACCTGCTCTGGACTTTCAGTCCAACGGCTGGACGAGTAGTCTAGGCAGCATGGCTGCTGAGCACGCTCGTGACGCCGAGCGGGACGCGATCCTCGCCGCGCTGCGGCCCGTCGTCGACGGGATCGCGGCCACCTTCGGGCCGGTGTGCGAGGTGGTGCTGCACGACTACCGGCGGCCCGAGCAGTCGGTCGTCGCCGTCGCCGGGTCGGTCACCGGCCGGGCCGTGGGCGGGGCGATGAGCGAGATCGGCATGCGGGTCCTCGCGCGCGGCGACGACGTGGCCGACGAGCTGAACTACGTCACCCGCACCGGGACCGGCAAGCTGCTCAAGGCGTCGACCATGGTGCTGCGCGACTCCGGCGGAGCCGTCTTCGGTGCCCTGTGCGTCAACGTCGACGTCACCGCGGTCGGCGAGGCCCACGCCCTGCTCGGCGCCCTCGCCGGACTCGGGGCGGGCGCGGCCGAGGCCCCGCTCACCACCTTCGGCAATGACATCGACTCCGTCGTGGACGCCGTCCTCGACGCCCACCACCTCGGCGGGCACCGCGCCTGGGCCGGGCTCGACCGCGCCGAGCGCCTCGACCTGTTCCGCAGCCTTGACGAACACGGCGTCTTCGCCGTGCGCCGCGCCGTCGAACAGGTCGCCGGCCGCCTCGGCATCTCCCGCGCCTCCGCCTACAGCTATCTCTCCCAGGCCCGCGCCGACACCGACCGAACCCCCGCTGGAGGACACGCGTGACGACCACCGTCCCACCCGTCACCCTCGACGACGTCCGCGAGGCCGCCGCCCGGCTCAAGGGCGTCGCCCACCGCACCCCCGTACTGCGCTCCCGCACCCTCGACGCTCTCGTCGGCGCCGAGGTCCACCTGAAGTGCGAGAACTTCCAGCGGGTCGGTGCCTTCAAGTTCCGCGGCGCCTACAACGCCGCCTCCCGGCTCACCTCCGAGCAGCTCTCCCGCGGCATCGCCGCCTACTCGTCCGGCAACCACGCACAGGCCGTCGCCCTGGCCGCCCGGGAGCTCGGCACCTCCGCCGTCATCGTCATGCCGGAGGACGCCCCGGGCTCGAAGCGGGCCGCGACGGAGGGCTACGGCGCCGAGATCGTGACGTACGACCGCTACACGGAGGACCGCGTCGCCGTGGCCGAGGCCCTGGCCGCCGAGCGGGGGCTCGCGCTCATTCCGCCGTACGAGCATCCGCACGTCATGGCCGGGCAGGGCACCGCGGCCCTCGAACTGCTGGAGGAAGTGGGGGAGTTGGACGCCCTGGTCGTGCCCGTCGGCGGTGGTGGGCTGATCGCCGGGAGCGCCACGGCGGCCAAGGGGCTGCACCCGCGGATCCGGGTGATCGGCGTCGAGCCGGAGGCCGGGGACGACACCAAGCGGTCCCTGGAGGCGGGCCGGCGCGTCAGCATCCCCGTGCCGCACACCATCGCCGACGGACAGGCCCTGCACACGCCCGGCGAGCTGACGTTCTCCGTGAACCGGAGGCTCGTCGACGGGATCGCCCTGGTGTCCGACGACGAGATCCGTGCCGCGATGCGCTTCGCGTTCGAACGGCTGAAGATCGTCGTCGAGCCGAGCGGGGCGACCCCGCTGGCCGCTCTGCTCGCCGGGCGTGCGGGTTCTCTTCCGCGCCGGATCGGGATCATCGTCTCCGGCGGCAATGTGGACGCGGACCGCTTCGCCCGGCTGTGCGGCCGGGCGACGGGGTCATGACCAGAACTCGTTGCCGACGTCGATGTCCTCGACGCACTCGTCGAGGTCGGTGATCTTGTCGCCGACGATCCGGAAGACGATGCCGCCGGTCTCGTCGATGTGCTTGCCGTTCCGGTCGGCCGTGAACCGGTGCACAGAGACGGCGTGCCCTCGCCCGTCCACGAGGATCGAGCGCAGCTCGACCCGGAGCGTGCCGGCGGTCTCCTCGAAGAGCCGGCGGTACATGTCGAGCGCCGCGTCGACGCCCTTGAAGTCACCGGACAGCGGGTGGCTTCCCGGGACGTGATGCGTGGCGTCGCCGGTCATCAGCGAGCGCAGGGTGTCCATGTCACCGCGTGAGAAGGCTTCGTAGCCCTTGCGGACGAGCTGTGCGTGCGGGTGTTCAGCCACGATGATCGCCACCTTTCCAGTGCTTCGGCGATGTGCGGCCTCGCGCCCATTCTCCGCTCGTTCGGCCGGATTGTCCGCCGGTTGCCGGAATGCGCATTCCTTCGGATGGCGGCACCGGCTGGACGGGCGGACGATGGTGTGGTGGGCGGGGCTCGCAATGGAGGGAGCCGTCATGATCGAGATCAAGGCTGTCGAGAAGCCGGACGAGCGGCGCGACTTCCCGCGCGGTCACCTCGAAGCGGTCCATATGAGCGGACTGGACTTCGCCGTGGGGACGTTCGAGCCGGGCTGGCGCTGGTCGGAGTCCGTGGGGCCCATCGCCGGTACGGAAAGCTGCCAGGTGCACCACAACGGGTACTGCGTCTCGGGCCGCATGCGGGTACGCATGGACGACGGCGCCGAGCAGGAGGTCGGACCGGGCGATGTGTTCGTCATAACCCCGGGGCACGACGCCTGGGTGGTCAGCGACGAACCGTGCGTCGTGTACGACTTCGCGGGCGGCATGGCGACGGACTACGCGAAGGCGCAGGGCTGACGGCCAGGAGTCAGACCGGCAGCAGGCGGGCGACTAGCTCGCTCAGCTGCCGGGCGTTGCGGCACTCGTGCATGCCGGCCACGTCGGCGTACTCGGGTGCCGCGGAGTCACCGGTGCCCCACTGGGCGCGCGGCTCCGGGTTCAACCAGTAGAAGCGGCGGGCCCGTTCGGCGATCTGCCGGACGGCCGCGAGGTTCGGGTCGCTCATGTTCGTACGCGCGTCGCCGAGCACGAACACGGTCGTGCGCGGGCCCACCGCGTCGCCGTAGCGCTCCGCGAACTCGCCCAGGGCGACGCCGTAGTCGCTGCTGCCGTGCCAGCCGGTGAGCGTCGCCTCCGCGCGGATGCGGGCGCCGAGGCCCTCCGCGTCGGCCGCGCCGTGCTCCAGCAGTCCGGTCACCTCGTCGATCCGGTTGACGAAGGCGAACACCCGCACCTTGCTGAACTGGTCGTGCAGCGCCTGCACCAGCAGCATCGTGAAGTCCGAGAAACCGGACACCGAGCCCGACACATCGCAGAGCAGGACCAGTTCGGGGCGCGCGGGACGGCGCCTGCGCAGCACCGGCTTCATCGGCACCCCGCCCGTCGACAGCGAGCCGCGCAGCGTCCGGCGCAGATCGATGCTGCCCCGCGCGGCCTTACGGCGACGCGCCGCGAGCCGGGTCGCCAGCTTGCGGGCCAACGGCTGAACCGTCCTGCGCAGCTCGTCGAGTTGAAGCTTCCCGGCGTACAGGAAGTCGAGCCGATCGGGGGTCGTCGCGACCGCGCGCCGGGCGAGCATGTCCCGTTCGCGCCGCTCGGCGACCCGCCGCCGCGCCTCGATCGCCACCTGCCGGCGGAACACGTCGATCCGCCGCCGGATCTCGTCCTCCAGCAGCCGGTCGGTGAACCCCGAAGCCCCGTTGCGCGCCCGGACGCTGTCGCGCACCCGGGCGAACAGCGTCTGGGGACGCAGCTGTTCGAGCGTCTGGTACGACGACCAGCCCGCCGTCTCCGGCGAGGAGCCGTAGCCGCCGAAGCCGTCGACCGCCTCCGCCGCCAGCTGCCCCATCAGCATGATGTCGCCCGCCGCCAGCGCCGCCGCGAGCCGCTCGCGCAGGTCCTCGCGGCTCCCGGGCTGCGACTCGGGCCCGCCGATCGCGCTCGGGAAGTAGAGGTCGAAGACCGGGTCGAAGACCTGCCGCTGGGACGGCCCGTGCAGCAGCGTCGCGGCCAGCCCCTCCCGCAGCAGCTCCCGGTCCGCCAGGCCCAGCGCCGCCACCGCCTCGGCCGCGTCCACGGTCTCGCCCGTACCGATCCGCATGCCGTGCGCACGCAGCGCCCCGACCAGCGAGGTCAGCCGGTCGGCGACGCCGGACGCGGTCACACCGCGTCCAGGTCGAGCTTGGCCGCCGCCTTCTGGATGTCGTCCTGGTGCTTGAGGAGAACGCCCAGGGTGTCGCGTACGACGGTCTCGTCGAGGGTGCCGGCGCCGAGCGCGAGCAGCGTGCGCGCCCAGTCGATCGTCTCGGCGACCGACGGCACCTTGCGCAGGTCCATGGCCCGCAGCGCGCCGACCACCCGGACCACCGACGCGGCGAGCGCCTCGTCGAGCCCCGGCACCTTCAGCCGTACGATCCGGCGCTCCAACTCCTCGTCCGGGAAGCCGATGTGGAGGAAAAGGCAGCGGCGGCGCAGGGCCTCGGACAGCTCGCGGCTCGCGTTCGACGTCAGCACCACGAAGGGGCGGCGGGTCGCGGCGATCGTGCCCAGCTCGGGCACCGTGACCTGGAAGTCGCTGAGCACCTCCAGGAGCAGGCCCTCGACCTCGACGTCCGCCTTGTCGGTCTCGTCGATCAGCAGCACCTTGGGGTCGTCGCCGCGGATCGCCGTGAGCAGCGGGCGGGAGAGCAGGAACTCCTCGCTGAAGATGTCGGTGCGCGTCTCGTCCCAGGTCTCGTCGCGGCCGGCGCTGATGCGCAGCAACTGCTTGGCGTGGTTCCACTCGTACAGCGCCCGGGACTCGTCCACGCCCTCGTAGCACTGGAGCCGCACCAGACGGGCCTGCGCCACCTCGGCCACGGCCTTGGCGAGCTCCGTCTTGCCGACCCCGGCGGGCCCCTCGACCAGCAGCGGCTTGCCCAGGCGGCCGGCGAGGAAGACGGTCGTGGCGACCGCGGGCGAGGCGAGATAGCCGGTCGCCGCGAGACGCGCGGAAACGTCGTCGACGGATGTGAACAACGGGGCCTCCCGGTCGGCGGCGATACCTGGCTCACTATCTAAGCGCTTGTTCACCCCCTTTGTCACGAGGAATCCGCTGCTCCCACCGGTAGACCGATCGGTTTCCGATGCCGCTGCCGCGGAGGTACCCTCGCCGTATGACCACGACAGACAAGGCGTCCACCAGGGACCGGCTGCTCGACGCGGCGGCCGAGCTCTTCTACCGCGACGGCGTGTCCATCGGCGTCGAGGCGCTGTGCCGGACCGCCGGAGTCTCGAAACGGTCGATGTACCAGCTCTTCGCGAGCAAGGACGAGGTCCTCGCGGCCAGCCTGGAGCGGCGCGCGCCCGGATACGCGGCACAGCTCACGCCCGGACCGCAGGACGCCGGCACTCCGCGCGAACGCATCCTGTACGTGTTCGAACAGGCGGAGCAGCTCTCGACCGCACCCGACTACCAGGGCTGCCCCTACCTGGCCGCGCTGGTCGAGCTGAAGAACCCCGAGCACCCGGCGAGCCTGGTGGCCCGCGAGGCCAAGGGGCGACTGCAGGAGGGCTTCCGTGCACAGGCGGAGCTCGGCGGCGCCCGGGATCCCGAACTCCTGGCCCGCCAGCTGATGCTTGTCTTCGACGGCGCCAGCGCCCGCGCCGGCGCCCGCATCGAAACGCTGGACGGACTCACCACGGCGACGGTGACGACGCTGTTGGACGCGGCGGGCGTGCAGTAGGGGAGCGCGGCGACAGCGACACCCCGGACGGGCCACCACAACGAGCCGACCCCGCAGGCCACCCGGTGCAATGGACCCGTGACCGCGCCCCCGGACGACTGCCTCGCCCGCAACATGGGGGTCCCCCCGGGTCGAGCGAAGTCGAGAGCTGGGGGAGGATCTGCGGCGAGTACCTGACCAGCCGCCGCCACATCCTGATCGACGCGATCGTCCAGCACCTCCGGCTGACCGCGGTCTCCGTGCTCATCGGCCTCGCCCTGTCCCTCCCGCTGGCCGTCCTCGCCCGCCGCGGGGGCTGGGCGGTCGGCCCCGTCCTCTACTCGCTGACCCTGCTGGTGCGGAACATCCTGGCCTGCCTGCGCGCCGCCCCCGAGGAGACCCGGCAGGCCGCACGCGGCATGGGGTACGGCCCGATCCGCCTCCTGCTCACCGTGGAACTGCTGCTCGCGCTGCCCGCCGCGATGGCCGGACTGCGCATCGCCATGGTGTCCGCCATCTCCCTGGTGACGGTCGTCAACCGGTCGCGCGCGGGCGGCGCCGGGGTGACGAAGGCGCTCGGCGAGCTGAACCACGTACTGACGACCGCGGATCTGGCGTCCAAGAACGAACAGGTCGACAGCTGGCGGCGGTTGGCGTCGGACGTGGCACGGACCTATCTCGAGGACAAGGGTCTGCTGAAGCAGGGCGGTCAGGCCCCTGCTTGAGTCGGGCGCCCTGCTTGAGTCGGGTCCCCGTCTGAAAGGGGCAGGTCAGGAGTCGGGGTCGATTGTCAGTGGCGCCTTGTACCTTGCGGGCATGGGTATCTATCTGGTCAGCAGCAGTGCGCGGGACTGGTTCGACGCGGACGAGGAAGAGGGCGGCCGGGGCGCCGTCGGGGCCCTGCTCAACGAGGAGTTGGGACGGCGCGGGCTGCCGCCGTACACGTCCGTGCCCGAGCCGGCGAAGCTCGTACGGGGCTCGGGGCAGTCGTTCGAGGAGAAGCTCGTGCCTCCCATGGACGGGTTCAGCGCGCTCTGCGAAGCGCACCTGACCCAGGAGGAGTGGGAGCTGCTCTGCGGCTGGACGGTGCTGGTGCCAATCTCCCTCGACGAGCCGATCGTGCTGCCCGTCGCCTCCTCCTACACCGACGAGACCGTGGTCGTGGGCGCGCCTCAAGTGCTCGCGCTCGCGGAGCGGTTGGCGACGGCCGTCGGGCTGCCTGTGGACGAGATACCGGAGGCCTGCGACAACCTCGACCTGACGTACCTGTTCCTCGACGGTCCCGTGAAGGAGCTGGCCGCCGCGCGACCCGGACCGTGGGCCGAGGACCTGGACGCGGCGTTCTACGTGGCGCTGTACCTGCGTGCCGCCCAGCACTCGCTGCGGCGCGGCTGCCCGATGGTCTACTGCTGACGGACCGGCGAGGCGGCGTACGGCTGTCGCGTACGGCACCCGTCAGGCGTCGGCCAACGAGTCGAACGCCACCTGCCCCCACGACGCACCCAGCGCGTCCGCGTCCACCGACCGCCGCAGCGCCTCATGCAGCTTGCCCGGCGTCAGCACACCCAGGGAGCGGGCCCCGTCCAGCACCGCCACCCACCCGGCGTCGTGCTGGAGCATCACCCCGAAGGCCTGCTTCAGGGGCGCGCCCACCGGCACCCAGGCGTTCATCCGGCGGGCGCGGTCGCCGACCGAGCCGCCCGCGCCCAGGTCGTCGATGCCCACCCAGCCGTGCAGGTCACCCTGCGTGTCCAGGACGACCGCCCAGCGCGCACCCTCCGCCCGCAGGCGGTCCGCTGCGGACGCCGCCGCCTCGTCGAGCCGGGCGACCGGCGGCTGCTCCAGATCCTCGGCCTCGATTTCAGTCACCGACAGGCGCTTCAACCCCCGGTCGGCGCCGACGAATTCGGCGACGTACGGCGTCGCCGGTGTGCCCAGCACCGCCCCCGGCGTGTCGAACTGCTCGATCCGCCCCTGCCCGTACACGGCGATGCGATCACCCAGCCGTACCCCTCCTCGATGTCGTGCGTGACCAGCAGCACCGGCGGATCGGCCGCCATCGCCCGCGCCACACCGACCCTCCCCCAGTGCCTGAACGGCCTGGGGGGACCCCCACCGCTGACCGCCGGACAGCTGGTCCGGGTAGCGGGGCCCGTACCGCTTGGGGGCGAGGCCCACCAGGTCGAGGAGTTCGGCGGCCCGCGCCCGGGCCTTCGCCCGCTTCCAGCCGATCAGCCATAGCCGATACGGCGGCGCAGCCGCACCGGGTCCACGGCCGCGATGTCCTCACCGCCCACGTAGATCCGCCCCGAGGTCGGCTCGATGAGCCGGTTGACCATCATCATGGTCGTCGTCTTGCCACAGCCGGAGGGCCCCACGAGCGTGACGAGCTCGCCCTCGGACACCTCGAAACTCAGGTCGTCCACCGCGGTCGTACCGTCCGGATACCGCTTGCTGACCTGCTCGAACCGGATCATGACCTCACGCTGGCGGCGCTCCCGGCACCCCGCTCTTCGTCAGCCCTCCGCACCCGGCGAATGGCTGAAGCTACCCGTCGGCCTCCGTGCTCGCCCGATCACCCACCAGCACCACCTCCAGCGTGCGCGGACCGTGCACCCCCTCGACCCGGTCCAGCTCGATGTCACTGGTCGCCGACGGACCGGAGATCCACGTCAACGGGCGGGCCGCGTCGAGGCGTTCGAGAGCCTGGGGCACGGAGGAGACGACCTGCTCCGGGACCCGTACGACACAGATGTGGTGGTCGGGGACGAGGGTGATGCGGCGACGGCCCTGGTCGGGGGAGCCGTCGAGGACGATGGTGCCGGTCTCGGCGATCGCGACGGCGCACGCCGTGACCACGCTGTCCACGCGGTCGAGCTCGTGCGGCGTGTTCGACCCGGCGTCGGGGATCTGTTCGGCATCGGTGGCCGCCAGCCATCTGGCATCCAGCCCCGGTGGCACGGCGACCGTCCTCGACCCACGCTCCGCGAGCAACCGGCCCACCACAGCGGTCAGTTCGCCCTCCGGGCACCGGTGCACGATCGCCCGGTAGTCCGCGAGGTTCTCCGCCAGCAGATCCACCGTCTCCGCGGCACTCCGCTCCCCGTGCTCGCGCAGATACTCCCGCGGAACCGCCTGCTCGTACGGCGTGTCGTCCTTCGGTACGGACGCCAGCGCGCGCCGCACCCGGCCCAGGACCCGTTCCCTGCTGCTCACTTCGCCCCGCCCTTTCCGCCCCGCGTCCGCTGCCACCAGTCGCGGAACGGCTCCGCCGGTACGGTCGGCAGCTCCCGCGTCCCGCTCCACGCCTTGCCGGGCCCCGGCAGCGAGCGCGGATGGATCCTGCGCGTGCGCGAGGCGAGCCGCTGTCCGCCGCGCAGCGCGCCCGGGTGCGTGAACGCCCAGCGCGCCGCCCGCATCGCCGCCCGCTCGGCGGCATGCCCCTTGGCCGGCTTGAGGACGACCTTGTTGCCCTCGCGGACCACCGGACCGCCCTCCACGACCCGCTCGCGCAGATGCACCAGCACCTCGGGGATGTCGATGGCGACCGGGCAGACCTCGTAGCAGGCACCGCACAGCGACGATGCGTACGGCAGTGAGGCGTCGATCTCGCTCTGCGTGCCCCGGAGTTGGGGGCTGAGGATGGCGCCGATCGGGCCCGGGTAGACCGAGCCGTACGCGTGGCCGCCCGCCCGCTCGTACACCGGGCAGACGTTGAGGCAGGCCGAGCAGCGGATGCAGCGCAGGGCCTGGCGGCCGACCTTGTCGGCGAGGGTGTCGGTGCGGCCGTTGTCGAGGAGGACCAGGTGGAAGGCGCGCGGACCGTCCTCGTCCGTGGTACCGGTCCACATGCTCGTGTACGGGTTCATCCGCTCGGCCGTCGAGGAGCGCGGGAGGGTCTGCAGGAACACCTCCAGGTCCCGCCAGGTCGGCACGATCTTCTCGATGCCGACGACAGAGATCAGCGTCTCGGGGAGGGTGAGGCACATACGGCCGTTGCCCTCGGACTCCACGACGACCAGCGTGCCGGTCTCGGCGACCATGAAGTTCGCGCCGGAGATGCCGACCTTGGCGCGCAGGAACTTCTCGCGCAGGTGCAGGCGGGCGGCCTCGGCGAGTTCGGCGGGTGTGTCGGTGAGACCCTCGGGCGCCGGGCGGCCCCACTCGCTCATCTCGCGCTCGAAGATGTCCCGGATCTCGCCGCGGTTGCGGTGGATGGCGGGGACCAGGATGTGCGAGGGCCGGTCCCTGCCCAACTGCACGATCAGCTCGGCGAGATCGGTCTCGTAGGCGCGGATGCCCTCGGCCTCCAGCGCCTCGTTGAGCCCGATCTCCTGCGTGGCCATCGACTTGACCTTCACGACCTCCGACTCGCCCGTCTCCTTGACGAGTTCGGCGACGATCCGGTTGGCCTCGTCGGCGTCGGCGGCCCAGTGCACCGTGCCGCCCGCGGCCGTGACCGACGCCTCCAACTGCTCCAGATACCGGTCGAGATGAAGCAGCGTGTGGTCCTTGATCCGCTTTCCGGCGTCCCGCAGCGCCGCCCAGTCCGACACCTCCGCGACGGCCTTGGCCCGCTTGGCGCGGATGGTGTGCGTGGCATGGCGCAGATTGCCCCGCAGCGTCTCGTTGCGTACGGCGTCGTGCGCGGCCTTCGGAAAGGCCGGCATCCCCACGAACGTCCCGCTCATACGGCCGGTTCCTCCTCCGTGCTCGCCAGGATCTCCGCGATGTGCACCGGCCGCAGGTCCGTGCTGAGCCGGGCCATCGTGCCGCCGATGTGCATCAGACAGGAGTTGTCGGCCGCGCACAGCACCTCGGCGCCGGTCGACTCGGCGTTGCGCACCTTGTCCGCGCCCATCGCCGCCGAGACGTCGGAGTTCTTCAGCGCGAACGTGCCGCCGAAGCCGCAGCACTCGTCGGCACCCGGCAGCTCCACCAGCTCCAGCCCCTTGACCGACTGCAGCAGCCGCCGGGGACGGTCGCCCAGCCCCAGGCCGCGCAGGCCGTGGCAGGTGGGGTGGTAGGTGACCTTGTGCGGGTAGTACGCGCCGACGTCCGTCACCCCCAGCACGTCCACCAGGAACTCCGTCAGCTCGTACGTCTTCGGCACCACCGGCGCCAGGGTCGCCGCGAGCGTGTCCCCGCGCCCCTCGGCCCGGGCCCGCTCACCCATCCGCGGATACAGCTCCCGCACCATCGCCCCGCACGATCCGGACGGCGTCACGATCGCCTCGTACTCCCCAAAGACATCGGAGAAATGCCGGGCGAGCGGCTCGGCCTCATGGCGGTATCCGGTGTTGTAGTGGGCCTGTCCGCAGCAGGTCTGGGCCATCGGGAAGTCGACCTCGACGCCCAGCCTGGTCAGCAGTTTCACCACGGCGCGCCCGGTGTCCGGATAGAGCGTGTCGTTGACGCAGGTCAGGAACAGGGCGACACGCATCGCGGCTCCTTGTTGTCGATCATCGGATGAGTGCAGCGTAGTCCGGGTGAGGGGTCCGGGGGAGACCCCGGCTCACCGAGCGGCGAGCCGGGCCTCCGCCTCGCGCCAGCGCGCCACGTCGCCGCGCGGTTCGTAGCGGGTCAGCTGCTGTGTCCGGGCGAGCAGCCGCCGCATGTCGGTGCGGTCGCCGACGAGGCCGTCGGTGCGGGCCTGCACGAGGACGTTCCCGAAGGCGGCCGCCTCGGCGGGACCCGCCACGACCGGCAGGCCGCAGGCGTCGGCGGTGAGCTGGCACAGCAAGGCGTTGCGGGCGCCGCCGCCCACGATGTGCACGACGTCCACCCCCCGGTCCGCGAGCAGCTGGGCGTCCCGGACGGCCCGGCTGTGGGCCAGGGCGAGCGAGTCGAGGATGCAGCGCGTGGCCTCGGCGACGGTGTACGGCTCCGGCTGGCCCGAGGCCCGGCACGCCTCGGCGATCCGCTCCGGCATCCGGCCGGGCGCCAGGAACGCCGGGTCGCCCGCGTCCACGACCGACCGCAGTCCCGGCACCTCGGCGGCCGCGGGCAGCAGCACGTCCAGGCCCGGCTTACCCCAGTGCCGCCGGCTCTCCTCGAGCAGCCACAGCCCCATGATGTTGCGCAAGTACCGGACCGTGCCGTCCAGCCCCAGCTCGTTGGTGAAGTTGGCGGCCCTGCTCTCCTCGGTCAGCACCGGCCGGTCCAGCTCCAGGCCCGCGAGCGACCAGGTGCCGGTGCAGATGTACGCGAACCGCTCGCCCTCGGCCGGTACGGCGGCCACCGCGGACGCCGTGTCGTGCGAGCCGACGGCCGTAACCGGCACCGGACCCGCGAGACCGGTCTCCTCCAGCACCTCCGGCCGCAGGAACCCCGCCGGATCGCCGGGCTGCCGCAGGGGGGCGAACAGATCGAGGCGGACGTCAAGCCGGGAGGCCACGCCGTGCGCCCAGTCGCGGGTCCTGGGGTCGATGAGCTGGGTGGTCGAGGCGTTGGTCAGCTCCGTGCCCTGCTCGCCCGTCAGCCAGTACGAGATCAGGTCGGGGATGAGCAACAACCGCTCGGCCTGGCCGAGTTGGGCCGACGCGCGGGCCGCGGCCAGCTGGTACAGGGTGTTGAAGGGCGCGTACTGCAGACCGGTCGCCGCGTACAGCCGCTCCGCGGGCAGGGTCGCCCACACCTTCTCCGCGATGCCCTCGGTGCGGGAGTCCCGGTAGTGCACGGGGTTGCCGAGCAGCGCTCCGTCCGCGTCCAGCAGCCCGTAGTCCACGGCCCAGCTGTCGATGCCGACCGAGTCGACCGGCCCGGCGGCCTTGAGACCGTCCAGGACACCGCCGTAGAGCCCGAGGATGTCCCAGCGCAGACCCTCGGGCACCCGCACGGGCCGGTTCGGGAAGCGGTGGGCCTCCGTCAGCTCCAGGCTGTCGGGGCCGACGTGGCCGACCATGACGCGCCCGCTGGACGCGCCGAGGTCGACCGCGGCGTACGACTTCACGGGCGCGCTCACCGCAGGAACGCGGTCGCGACGCCGGCGTCGACCGGGACGTGCAGGCCGGTGGTGTGCGTCAACTCGCCGCCGGTCAGCGCGAACACGGCATTGGCGACATGCTCCGGCAGCACCTCGCGCTTGAGGATGGTCCGCTGGGCGTAGAACTCGCCCAGCTTCTCCTCGGGCACCCCGTAGACGGCCGCGCGCTGGGCGCCCCAGCCGGCCGCGAAGATCCCGGAACCGCGCACCACGCCGTCCGGGTTGACCCCGTTGACGCGGATGCCGTGCTCGCCCAACTCGGCCGCGAGCAGCCGCACTTGATGCGCCTGGTCGGCCTTGGTGGCGGAGTAGGCGATGTTGTTCGGACCGGCGAACACGGCGTTCTTGGAGGCGATGTAGACGATGTCGCCGCCCAGCCCCTGCGCGATCATCACCCGCGCCGCCTCCCGCGAGACGAGGAAGGAACCGCGGGCCATGATGTCGTGCTGCAGGTCCCAGTCGCGCGCCGAAGTCTCAAGCAGCGGCTTGGAGATGGAGATCCCGGCGTTGTTGACCACCAGGTCGACCCCGCCGAAGGCAAGCGCGGCGGCCTTGAACGCCTCGGCGATCTGCTCCTCGGACGTCACGTCGACGGTCACGGCGACGGCCTTGTCCGACCCGCCCAGCTCCTCGGCCACGGCGGCCGCGTTCTCGGCGTTCAGATCGGCGACGACGACACAGGCGCCCTCGCCGACCAGCCGGTGCGCGATCGCCTTCCCGATCCCGCTGCCCGCGCCGGTGACCAGCGCCACCCGGGTCGCCAGCGGCTTCGGCTTCGGCATCCGCCGGAGCTTGGCCTCCTCAAGGGCCCAGTACTCGATGCGGAACTTCTCCGACTCCTCGATCGGCGCGTACGTCGAGACCGCCTCGGCCCCGCGCATCACGTTGATGGCGTTGACGTAGAACTCGCCGGCCACGCGGGCGGTCTGCTTGTCCTTGCCGAAGGAGAACATGCCCACGCCCGGGATCAGCACGATCGCCGGGTCGGCGCCGCGCATCGCGGGGGAGTCGGGCAGCGCGTGCCGCTCGTAGTAGGCGGCGTACTCCTCGCGGTACTCGGCGTGCAGCTCCTTGAGGCGGGTGACGGCCTCCTCCAGCGGCGCGGTGGGCGGCAGGTCGAGGACGAGCGGCCGCACCTTGGTGCGCAGGAAGTGGTCCGGGCAGGAGGTGCCGAGCGCGGCCAGCCGCGGGTGCTCGGCGCGGGCCACGAAGTCCAGGACCACGTCGGAGTCGGTGAAGTGCCCGACCTGCGGCCTGTCCTGGGAGGCGATCGCGCGGACGTACGGCGCGAGGGCCGCGGCCCGTTCACGACGCTCGTCCTCGGGAAGCGCCTCGTACCCCTCGATCACCGGCCCGAACGGCTCGGCCCTGCCCCGCTCGGCCAGGAACGCCTCCGCGGTCCGGATGATGTGCAGCGAGTTGCGCTCGCACTCCTCGGACGTATCGCCCCACGCGGTGATCCCGTGCCCGCCCAGGACGCACCCGATCGCCTGCGGGTTCGCCTCCTTGACCGCCGCGATGTCCAGCCCGAGCTGGAAGCCGGGCCGCCGCCACGGCACCCACACCACCGTGTCGCCGAAACACTCGGCGGTCAGCTTCTCCCCGTCGGCGGCGCAGGCCAGCGCGATCCCGGAGTCGGGGTGCAGATGGTCGACGTGCGCGGCCTCGACGAGCCCGTGCATCGCGGTGTCGATGGACGGCGCGGCGCCCCCCTTGCCGTGCAGGCAGTAGTCGAACGCGGCGACCATCTCGTCCTCGCGCTCGACACCCGGGTACACGCCCTTGAGCGCCCGCAGCCGGTCGATCCGCAGCACGGCGAGCCCGGCCTCGTTGAGCGTCCCGAGGTCGCCACCGGACCCCTTGACCCACATCAACTCGACGTCACCCCCGGTCACGGGGTCGGTCTCGACGCCCTTGGCGGAGGCGTTGCCGCCTGCGTAGTTGGTGTTGCGGGGGTCGGAGCCGAGCCGATGGGAACGGGCCAGGAGAGCGGCGGCTTCGGGGTGGGGTGCCATGATCGGTTCTCTTCCTTGCGTCGTGGGAACGTCTGCGGGTCTGCGCATGGCGGGGGAGTCAGGCACCCCAGCCGGCCTGGGTACCACCGACACGCTCGGTGGCGATCTGCTGCTGCCATCCGGAGCGGCGGTAGGCGGCGATCGGGTCGGGGTCGAGGCCCAGATCCTGGCGGACCTCGGCGAGCAGCGGTCGTACGTCGGTGTTGTAGGCGTCCATGAGCACGGCGTTCGCCTCCAGCACATCACCTTCGCGCTGCGCGGCCGCCAGCGCCTCCCGGTCGACGAGCAGCGCCTTGGCCGTGGCTTCCTGGACGTTCATCACGGATCGGATGATGGCCGGGATCTTGGCTTCGATGTTGTGGCACTGGTCGAGCATGAAGGCGACGTCGTCGGTGTATCCACCGCCCCGGATCACCTCGTACATGATCCGGAACAGCTGGAAGGGGTCGGCGGCCCCCACCATGAGGTCGTCGTCGGCGTAGAAGCGGGAGTTGAAGTCGAACCCGCCCAGTTTTCCTTCTCGGAGGAGCGTGGCGACGATGAACTCGATGTTGGTGCCGGGGGCATGGTGTCCGGTGTCCACGACGACCTGCGCCTTGTCGCCGAGCTTGAGGCAGTGTGCGTACGCCGTCCCCCAGTCCGGGACGTCCGTCGCGTAGAACGCCGGCTCGAAGAACTTGTACTCCAGCAGCATCCGCTGCCCCTCGCCCAGACGGTCGTAGACCACCGAGAGCGCCGAAGCGAGCCGGTCCTGGCGTGCGCGGATGTCGTCCTGGCCGGGGTAGTTGGTGCCGTCGGCGAACCAGAGCTTGAGGTCGCGGGAGCCGGTGGCGTCCATGATGCCGACGCATTCCAGCAGGTGGTCCAGGGCCTTGCGGCGTACGGCGGCGTCCGGGTGGCAGACGCTCCCGAGCTTGTAGTCGTCGTCCTGGAAGGTGTTGGAGTTGATCGCCCCCAGGGAGACGCCCAGCTCCTGGGCGAACGCCGCGAGCTTGCCGTAGTCGTCCACCTTGTCCCACGGGATGTGCAGGGCGACCGTGGGGGCCACGCCGGTGAACTCGTGCACCTTCGCCGCGTCCCGCAGTTTCTCCCAGGGGTCGCGCGGCACGCCGGGCTGGGCGAACACCTTGAAGCGTGTGCCGGAGTTGCCGTAGGCCCACGACGGCGTCTCGATCCTCTGGGCCGCGAGTGCTGCCTTCGCGGCGGACAGGTCTTGCATGACCACCTCTGAACACTGTTTGAATCGTTTCAGGGAAGCTAACCGCAGCTCCGTGACGGCGTCAAGACGTCGGCAGGCCCACCTCCGGCTCGCATCGTGAGAAACCGAATCTTCTGCGCCGGAACCCTTGACGGAGGGACCTCCCGGCCCCACGATGCCGTGAAACGTTTCATCGACGTTTCAGGACTGGTTACACGTGTCAGTCGTACCGTGTGGACCGGCCCCCGTCCCCGTACTCCTCTCCCCGAAAGGCCGCCTGATGAGCAACGACGCCATCTCCAGCGCGCCCGGAACGCCCCAGGTGACCCGTCCGCAGTGGCGCCTGGCCGTCCTGTCCGGCATGGCCTCGTACCTGGACTCCGGCATCATCGTCTCCTCCGGACTCTCCCTGGGCCTGTGGCAGAGCCGCTTCCACCTGTCCTCCTGGGGGCTGGGCGCGCTGAGCGCCGCCCTGACCTTCTCCATCGCCGTCGGCTCGCTCGTCGGCGGCCGGCTCGCCGACCGGTTCGGCCGCAAGCGCGTGTACGGCATCGACATCCTCGTCTACGCCGTCGGCGCCGCCCTGGTGGTCCTCGCGCCCAACAGCGCCTTCCTGTACGCGGGCATGATCATCGGCGGACTCGCGGCCGGCGCCGACCTGCCGACCTCGCTCGCGATGGTCTCCGAGTACTCCCCGCGCTCGGTCCGCGGCCGGCTGATCGGTGCGACGCAGACCATGTGGGTCGTCGGCATCACGGCCGCGGTCGTGATCGGCTTCGGCACCTCCACGCTCGGCTACCTCTCCGCCCAGCTCCTCTTCGCCCACCTGGCCGTCGTCGCCCTGGTCAGCTGGGTGCTGCGCAACCGGATGCGGCTGTCCCCGGTGCTGGAGGAGGCCGAGGCGGCAGGCGGCGGCGAGAGCATCGACGCACGCGCCCTGCGGCGCCTGGGCGCCCGGCCGATCCTGGTCCCGCTGCTCGCGACCGGCGGCTTCTACCTCGCCTGGAACCTCGCCGCCAACACCATGGGCCAGTACGGCACGTACTTCCTGACCACCGTCAGCGGCGCCTCCCAGACGCTCGCCACCGGCATCAGCCTGGCGGGCCTTCCGGTGGGGCTGATCTGCTCGCTGACGTTCGTGCGGCTCGCCGACACGCCCTGGCGCGACCGGCTCTTCTACGTCTGTGCGGCCCTGCAGGTGCTGGCCTTCGCCGTGGCCGCCGCCACCGGCGGAGCGGTGATCGCGGCGATGATCTTCTTCATGCTGCTCTACAACGTCGTGAACCAGTTCGCGGGCGAGGCCAACTACAAGATCTGGTCCCAGGAGGCCTTCCCGGAAGAGCTGCGCGCCACGACCCAGGGGCTGACCTACGGCCTCAGCCGGGCGCTGTGCGGCCTCGCCGGTCTGGCCACCCCCACTCTGATGGCGGCCAGCGGTTCCGCCGTCCTGTGGATCACCACGGCGTGTGTCGCGGTGTCCGGGGTGATGGGCGTCTGGATCGTCCGTGGCATCGCCCCGCAGGGCCGGGCCCTGACGGCCGCCGCCGTCCCGCAGAAGGAGGTCATCCGTTGAAGGTCGCCGCACCCGTCCTCGAACACCACCGTGAACCGCTCGGCATCGGGGAGCCCCGGCCCCGCCTGAGCTGGCGCACCGAGACCGGCACACCGGACTGGACCCAGCGGGCCTACCGGATCGAGATCACCGACGCCGAGGGGGCCGTGCTCGCCGACACCGGGCGGGTGGAGAGTGCCGAGCAGGTACTGGTGGAGTGGCCGGGCCCGGCGCTCGGCTCCCGCGACCGGGTCGGGGTGCGGGTCCGGGTGTGGGGCGAGGGCGCCGAGCCGTCCGCCTGGTCGCCGGTCACCCGCGCGGAGACCGGACTGCTCGCCCATGGCGACTGGACCGCACGCCCCGTCACCCCCGACCGCGCGCCCGCCGACACCCCGCTCCCGCCGGCCCTGCTGCACCGCGCCTTCACCCTCGGCAAGCCGGTCGCCGCGGCCCGCCTGTACATCACCGCGTACGGCGTCTACGAGGCCGAGATCAACGGCACCCGCGTCGGCGACCACGTCCTCGCCCCCGGCTGGACCTCCTACCACCACCGACTGCGCTACCAGACCTTCGACGTCACGGACCTGCTCCGCGAGGGCGACAACGCCATCGGCGCGCTCCTCGGCGAAGGCTGGTACACGGGCCGGCTCGGCTTCCACGGCGGGCGCCGCAACCTCTACGGCGACCACCGTGCCCTGCTCGCCCAACTGGAGGTCACCCACCCCGACGGCACCCTCACCACCCTGGGCACGGACGAGACCTGGCGTACGACGACCGGTCCGATCCTGCGCTCGGAGCTGTACGACGGCGAGGTGTACGACGCCCGGCTCGTACGGCCCGGCTGGTCCGAGCCGGGGTACGACACCTCCGACTGGTCGCCGGTCACCGAACTCCCGCGTCCCGAGGCCGAGTTGGTGGCACCCACCGGCCCGCCCGTGCGCCGCACCGAGACGCTCACGCCGGTCGACGTCCTCACCACACCCTCAGGGAGGACGGTTCTCGACTTCGGGCAGAACCTGGTCGGCCGCCTGCGTATCCGGGTCTCCGGCCCGGCCGGCCACACGGTCACCCTGCGCCACGCGGAGGTCCTCGAACACGGCGAACTCGGCGTCCGGCCCCTGCGCCAGGCGGCCGCCACCGACACCTACACGCTCGCCGGCACGGGCGTGGAGACGTACGAGCCCCGCTTCACCTTCCACGGCTTCCGCTACGCCGAACTCGACAACTGGCCCGGCGAGTTGGACCCGGCCGCGGTCGAAGCCGTCGTCCTGCACACCGACATGGAACGCACCGGCTGGTTCGAGTCCGCGCACGAACTCGTCAACCGGCTGCACGAGAACGTCGTGTGGGGCATGCGCGGCAACTTCCTCGACATCCCCACCGACTGCCCGCAGCGCGACGAACGCCTCGGCTGGACCGGCGACATCCAGGTCTTCGCCCCCACGGCGTCCTTCCTCTACGACTGCTCGGGCATGCTCGGTGGCTGGCTGCGCGACCTCGCCGCCGAACAGCTCGCCCGGCCCGACGGATCACCGCCGCTGGTGGTCCCCGACATCCTGCCCGCCTCCTTCGGCGGCACCCCGCACGCGGTGTGGGCCGACGTCGCCGTGCTGGTGCCGTGGACGCTGTACCGCCGCTTCGGCGACCTGGAGGTACTGCGCGTCCAGTACCCGAGCATGCGCGCCTGGGTGGAGTGCGCGGCCCTTCTCGTCGAGGAGGGCGGCGGCCTGTGGCGGCAGAATTTCCAGCTCGGCGACTGGCTGGACCCGGCCGCCCCGCCCGAGGACCCCGGCGCCGCCCGCACCGACGGGGACCTGGTCGCGAACGCCTACGTCGCCCGCTCGGCCGACGTACTCGCCGAGACGGCACGGCTGTTGGGGGAGAAGGACGACGCCGTACGGTACGAGGAACTCGCCCGGTCCGTACGGGCCGCGTTCGCCGAGGAGTTCGTCACGCCCGGCGGGCGGATGTCGAGCGATGCGCAGACCGCGTACGCCCTCGCCCTGTGCTTCGCCCTGCTGCCGACGGAGCGTCAACGGCAGGGCGCGGCCGAGCGGTTGGCGTTCGTCGTGCGCAAGGCCGGCTTCCGGATCGCCACCGGGTTCGCCGGCACGCCGCTGATCTGCGACGCGCTGTGCGCGGGCGGGGAGCCGCAGCTGGCGTACCGGATGCTGCTGGAGGAGGGCTGCCCGTCCTGGCTGTACCCGGTGACGATGGGGGCCACGACGGTGTGGGAGCGCTGGGACTCGATGCTGCCCGACGGGAGCATCAACCCTGGTGAGATGACCTCCTTCAACCACTACGCCCTCGGCGCCGTCGCCGACTGGCTGCACCGGACGGTGGCCGGTCTGGAGGCCGCCGAGCCAGGCTGGCGGCGACTGCGCGTCGCGCCCGTCCCGGGCGGCGACCTCACGTACGCGAAGGCGGCGCACGAGACGCCGTACGGCCGTGCCGAGGCGGGCTGGCGGATCGAGGGCGACACGCTGGTGGTGGAGGTGCTCGTGCCGCCCAACACCCGGGCGGAGGTCCAACTCCCGGGCGAGGAAGAGCCGTTCGAGATCGGCTCGGGCCGCCGCACCTTCCGGCGGCCGTACAGCGCACCAGCTTGGCCGCCGGCCGCGATCCGGCACCCGTTCAGCAGCCCCGAGTAGCCGGCCCGCAGTGGTGCTCAGGCCAGGAACGCGGGCCTGAGCACCTCCTCGCACCACTGCCGGAAGCCGGTCGGGCTGGGCTGCGCTGTGCGGTGCTCCTCGTCGTAGACGCCCGCGTTCTGGGCCTTGGTCATGTCGACGAGCGCCTGCGCCCACGCCTCGTTCACACCGTGCTCCAGCGCGGTCGCCCGGAGCGCGTCCAGGGAGACCTGCTGGTAGCGGACCGGCCGTTCCAGCACCTCGGAGACGACCCGCACCACACCCTCGGGGGTCAGGGTGTCCGGGCTCACCAGGGGCACCTCACCCTGACCGGTCCAGGAATCGTCGCGCAACAGCTCGACGGCCTTCGTGGCGATGTCCCGGGTGGCGATGAGCCCGACGGTACGGTCCGCGGTGTACGGCCAGAAGAGGACGCCCTGGTTCCTGATCGCGTCGAGCTGCCGCAGCAGGTTCTCCATGAAGCCCGCCGGGCGCAGCGCCCGGAACCGCACACCCGTCCCCGCCATCAGGTCCTCACCGGCCTGGGCCGCCGACAGCAGACCGGCGTTCTTCTCGATGCCGCGGCCCATGGTCGAGACGGCGACGACCCGCTGGACGCCGTGGCCGGAGATCGCCTCGCACGCCGCCCGGGTCGGGTCGAGGACGTGCGCGTCGACGTCCGGTGCGGCCGGGTCCGGCGGCACCAGCCAGAACACGGCGTCCGCGCCCGCGAACGCCTTCATGAGGACATCGGGGTCCCGGTGCGAACCCTGGACGACCTCGACCCGGTCACGCACGGCGGGGGAGAGCCGGGCGGGATCGCGTGCGATCACCCGGACCGGCTCCCCACCGTCGAGGAGGCCGTCGACGACCTGCCGTCCGATCTGACCGGTGGGCGTGGTGATGACAAGCATGCGGAAGCTCCAAGAGAGTTGACCGGAAAGGCGGTCGAGACCTGGGCCGGACGCCCGGTGACCGCCTGCACCGATCCTGCGCCGGGGCCCGCGGAGACGGAAGGACCGCCCGGATCCCGCTTGTTACCCTCTGGGTCATACCGAACCGGAGGTGCCAGGCCATGGAGTCCCGGTCACTGCGCTACTTCGTCGCCGTCGCGGAGGAACTCAACTTCGCCCGCGCCGCCGAACGCCTGGGCATCTCCGCCCCGCCCCTCTCACGCGCCATCCGCAAGCTCGAAGCGGACCTGGGCGTCACGCTCTTCGAGCGCACGACCCACAGCGTGACCCTGACCCCGCCCGGCACCGTCCTCCTGACCGAGGCCCGGTTCGCCCTGGAAGCCCTGCACGCGGCCGCCCGGCGGGCCCAGCGCGCCGCCGACCCGCACCCCAAGCTGGTCCTGGCGGTCAAGGCCGACGGCGAGGCGGGCCTGCTGGAGTCGATCCTGGCGCGCTACGCCACGGAACCCGCCGCCCTCCCGGTGACGATCCGTCTCTCCGGCTGGGGCGAACAGGTCCGTCTGCTGCGCGCGGGCGAGGCGGACGCGGCCCTCCTCTACGAACCCTTCGACCGCACGGGCCTGGACGCCGAGACGGTGACCGTCGAACCCCGCCTCGCCGCCATCCCCGCCACCCACCCCCTGGCGTCCCGCACGGACCTCACCCTGGCCGGCCTGTCCCTGCCGGGCGACGCGCAGAGCCTGGCCCGCTATCTCGACACGATCGTTGCGCGACACGGCATAGCTGACCTACCGCAACTGATCACCTTGGTGGAACTGGGCGAGATCGTGACCCTCCTCCCGGAATCGGTCACGACCCGCTACCCCCGCCCGGGAGTCGCCTACCGCAAACTCCCGGACGCCCCACCGGCCACCCTGTCGATAGCCTGGCCCCAAAACTCCCGCTCAACGGCAACGGCAGCGTTGGTCCGCATTGCGACATCAGTGGCATGAGGCGCCCCTTCAGGGGCGCGGGGCTGTATTGATATGCGGCTCCGCCGCGTGGGCGCGACCAGCCACAACGAGCCCGCAGCCGGCGAACAACAAGACCCGGCAGACGAGTAGCCGCTCAGGCCCCCCACCCGGCCTGCTGCCCCCCAACCCGCTCCTCAACGATCTTCGCAGCCCACCCGGACCGCCGATACGCCCCCATCGGATCCCCGTCCAACCCCATCTCCCCCCGCACCTCGGCGAGCAACGGCCGCACATCCGTGTTGTACGCGTCCATCAGCACCGCGTTGGCCTCCAGCACGTCACCCTCCCGCTGAGCCACCGCCAGCGCCTCCCGGTCGACCAACAGCGCCTTCGCCGTGGCCTCCTGCACGTTCATCACCGACCGGATGATCGCCGGAATCTTCGGCTCGATGTTGTGGCACTGGTCGAGCATGAACGCCACATCAGGCCCGTACCCCCCACCCCGCACCACCTCGTACATGATCCGGAACAGCTGGAAGGGATCGGCCGCCCCCACCATCAGATCGTCGTCGGCATAGAAGCGGGAGTTGAAGTCGAACCCGCCCAGCTTCCCCTCCCGCAGCAGCGTCGCGACGATGAACTCGATGTTGGTCCCCGGCGCGTGATGGCCCGTGTCCACCACGACCTGCGCCTTCTCCCCGAGCTTCAGGCAGTGCGCGTACGCCGTCCCCCAGTCCGGGACGTCCGTCGCGTAGAACGCCGGCTCGAAGAACTTGTACTCCAGCAGCATCCGCTGCCCGTCCCCCAGCCGCTCGTACACCTCCGCCAGCCCCTCCGCCAGCCGGTCCTGCCGCTCGCGGATGTCGTCCTGCCCGGGATAGTTCGTGCCGTCGGCGAACCACAGCTTCAGATCCGTGGACCCGGTCGCGTCCATGATGTCCACGCACTCCAGCAGATGGTCCAGCGCCTTGCGCCGCACCGCCGGATCCGCGTGACAGATGCTGCCGAGCTTGTAGTCGTCGTCCTGGAAGGTGTTGGAGTTGATCGCCCCGAGCTTCAGCCCGAGATCCTCCGCGTACTTCGCCAGCGCGGCGTAGTCGTCGACCTTGTCCCACGGGATGTGCAGCGCCACCGTCGGCGCCACCCCGGTGACGGCATGCACCTGCGCCGCGTCGGCCAGTTTCTCGCGGGGATCACGCGGAACGCCCTGCTGGGCGAACACCTTGAACCGGGTGCCCGAGTTCCCGTACGCCCACGACGGCGTCTCGACTGCCTGGGTCTTGAGCGCGGCCTTCACCGCGGCGAGCTCGGTCACTTCGGGGCTCCTGTGACGTCGGTCCGGAACAGCTTCTTCGCTGTGTCTGGATGAATCGATTCAGAAGGGCAAGCTAAGAGCCCCCCGAAGGGGTGTCAAGCATTCGCGCAGGCCCTGTTGCCCGTAGCCTGACCGTGACCTTTGGCTCTCGAAGGAGTCTCGAAACTTTTTCGGGCTCGACCCATTGACGTGACATCTCCGGCGCGCCTAACGTCCCGGCAACCAAGTTGAAACCTTTCACGACGTCGTGAGGGCCTCCAGGAGGCCTCCCGGGCGTCGTCGAGGAGCCCCTCATGACCCACCCGTCCGACGCGGGTCCGGCCCCGGTGCTGGCGCTGGAGGACATCTCCAAGTCCTTCGGGGCCGTACGCGCCCTGCGCGACGTGTCCCTGGAGTTGTTCCCCGGCGAGGTGCACGCACTCGCCGGCGAGAACGGCGCGGGCAAGTCGACCCTGATCAAGACCCTTGCGGGCGTGCACCGGCCGGACGCCGGCCGGGTGCTGCTCGACGGCGAACCGGTCGTCTTCCACGGCCCCGGCGACGCCCGCGACGCCGGCATCGCCGTGATCTACCAGGAGCCCACGCTCTTCCCCGACCTTTCGATCGCCGAGAACATCTTCATGGGCCGCCAGCCCCGGCGCGCCATCGGCCGCATCGATCACAAGGCCACCCATGCCGCGACGCTGGCGCTGATGCAGCGCCTCGGCGTCGAACTCGACCCCGACCGTCCGGCCCGCGGCCTGTCCATCGCCGACCAGCAGATCGTCGAGATCGCCAAGGCGCTCTCCTTCGAGGCCCGCGTCCTGATCATGGACGAGCCGACCGCCGCCCTCACCGGCAGCGAGGTCGCCCGCCTCTTCGGCGTCGTCCGCACCCTGCGCGAGCAGGGTGCCGCCGTGCTGTTCATCTCGCACCGGCTTGAGGAGATCTTCGAGATCTGCCAGCGGGTGACGACGCTTCGCGACGGCGCGCTGATCTCCAGCGAGCCGATCGACGGCATGACCGAGGACGATCTCGTACGGCGCATGGTCGGCCGCGACCTCGACGAGCTGTATCCCAAGCAGGACGTCACGCCGGGTCAAGTGGCCCTGAGCGTAAGGCGGTTGACCCGCGAGGGTGTCTTCACCGACGTCTCCTTCGAAGTACGGCACGGCGAGATCGTCGGTCTCGCGGGGCTGGTCGGCGCCGGTCGCACCGAGGTGGCCCGGGCCGTCTTCGGCATCGACCGCTGGGACGGCGGCGAGGTCGAGGTCCAGGGGCGCAAGCTCGTCAACGGCGCCCCGTCCACCGCCATGGCCGCAGGCCTCGCGCTCGTCCCCGAGGACCGGCGCGCCCAGGGTCTGGTGATGGACATGTCCATCGAGCGCAACATCGGCCTCACCGGCCTGCGTACGACCGTCAGGGCGGGCCTCGTCGACCGCGGCGCCGAGCGCAGCCGGTCCCTCGACTGGGCCGTCAAGCTCCAGGTCAAGTACGCCCGGATCGCCGACGCCGTCTCCACGCTGTCCGGCGGCAACCAGCAGAAGGTCGTCCTCGCCAAGTGGCTCGCCACCGGCCCCAGGGTGCTGATCGTCGACGAGCCCACCCGCGGCATCGACGTCGGCACCAAGGCCGAGGTGCACCGGCTGCTCAGCGAGCTGGCCGCGGACGGTGTCGCCGTCCTGATGATCTCCTCCGACCTGCCCGAGATCCTCGGCATGGCCGACCGCGTGCTCGTGATGCACGAGGGCCGCCTCACCGCCGAGATCCCACGCGCCGAAGCCACCGAGGAAACCGTGATGGCCGCAGCCACCGGGAGGGCCGCCGCATGACGGTGACCACTCCCAGCGAAACCCCCGTCGCCGAGGTACCCAAATCCAGCGGCACCCGGCTCGTCGACCGCGTCTTCAAGATGCGCGAACTCGCCATCCTGGTCGTCTTCCTGGTGATGATCGTCATCACCCAGATCGGCAACAGCGACTTCCTGTCCGAGCAGGGCATCAAGGACCTGCTGCTGAACGCGACCATCCTGGTGCTGGTCGCCACCGGCCAGGCGCTGGTGGTGATCACGAGGAACGTCGACCTGTCGGTCGGCTCCACGCTCGGCATCTGCGCCTTCGCCGCCGGCGACTTCCTGCACGGCGGCGGCAACCCGGTGGTCGCCATCCTGCTGGCGATGCTGATGGGCGTCGGCTTCGGCCTGCTCAACGGCCTCCTCGTCAGCCTCGGCCAGGTGCCCGCCCTCGTCGTCACCCTCGGCACGCTCTACATCATCCGCGGCATCGACTCCATCTGGGTCGGCTCCCGCCAGATCACGGCGGCCGACCTCCCCGGCGGCTTCGTCGACTTCGGCTCCGGCGGCATCTCGGCGGTGCCCTGGCTGGCGCTGATCGCGCTGGCGGTGCTGGTGGCGACGGCGTACTACCTCAAACACTTCGGCAGCGGGCGGGAGTTGTACGCCCTCGGCTCCAACCCCGAGGCGGCGCGGCTCGCCGGCATCCCGGTGCGCAAGCGGATCCTCGCCGCCTACACCTTCTGCGGCGGTCTGGCCGGACTCGCCGGTGCGATGTACCTGGCCCGCTTCGGGAACGTCGACTCCAGCACCGGCAACGGCTACGAACTCACCGTCGTCAGCGCGGTCGTGGTCGGTGGTGTGGTCTTCACCGGCGGCTCCGGCAGCGTGTACGGGGCGGCGCTCGGCGCGCTGCTGCTGACCTCCATCAACAGCGTGCTGCCCGCCCTCGGCGTCAGCTCCGTCTGGGTACTCGCGATCAACGGCATCCTGCTCATCCTCGCCATCGCGGTCGACCGGATCGTCGCCCTGCGGGTGGCCTCCACCCTGAAGAAGACGGCCGCGAAGAACTCGGCCGTGAAGAGCTCGGCCGCGAAGAAGGGGAATGCCGGCCATGCCTGAGTCCTTGACGCGCGCGATCCGCTGGGACACGGTCGTCGGCGCCCTCCTGGTGGTCCTCCTGCTGCTGTCGTTCGGCACGGTCGACGGCTTCGGGAACGCGCTGAACCTGTCCTTCCTGATCGGCAACACCCTGCCGATCGCCCTGATCGCCCTGCCGATGACCCTGCTGGTCGTCGCCGGTGAGATCGACCTGTCCGTCGCCTCGACGGCCGGTCTGTCCGGCGCGGTGATGGGCAAGCTGTGGAACGAGGGCATGGCGATCGAGACGATCATCCCGCTGTGCCTGCTGCTGGGTGTGGTGTGCGGGCTGGTCAACGGTCTGCTGGTCACCCGGCTCGGGTTGCCCTCCCTCGCCGTCACCATCGGCACCCTCGCCGCCTACCGGGGCATCGCACAGATCGTGCTCGGCTCCGACGCGGTGACCGACTTCCCCTCGCAGTACCTGGACTTCGCGGCCGGACGCGTCGGGAACAGCTTCCTGCCGCAGGCCTTCCTGCCCTTCCTGGTACTGCTGGTCGTCGCCGTCGTGGTGCTGCACGCCACGCCGTTCGGGCGGTCGCTGTTCGCGATCGGCGCCAACGAGGAGGCGGCTCGGTTCGCCGGCATCCGCGTCAAGCGGCACAAGCTGATCCTGTTCACGGTGACGGGTCTGATGGCCTCGCTCACCGGGATCTTCTGGGCGCTGCACTACGCCAGCGCGCGGTACGACAACGCGACGGGGCTCGAACTGTCCGTCGTGGCCGCGGTGCTGCTCGGCGGCATCGACTTCGACGGCGGCAAGGGCACGTTGGGCGGCGCCATCGCCGGGGTCTTCCTGCTCGGGGCGCTGCAGAACGTGATGAGCCTCCTGAACGTCTCCGCTCAGTCGCAGATCGTCGTCACCGGCGTCCTGCTCGTCATCTCCGTGCTCGGCCCCCGGGTCGCACGGCAAATCTCCGTAGCGAGGGCGGGACGCAGAGCCGCCGCCTCGACTCCGACGTCGTAACTCCGCTCTCCCTCGTAAAGGACCTTCACCATGCGCAAGTCATCCCTTCGTCGTGCCTGTGCGGCGCTCGCCGCCGGAACCTCCCTCGCCCTCGCCCTCACCGCCTGTGGTGGGACCACCAAGAACAACTCCAAGAGTGACGACTCGGCGGCCACCTCCACCGCCAAGGCCGACCCGAACGCCGCGCTCAAGAAGGGGCTGACCGTCGGGTTCCTGCCCAAGCAGGTCAACAACCCGTACTTCACCTCCGCCGACAAGGGCGGCGAGAAGGCGCTCACCGAACTGGGCAGCAAGTACAAGGAGGTCGGGCCGTCCAGCGCCACGGACACCTCCGGGCAGGTCTCCTACGTCAACACGCTCACCCAGCAGCAGGTGAACGCGATGGCCGTGTCCGCACAGGACCCCGGCGCACTGTGCACCGCGCTGAAGACGGCGATGAAGAACGGCATCAAGGTCGTCACCTACGACTCCGACACCAAGGCCGACTGCCGCAACGCCTTCGTCTCGCAGGCCTCCGCCGAGGACCTCGGCCGCACCGAGGTGCAGCTGCTCGCCGAGCAGATCGGCTACAAGGGCGAGATCGCCATCCTGTCCGCCGCCCAGACCGCCACGAACCAGAACACCTGGATCGGGTACATGAAGGACGAGCTGAAGGACCCCAAGTACAAGAACGTCAAGCTCGTCAAGATCGCCTACGGCAACGACGACGCCCAGCAGTCCTTCCAGCAGACCCAGGGCCTGCTCCAGCAGTACCCGAACCTGAAGGGGATCATCTCCCCGACCACCGTCGGCATCAAGGCCGCCGCCCAGTACCTCTCCGGCTCCAAGTACAAGGGCAAGGTCAAGCTGACCGGCCTCGGCACCCCCAACGACATGCGCACCTACGTGAAGAACGGCACCGTCGAGGGCTTCGAGCTGTGGGACCCGGCGAAGCTCGGCGACCTCGCCGCCCGCACCGCCGTGGCGCTCGCCTCCGGTCAGATCACCGGCAAGGAGGGCGAGACCTTCAAGGCCGGCTCCACCGAGTACACCATCGGCAAGGACGGCGTGATCACCCTCGGCAAGCCGACCGTGTTCAACGCCAAGAACATCGACCAGTTCAACTTCTAGCAGGGGAGCGGTACTTCATGCAGCGCGTCTGTTTCCTCCTCAAGGTCCGCGAGGACCGGCTCGCCGAGTACCGCGAAAGACACGCCGCCGTGTGGCCGGAGATGCTCGAGGCGCTCTCCGCCACCGGCTGGCACAACTACTCCCTCTTCCTGCGCGACGACGGCCTGCTCGTGGGCTACCTGGAGACCGAGGACTTCGCCGCCGCCCAGGCCGGCATGGAGGCCGCCGAGGTCAACGCCCGCTGGCAGGCCGAGATGGCGCCGTTCTTCGAGTCGCTGGACGGCGCCCGGCCCGACGAGGCCATGAAACCGCTCACCGAAGTATTCCACCTCGCCTGACGTCCCCTTTTTCCGGAGCCGCTCATGAGAAGACGCACTGTGCTCGCGTCGGCCATACTGGCCGCCGTGGCAACGCCGGGCATCGCACGGGCCGCCGATCCCGGCCCCTCCGTAAGCAAGACGGGCAGCACTCAACTCGACTCGCAGGCCGTGTTCTTCGTCTCCTACGACGGCCTGGTCAACAACAACTCGTTCCAGAAGAACGGCCTGTTCACGTACAAGGGCTACCAGTACGCCGCCTGGTACACCTCCACGAAGTACGCCGTCATCGCCCGCCGCGTGCTGGGCGCTTCGAGCTGGTCCACGGTCACCCTGTCCCACCAGCTCAAGAGCAGCGACTCCCACAACGTCATCTCCATGGGCGTCTCCAAGGTCGACGGCCGCCTGCACATCAACATGGACTCCCACAGCGACGGCTACTTCTACGTGAAGTCAGTGGCGGGCCTGCTCGACAACCCCGGCTCCACGGCCTGGACCTCGTCCGTCTTCGGCTCCGTCCAGACCTCGTTGGACGGGCTCGCCCTCACCACACAGTTCACGTACCCGCAGTTCGTCTCCACGCCCGAGGGCAAGCTCCAGCTCAGCTACCGGGTCGGCATCTCCGGCAACGGCCGCAACGCCCTCGCGGAGTACGACGGTTCCACATGGACGGCACTGGGGGAGTGGTCCAGCTCGACGGGCACGTACACCAGCTCGCACGGCTCCTCGACCGCCCGCAACATGTACCTCCACGGCATCGACTACGACGTCAACGGCCGGCTGCACTCCTTCTTCACCTGGCGCGAGCAGAACGCCGCCGTGATGTGCAACAGCGGCGGCATCACCAACCACGACACCGGTTACGTCTACTCGACCGACCGCGGGCGCACCTGGCGCAACGACGCCGGCACCCTGGTCGCCGCCACCGGCACCTCGGACACCGTCGCCGTCACCGACTCCGGCCTGGTCGTCGACTCGCTCAACCCGGACCACTCCCTGATGAACCAGGAGAGCCAGTTCACCGACTCGGCCGGCCTCCCGCACGCGATCATCAGCTACGTCCCCGGCCGCTTCGGCCAGTGCACCACCAACTACGTCAGCGACCGCACCGCCAACGGCCGCGCCTTCCACGTCCGCAAGAACTCCTCCGGCACCTGGACGAAGACCGAGATCCCGGTCGCCCTCAACTCCAGCCAGCGCACCAAGCTGGTCCTGGACAAGTACGACAACGCCTACGCGGTCTTCCCGTACGGCCGGATCGCCGGCGCGTCGAAGTCCTCCGGGTACACCGACTGGACCCTGCTCTACGACGGCAGCGACCTGAACGCCTTCGGGGAGGTCGTCATCGACGAAATGCGGGTCAAGGCGGACAACGTGCTGTCGTTCATGTACCAGGAGACGTCGAGCGGTACGACCCCCTCGGCACTCCATGTCGTCGACTTCGCACTGCCCGCGTGACCGGCGCTGACGTGCGGGGCGATGACGGTAATGTGAAGGTCCTCTTCCCGCCGCCCCGCGTTCCTCTGGAGGTCCCTGCCTGATGGCCCAGTCGGTGGGTATCAAGGACGTCGCCCGTGCCGCCGGAGTCTCCGTCGGCACGGTGTCGAACGTGATCAACCGTCCGGACACGGTCGCCACGGAGACCCGGGCACGGGTGCAGTCCGCGATCGACCGGCTCGGGTATGTCCGCAGCGAGTCCGCGCGCCAGCTGCGCGCGGGCCGCAGCCGGATCATGGGACTGCTCGTCCTGGACATGGGCAACCCGTTCTTCGTCGACGTGGCGCGCGGTGCCGAGCGCGCCGCGCGCGAGGCCGGGCTCGGCGTGATGGTCTGCAACAGCGCGCAGAGCGCCGGCGAGGAGGCCGACTACCTCTCGCTCTTCGCCGAGCAGCGGGTGCGCGGCGTGCTGCTCACCCCCACCGACGCCTCCGGCCGCAACATCGACACGTTCCGGCGGCACAACATCCCCTTCGTCCTGGTCGACCGGGTAGCCGAGGGCACCACCGAGTGCTCGGTCTCCGTCGACGACGTGGCGGGCGGTGCCCTGGCCGTACGCCATCTGGTCGACGCCGGACACCGCTCCATCGCCTACGTCAGCGGCCCGCCCGGCCTCAACCAGGTCCGCGACCGCCGCACCGGCGCCCTGAACGCGCTCGCCGAGGCCGGGCTCGGCCCCGACCGCCTGCGCGAGCTGCCCACCGAGCGCCTCGACGTGGCCGCGGGCCGCGACGCCGGCGCCCGCCTGCTCGGCCTCGCCGACCGCCCGACCGCCGTCTTCTGCGCCAACGACCTCCTCGCCCTGGGCGTGTTGCAGGCCATGTACGCGGCCGGGATAACGGTCCCCGACGACCTCGCCATCGTCGGCTACGACGACATCGAGTTCGCCGCCGCCGCGGCCGTCCCCCTCACCTCCGTGCGCCAGCCCGCCGTCACCATGGGCGCCCTGGCCGCGGAACTCCTCCTGGAGGAGACCGAGGCGGAGACCGGCACCAAGCGGCACGAGCACCGGCGGGTCGTCCTCCAGCCGGAACTGGTCGTCCGCCGCTCCAGCCTCTCGGCCCGCTGAGCCGCCGTTCAGTACGATTTCATGATCCCAGGGGTCGGCGGGCGGACGAACTTGTGATGAAGTGGGACGCGGCCAGAAAACCGTCCGTCCCTGGAGCCCTGTTGACCGCCACGTACCGCCAGCCGGGTGTCGTCCTCACCGACCGCCACTTCACCGTGCCCCTCGACCACGACGACCCGGCGGGGGAGAGCATCCAGCTCTACGCCCGTGAGGTCGTCGCCGGTGAGAAGGCGCGCCAGGACCTGCCCTGGCTGCTCTACCTCCAGGGCGGCCCCGGCTTCGGGGCGAACCGTTTCATCGGTAAGCCTTCCTGGCTCGGTCGCGCCCTCAAGGAGTACCGCGTCCTCCTGCTCGACCAGCGCGGCACCGGCCACTCCACCCCGGCCAACCGGCAGACCCTCCCACTGCGCGGAGGCCCCGCCGAACAGGCCGACTACCTGGCCCACTTCCGCGCCGACTCGATCGTCCGCGACTGCGAGGCCATCCGCCCGCAGCTCACCGGCGGCGCCCCCTGGACCGTCCTCGGCCAGAGCTTCGGCGGCTTCTGCGCGGTCAACTACCTGTCCACCGCGCCCGAGGGCCTGGCCGCCGCCGTCATCACCGGCGGCCTGCCCTCCCTCGACGCGCACGCCGACGAGGTCTACCGGGCCGCCTACCCCCGCATCGAACGCAAGGTCGCCGCGCACTACGCCCGCTACCCGCAGGACGTCGAACGCGCCCGCCGCATCGCCGACCACCTCCTCCACCACGAGGTGACCCTGCCGAACGGCTACCGCCTCACCGCCGAGGCCTTCCAGACCCTCGGCATCCTCCTCGGCGGCAGCGAGGGCAGCCACCGCCTGCACCACCTCCTGGAGGAGGCCTTCGTCCGCACCCCGCGCGGTACGGAACTCGCCGACGCCTTCCAGGAGGACGTACAGGCGCTCCTGTCGTACGCGAGCCACCCCCTCTACGCCCTCGTCCACGAGGCGTGCTACGCCCAGGACGAGCGCCCCACCGCCTGGTCGGCCGAGCGGGTGCGCGCCGAGTTCCCGCAGTTCGACGCGGCGAAGGCGCTCGCGGGCGACGGCCCGCTGCTGTTCACCGGCGAATCGATCCACCCCTGGATGTTCGACGTCGACCCCGCCCTGCGCCCGCTGCGCGAGACCGCGGAACTCCTCGCCGCCCGCACCGACTGGACGCCCCTGTACGACCCCGCGCGCCTCGCCGTCAACGAGGTCCCGGTCGCGGCCGCCGTCTACCACGACGACATGTACGTCGACACCGCCCACTCCCTCCGGACGGCGCGCGGGATCCGCGGTCTGCGGACCTGGGTGACGGACGAGTTCGAGCACGACGGCGTACGGGCCGGCGGCCCCCGGGTGCTCGACCGGCTCCTGGCCCTCACCCGCGACGAAGCCTGAAGCGGCGGTTCCGGGCTAGCCTGCGGCCATGACCGAGCCGCAGATCACGCAACTCCAGCCCATGCCCACCGACTGGCGGCGCGCGCTCGCCGTCGTCGCGCATCCGGACGACCTGGAATACGGCTGCTCGGCGGCCGTCGCCGCCTGGACCGACGAGGGCCGCGAGGTCGCCTATGTGCTGGCGACCCGCGGCGAGGCGGGCATCGACACCCTGGAACCCGAGAAGTGCGGCCCGCTGCGCGAGCAGGAGCAGCGGGCGAGCGCGGCCGTCGTGGGCGTGTCGACGGTGGAGTTCCTCGACCACCGCGACGGCGTCATCGAGTACGGCCTCGGCCTGCGCCGGGACATCGCCGCCGCGATCCGCCGGCACCGGCCCGAACTGCTCATCACCCTCAACCACCGCGACACCTGGGGCGGCATCGCCTGGAACACCCCCGACCATGTCGCGGTCGGCCGCGCGACCCTCGACGCGGCGGGCGACGCGGGCAACCGGTGGATCTTCCCCGAGCTGGTCGAACAGGGCCTGGAGCCCTGGAACGGCGTGCGCTGGGTCGCGGTCGCGGGCTCCTTCTCGCCCACGCACGCCGTGGACGCGACACCCGGAATGGAGCGCGCGGTGCACTCGCTGCTCGAACACCGCACCTACATCGAGGTGTTGACCAGCGAGGACCCGGAGACGTACGTCCGCGGTTTCCTCACGGCGAACGCCGAGCGGACCGCCGAACGTTTCGGCGGGAAGCCCGCCGTCGCCTTCGAGGTGTTCGCCCGATAGGCCCGCGCGGGGCGGGCGACGACATGCCCGGCCGAATATTCCGGCATATGGTTCATTTCGTGAATACGAGGACAGTGCATCTGGCCGTGGCCGCCGTCCTGGCGAGCGGAGCGCTGGTGGTGTCGTGCAGCAGCGACGACAGCGGCGGCTCCAGCTCGCCGTCGGCGCGGCCGACGGCACCCGACACCGCCTCCTTCTCGGGCAACACGCCGTCCGCGCTGGAGTCCAAGGCCGCCTCCGCCCTCGCGTCGGCGCGCGCCTCGGCCTCCGCGGCGGCCGCGTCCGCCTCGGCTGCCGCGGCCTCCTTCGAGGCCTCCGTCTCGGCCGAGGTCGAGCGCGCCAACAAGGCCGCCCAGAGCGAGCTGAAGGACGTACAGGGGCAGGGCAACGCGATGTCCGAGGTCGCCATGACCGGGAAGCCGCGCGCCCAGACCGGCGGACTGCTCGCCGTCGTCGTCACCATCACCAACAAGACCGACAAGAAGGCGTCCTACGCCGTCCAGGTCGACTTCCTCGACTCCTCGGGCAAGACGGTCGAGACCCGCTATGTCGGCGCGGAGGACCTCGAACCCGGCGAGAAGGCCCAGCCCCTCGCCATCAGCCGCAAGCCTCCTGAGCCGGTGCTGACCCCGAAACTGGTGAAGGCGCAACGGTACTGACGGCGCAACAGCATTGAGGCGTACGGCGGTCAGCGGTCGGCGTTGAGCGTGTCCACCGCGCCCTGCGCGTCGCCGATCGTCGCGAAGTCCACGGCGATGAAGTTCACCGGCCGACCCCGCTCGCGCTCGCACGCGCGGACCCGGTCGAGCACGAACCGGCGGGCGTTGACCTCACCCGCGTCCAGGCGGCTGCCGCCGTCGGCCGTGATGAAGTGGTTGAGCAGGAACAGCCGTTTGCCGGTGCCGCCCCGGTGCGGGACACAGCTCATCTCGGACGGGGTGCGGAACGCGAACGGCGTCTCCATGCCGTAGCGGTAGAAGTTCCGGTACCAGGCAGCCGGGCCGTCGGCCTGCTCGGCGAAGACCACCAGCCGCCGTCCGCTGTCGATCAGCTCGCCCAGAGTCGGCCAGGGCTTCGCGGGATCGGCGTCCGGAGTGTGCACGAGATCGGTCAACCCGGCCTGCGCGAAGGCCTTTTCGGTGTCCTCGCCGCTGATCGCGTCCTGGACGATCAGGGTCACGACCTCCGTCGGATGGGCCCGCATCCAGTCGCCGAGCTGCTTCAGCGCCGGCACCAGCTCGATCGCCCCGGCCCGGCAGACCGCGTGACACAGCCACAGCCCCTCGCGCGGCGGGTTCAGCTTGGCGACGGCCGCCGCGATGAACTCCCGCTGCTCGGGCGTGAAGTCGGAGTCGGCCAGCCGCCCGGCCACCTCGTCGGGCTGTTCCCAGCGGTAGGTGTCGAGCTGCAGGGCGCGCACGCCGTCGTCCAACTGGGCCGTGATGCCGGGGTCCTGGAGCGGGCCGATGAACCGGTCGACCGTGGTCGACATGGCGTTGTGGGAGGTCAGGTAGGCGACCTCGTCGTAGGGCCGGTCGCACAGGCGGGCCTGGCCCTCGCAGAGTCGGGGCGCGCCCGAACCGGCCGTCAGCGGGACCAGCAGGATCCCGGCGACGGCGGCGCCGCTCGCGGCCAGCCCGAGGCCGCGGATGCGGGGGACGGAGAAGGCGGGCCGGGGGCGGACCTCCAGGAGCCAGCCCGCGCCCACCAGGAGCGTGCCCAGGGCCACCGGTACCAGCGCGGTGGCGAGGGCGGTGGTCGTGAAGCGGTCGAGGGCGGCGTGCTGGAGGTCGTCGACCAGCCGGGCCAGGCTCGGCGGCCAGGTCGCCGGCGGGTCGATCACCCGTCCGCCGGTGGCCAGGCGGACGACCGCGGCGGCCAGCGCACCGACCAGTCCGCCGGCGGCGATCGCCCAGCCCAGCAGGGCCAACCGGCGGGCGGGCGGTGCGGAGCTCAGGAACCACAGGGCGAGGAGGGAGCCGACGAGCAGGACGGCCGCAAGGGTCTCCGCCAGGCCGAGACCGACGGCCGTGTAGGGGCGTATGCGGTGGAGGGCGGTGAGGTCGTTGCCGGAGGCGGCCAGCGTCTGCGTGACGTCCCAGGTGGTGCCGCCCGCGGTGGCGCGCAGGCGGGCCGCCGCGTCCCGGGTGCGGTCGGTCACCACGGCGGGCGCCACGGTCGCCAGGGCCGCGGCCACGTCCCCGTCGGCCAGCGCCGCCTGCACCTCCGTGCGCAGCGGCTCCCGTTCCGCCTCGGGGACGGCGCGCAGCAGGGCGTCGGCCGCCGCGCCGGCCTGCTCGTCGGTCAGCGGAAGGCTCGGCAGGCCCTTGGGGGCGTGCCCGGCGGACACCTCGCGCAGGGCGGCCGACAGGTCGGTGGAGAACGCGTTGAAGTCGGGCTCGGCGCGGTCCTGGATACCGGAGACGAGGTCGCCGAAGTAGACCTGCGCCAGGTCGTTGAGGTTGCCGAGGAAGGGGGCGAGGTCCACCTTCAGCACGAGGTCGTCGCGGTCGCCGTTGAGGTAGCCGACCACGGCGTCGATCTGCCGGCCGGTGACATCGCGGACCGACTCCGGGGGCAGCACGAGCTTGATGTTGGAGGTCAGCTGGGCCTCCGGCACCGGCAGCCGGGCCAGCAGCGGGCGGGTGACGGCGACCGCGCGCGGATCGACCAGGACCTCGTCGTACAGGCGGTCGTACGCCTGTTCGCGATTGAGCACCGAACGGTAGAAGGAGGGCGACACGAGCGTGCTGCGGGCGGTGGCCGTGGCGATGCAGACGGCCGTGCACAGGACGGCCAGCACGAAGGCCGCGATGCGCGCCGGACTGCGGGACGGGACCGGGGCCATGGCCGAACCTCTGGATCGGTGACGCCCTCATCGTCGCGCTCCGGCATGGGCGCCGCAAACGGGGAATTCGGGGTGGGGAGGCGCACGGGCGCATGGTTTGATCAACGGGCCGCGGACGCGGCACCGGGAACGGGACGGGGGAGCGGCATGAGGGAGACGGATGTACTGGCCGGGCGTTTCGAGGAACACCGCGGCCGTCTGAAGGCGGTCGCCTACCGCATGCTCGGCTCGCAGGCCGAGTCGGAGGACGCCGTCCAGGAGGCCTGGCTCAAGCTGAGCCGCAGCGACGCGGACGGGATCGAGAACCTCGGCGGGTGGCTGACCACCGTGGTCGGACGGATCTGCCTCGACATGCTGCGCTCGCGCGGAGCCCGCCGTGAGCAGCCCATCGACGAGACGTTCGTGCCCGACCCCGTGATCAGACCGCTCTCGGAGATCGACCCCGAGGAGGAGGTGCTCCAGGCGGACTCGGTGGGCCTCGCGCTGCTGGTCGTCCTGGAGACGCTGGAGCCGGCCGAGCGGCTGGCGTTCGTGCTGCACGACATGTTCGCCGTGCCGTTCGACGACATCGCGCCGATCGTGGAGCGCAGTTCGGCGGCGACCCGGCAGCTGGCCAGCCGGGCCCGGCGCCGGGTGAAGGGCGCCACCCCGTCGGCGGACCCCGACCTGGGCCGCCAGCGGGAGGTCCTCGACGCTTTCCTGGCGGCTGCCCGCGCGGGCGACTTCGACGCGCTGCTCGCCGTCCTCGACCCGGACGTCGTGCTGCGGGCCGACTCCGGGAGGCTGGCCGTCGGACCCGCCGTGTCCAAGCTGGTGCACGGTGCGCGGTCGGTCGCCCAACAGGCCATGTTCTTCCGGCAGGCCGTGCCCGCCGCGCGGTTCGCGCTGGTCAACGGGGACATCGGCATGGTCAACGTGGTCGACGGGAAGGCCGTGTCGGTGCTGGGGGTCACGGTCTCCGGGGGCCGGATCACCCACATGTACATCCTGGCCGACCCCGAGCGGATGGCCCGCCTCCAGGTGCCCGCCCTCGACCACTGACGGGACCGGGCCCGTACCGTGTCAGGCGGCCGCGAGCAGCCGCCGCTCGCGGCGCGGGCCCACGACCCGGCCGTCGGGCAGGAGTTCACCGGTGTCGTCGAAGACGATGGTGCCGTTGCACAGCAGACTCCAGCCCTGCTCGGGGTGGGCCGACACGATGACGGCTGTTTGGTGGTCGGTGCTGTCGGCGGTGGGGCACGGGGGCTGGTGGGTGCACATGACGGTCTCCTCGTCGCGAACGGCTCCTGCCTCGTCGGCTGCTACCTCAGTGGTAGCCGAGCTTGTTTTCAGTTGTATGAGAAGACCCCCACAACGCCGGAAACTCATCGGTGAGATTCGGTTGCCGCGGTCTCGGCAAGCGGTCTCGATAAACTGTGCGACATGCAAGACCAGACAGTCGGCCGGGCCGACCTGCGCGGCGACTGCGAGCGGTGTTTCGGGCTGTGCTGTGTCGCCCTGCCCTTCGCCGCCTCCGCCGACTTCGCGCTCGACAAGCCGGCCGGCAAACCCTGCCCGAACCTCCGCGCCGACCACCGCTGCGGCATCCACGCCGAGTTGCGGCAGAAGGGCTTCAACGGCTGCACGGTGTACGACTGCTTCGGCGCCGGTCAGAAGGTCTCGCAGGTCACCTTCGGCGGGGCGGACTGGCGCACGGGTTCCCGCGAGGACGCCCGGCGGATGTTCCACGTCTTCCCGGTCGTACGGCAACTGCACGAGCTGCTCTGGTATATCGCCGAGGCGCTCGACCTGGACGCCGCCCGCCCGCTCCACGCCGAGCTGCGCCGCGCCCTGGACCGGACGGACGCGCTCACTCGTCAAACCCCGGACGAACTGGCCGAGTTGGACGTCCCGGCCCACCGCCAGGAGGTCAACGCCCTGCTGCTGAGGACCAGCGAGCTGGCCCGGGCCGGCATCCGCGGCCGCAAGAAGGACCGCCGGGGCGCCGACCTGATGGGTGCCCGCCTCAAGGGCGCCGACCTGCGCGGCGCAAGCCTCCGCGGCGCCTACCTCATCGCGGCCGACCTGGCCGGAGCCGACCTTCGGGGCGCGGACCTGATCGGCGCCGACCTGCGCGACGCCGACCTCACCGACGCGGACCTCACCGGCGCGATCTTCCTGACCCAGCCGCAGCTCAACGCGGCCCGGGGCAGCGCCGGCACCCGCCTGCCGGGCTCAGTCACGCGCCCCGTGCACTGGACAACGCGGCTCTGACGAGGCCTCGTCGATCGATTCCGCCGGGGCCGCCTTCGCAGTCGTCGCCGCCCGCCGCTCCAGATGCAGCCGCAGCCCGTCCGGCATCATCGTCAGCCGCTCCGTCACCCGCAGCCGGTAGTCCGGGTCGGCCCGCAGGTCGTAGCGGCGCAGCAGCAGGCCCAGGACCAGCGTCGCCTCGTGCAGCGCGAACTGCCGGCCGATGCACGCCCGCGCGCCCGTCCCGAACGGCTTGAAGGTGTGCGGAGCCCGAGACCGTACCGCCTTGGGGTCGAAGCGGTCCGGGTCGAAGCCCTCGGCGTCCGTGCCCCACACCTCGGGGTCCCGGTGCAGCAGCATCGTCAGGACCAGCGCCCACGCACCCCGCCGCATCGGATGGTCCCCGGCCAGCACCGTGTCCTCCCGCGCCTCCCGCGCGAAGGCCGGCGCCGTCGGCCACAGCCGCAGCGCCTCGTCCAGCACCCGGCGCACGTACCGCAACTTGGCCACTTGGTCGTACCCGGGCACCTCCGCGTCGCCCCACACGGCGTCCACCTCGGCACGCGCGCGTGCCGCGATCCCGGGGTGCCGGGAGAGGTAGTGCAGGGCGAAGGAGAGCGCGCCCGAGGTCGTCTCGTGGCCGGCCACCAGGAAGGTGATCACCTGCCGCCGTACGTTCTCGGCGGACAGCCGCTCCCCGGTCTCCGGGTGGGCCGTCTCCAGCATCCGGTCCAGCAGATCGCCGTCCCCGCCCGCCGCCCGGCGTGCACGGACCAGGTCGTCGACCGTGCTGTTGAGGTAGGCGATGTCGGCCTCGTTGCGGCGGGTGGCGTCACGCAGCAGGAACGGCGCCAGCGGCACCGGCACGGTGTTCAGGCGCTGGGCGTACGTCAGCGTGCCCACCATCGCCGAGACGAAGGGATGCGGCCGGTCGCGCTCGAAGGAGCCGAAGTCGTGCCCGAACCCGGTGCGCGCGATCGTCTCCAGCGTCAGCTTGGTCATGTCGCCGGGCACGTCCACCGACCGCCCCGCCGCCAGCTCGCGGTCCCAGTGGTCGGTGAGCCGCCCGGCCACCGCCAGCATCATCGGGTGGTAGGCCTCCATGGCCTCCCGGCTGAAACCGGGCGCCAGGACGTCGTGCGCCAGCTGCCAGTTGGGCTCGTGGTTGTACGCCGTGAACAGCCCGTCCCCGGCCACCGGGCGGAGGTTGGCGACACCGAGTCCCACGTGCTTGGCGAAGCGGGACTCGTCCGCCATGTCCGCCGCGAGCTCCGCGCCCCACACGAACACGAACTCGTTGCCGAACGCCTTGCGCCGGAAGATCGGCCCCAGCTGCCGTCCGTAACGCATCGAGTCCTGGACCGGCGTGCTCCGGTTCACGCCGAGCACGTCCCCGAGGAGCGGGACCCGGCGCGGCGGATGCGGAATGCGCCGCAGCTCGGGCCAGCCCTGCTCGGCCCCGCGGAAGCCCTTCGGCAGCGGTGCCCGTGTCGTCGTCTCCGCCATGACGCGATCTCCCTCGAACCAGCGGCAGTTGAGCCTGTTGTACGTGGGTTCAATAGCGCGACCAGTCTGATCCCGTTGTTGAACCGACGTCAAGTAAAGTGCGTGCATGTCCGCGAACCAGGGCGCGCGCACCCGGCGCCGGCTCAGCACCGAGGAGCGCCGCGAGCAGCTGCTCGCGGTGGGGGCGCGGCTGTTCTCGGAGAGCCCGTACGACGAGGTGTGGATCGAGCGGGTCGCCGAGATCGCCGGGGTCTCGCGGGGACTGCTCTACCACTACTTCCCGACCAAGCGGGACTTCTTCCTCGCGGTCGTCGAGCGGGAGAGCGAGCGGATGCTGCGGATGACGGCCGCGGTGCCGGGGGTTCCGGCCCGCGATCAGCTCACCGCGGGCCTGGACACGTTTCTCGAGTACGTCGACACCCACGCGCACAGCTTCCGCGCCTTTCATCGCGCCGACGCGGCCGGCGACCAGGCGGTGCGCCGGGTCTACCAGCGGGCGCTGGGCGCGCAGGAGCGGCAGATCCTGGCCGCGCTGGCCGAGGACCCCGAACTCGGCCCGATCGCCGGGGAGTTGCCTGATCTGAAGCTCGCGGTCCGCGGGTGGCTGGCTTTCACCACGGCGGTCTGCCTGGATTGGCTTCGGGGTTCGGATCTGACGCGCGAGCAGGTCCGCGACCTGTGCGCCCGCGCGCTGTTGGGTGTCCTCGCCCCCTGAGTGGTGGCGCTCGGCCGGCAGGGCGGTGCCGGAACTCTCACCTTGCACACGGTTGGCGTACACCCCGATCTTCGATAGGTTAGGCAAGGCTTACCTAATGAGGAGGTTCCGGGATGGGTGACAGCCAGAGCTGGACGGCCGCGCCTGCCGCGGCGGAACGAGCCCGCTCGGTGCTCGCCGTCGCATGGTCCTGCGCGGTGACCGCGGACGGCGGACGCGAGGAGTTCGTCGGCGCGCACACCGTGGACGAGGACGGCCGGGTGCATGTCCATGTGCCCGAGGACAGCGCCCTGCTCACGGCCGCGATCTGCGCGCCCCGCGGCGAGCCGAACGCCGTGCTGGAGTTCGCCGACGTCGCGCCCGTCCCGGTCCGGGGCCGTATCCGGGCCCGGCTCTGGCTCGCCGGGTACTTCGTGCCCGAGGACGACCACCTGGTCTTCCACCCCACGCGGGTGGTGCTGCGGCAGCCGTCCGGCGCCGTGGTCGTCGACCTCGACGAGTTCGCCGCCGCCGCGCCCGACCCGCTGGCCCTCGCCGAGTCCCATCTGCTGACCCACCTCGCCGACTGCCACGGCGACGCGGTCGAGCGCCTCACCCGCCTCGTCGACCACGCCAGCCTGCACGGCGCGGTGCGCGTCCAGCCCCTCGCCGTCGACCGGCACGGACTGACGCTGCGCATCGAGCGCAACCGCGCCCACGGCGACGTACGACTGCCCTTCCACACCCCCGCGGACGACGTCGGCCAGCTCACCGAGCGCATGCACGTCCTGCTCACCCAGGCGAGCGCCGCCTCCTGCCCCCGCGCCCTACAACGGCAGCGCACAGACGGCGACCGGTGAGGCGAACGGCTCACCCGCGAGCCGCAGTTCACCGCTCTCGCCGTCGACGTGGAAGACGCTGACGGTGCTCGACTTCTGGTTCGCCGCGAACAGCAGCGTCCCGTCCGGCGAGAAGGCGATCTGCCGCGGGAAGTCGCCCTCCACCGGCACGGTGCCGAGCAGGCGCAGCCGGGCGCCGTCGGCCTCGATCGCGTAGCGCGCGATGCTGTTGTCGCCCCGGTTGGCGAGAAAGGCGTACGAGCCGTCGGACGTCACCAGGATCTGCGCCGGGTAGTTGGTGCCCGCACCGGAGCCCGAGGACTGCTCCTCGCCGATCGCCAGACGGCCGGTGGACGGGCCGTACGCGCAGACCGCGACCGTGTCGTCGACCTCGTTGGCCAGATAGGCGTGGCGTCCACCGGGGTGGAAGGTGAGGTGGCGCGGGCCGGCGCCGGGCCGGGTGTGCGCCTGGGAGACCTCGGTGAGGGTGCCGCGGCGCTGGTCGAGACGGTAGGTGTAGACGGTGTCCGTGCCGAGGTCGACCGCGAGTACGTGGCCCCCGTCCGGGCTGGTGATGAACTGATGGGCGTGCGGGCCCTGTTGGCCGGGTCCGGGTGCCGGGCTCGAGTGCTTGACCAGGTCGGTGCGCTCGCCCAGCGCCCCCTCGCCGTCGATCGGGTGCACGGCCACGCTGCCCGAGGCGTAGTTGGCGCTCAGCAGCCAGCGGCCGCCCGGGTGCACGGAGAGGTGACACGGTCCGGCCCCGCCCGTGCCGCGGCTGCCCAGGACCTTGCGGTCGGCCAGGCGTACGGCGGTCACCGCGCCGTCGTCCTGCTCGTCGACCGCGTAAAGCGTACGGCCGTCCGGGTGCAGAGCCAGGTAGGACGGGTTGGAGATCCCCGTGAGGGTTCCGGTGCCGGTGATGCCGCCGGTCTCGGTGTCATACGTGGCGAGGCCGATGCCTTTGCCGCCGCCCTCGACCGAGGTGTAGGTGCCGAGGTAGAGGGGCCGGGGACCGGTGGGTGTGTTCGACGGCCGCGGCGAGGGCTGTGCCGTGGACGGCTTGGCCGAGGGCTGTTCGGTTACGGCGGCCACCGATTCCTCAGGCCCCGAGGTGCCCTTCGGCGGGGCGGGCGCGGGCAGGGCGGTGACCGCGGCCGCGCCCGCGAGCGCGCCGACGAAGCGGCGCCTGCTCCAGCCGCCGCCCGCCGCTCCTGTCCCACTGCCCATACCCGCACCTCAGATGATCGCTTGCCCCGGTCGTGACAAGCCACCATGACCCGGACCGCCCCGACCGTGCAAGAACGGCACCGGCCGTTGCGGAGGGTGCAACGGGTTGGACGGTGTCTACCAGTCGCCGTCCTCCACCGGCTTGCCCGGCGCGTCCTTCAGGGGCTTCACCTGGTGCGGTGCCGGGTCCTCCCAGGGCTCGTGGTCGTCGCCGAGCCAGTCGCCGACCGGCTTGACCGCCTCCAGCGTGTCCGTGGGGGCGAGATCCTCGGCGTCCTGGTCGTAGTAGTCGTACCAAGGCAGTCCCGCCTTGGTGTACGCCGCCCGGTCCACCGGCGACGGCGGGGGAGCCTCGCCGGTGATGCGGCGCCACTCCGGCGGCGTGACCAGATGCACGAAGACGCGCCCGGCGGGCTCCTCGGCCCAGTCCTTCAGGGACCGGTCGTCCTGGTAGACCTCCTGCCGCATCGAACCGCCGACCCCGAGCCCCATCGCGGCGGCGGCCCGTGGCCGCGCCGCCGCGGCCGGTGCGGGTACGGCGCCGGGCGCTGGCGGCGCCGACATCGGCAGCGCCGTGCCGTAGCCGCCGGCCGGCATGGTCAGTGCGCGGGTCCGCTCCGCCCGGCGCCGCTGCTCCTCGCGCCACTCGGCCAGCTTCGGCTCACGCAGCGGGAACGCCTGCAGCTGTACGCCGCCCCAGACCTCCTCGCCCGTGACCTGGCCCTCGACCGTCGCACCCAGGCCGAGCGGGACGGCCACGAACTGGCGGACCGTGCCCTTGCCGGAGTTGATCCCGTCCAGCCATGGCTGGCGGGGGAGGACCACGTAGTTCTGCGGCTTCCGGGTCAGCCGGTCGCTCCACTTCTTGCCCGAGACCGCGCACACCTTGCCCACGCCGACCTGGAGCGCGGCCGGTTCGGTCGTCCCGGCGAAGCTCAGCCACATCGCCTCGCGCAGATACACCGGCAGCATCACACCGCCCCGCGCCCGCCACTGCTCGGGCACGGTGTCCCGGTAGTCGGAGACCCGGCGGACCGGGAACTCGCCGAGGCCCGGAGGCAGCGGGTGGGTGCCCGTCTCGGGCAGCCGCAGCGTGCGGACGAACCGCACCGCCACACCGCCCGGCAGGCGCAGTGTGTTCCCGTCGATCCGCACGGTCGAGTCGCTCATCCGCCGCCCCCAAGCTTCCGGTGCCGAAGGCGTGCGCCGCCCCCGGTGACTTCGTCACCTAGAACGACGGGCGCCGTCGGCTTGGTTCCGGCGCAGCACCTCCGGCACGCGCAGCAGCCCTGAGTCGCGCAGGCTCTCGCGCATCCGGGTGATCCGGGGCATGCGCTCGCGCTGCTCCAGGGAGGCGCGGTCCAGCTCCTCCAGCAGCCGGCGCGAGCGGTGCTCGGTGTCCATCTCGTCGAGGATGCGGTTGACCTCGGTCAGGACGGCGCCGTAGAGCTGCCAGGTGCGGGCGTCGCGCTGGACCTCCTCCAGGAGCAGCTGGGCGAGCTTGTCGCGGGTGGCGGCGGCCTGCCGCAGCTCGGCGGCGAGCCGGGCCTCGGCCGACTGGGCGCTGGCACTGACGCTGGCGGTGACCAGCACCGCGAAGCTCACCACCGCGTCGGCGATCTCGGACAGCAGCCTCTCCACGGCGGCCCCCGTCTCGGGCGCGAACAGCCGGTCCGGATCGCGCTCCTTCGCCAGGTCGGTCAGAGTGCGCGCGAGCACGCGCAGGACGACCGTGCAGATCTCCAGAGTGTCCAGCCCCGTGCGCAGCACCACCCGGTGCAACAGGCCTTCACGCACGCGTGGATTGAGGCGCAGGCTGTCCTCGGCCTGTCTGAGCGCCGCGTCCACCTCGACGATGTCGTGGTCCAGCCGGCGCGCCTCGTGCAGCCGCTCCGTGGCGTGCTCGACCGGCGTACGGCCCGCGGCTTCCTCGCCCATGCGCAGCATCAGCTGCCGCACCCGCCGGGCCAGCCCCTCGATGGACTCGCCCGCCTCGTCCACCCACACCGGCGGCGCGAGCAGCAGATTGCAGCCGAGCCCGACGACCGCGCCGATGAGCGTCTCCACGATCCGAGCCCAGGCCGTGTCGCCGACGGCCGTGACCCCGAGCACCAGCATCGCGCTGATCGCCACCTCGGGCACGTACTCCTCGACCCGCACCAGCCGTCCGACCGCCAACGAGGCCACGATCAGCAGCGCGAGACTCCACCAGGTCAGGCCCACCAGCTGGCTGAAGGCGATGGCGACCAGGACGCCCGCCACCACGGAGTTGACCCGCCGGATGCCGTTGGTGAGCGTGGCGTACAGGGTGACCTGGACGACCAGCAGCGCGGTGAGCGGCGCGGTCAGCGGGGCCGCCTCCGGGCTGAGGCGCAGGGCGACGACGTACGCGACCGTCGCTGCGACCGCCGACCGCAGCGTCTGCACGACGACGGGATCCCGTCGCCGCTTCACGAACTCGACGACGGGCGCCGTCCACGCACGTACCTCTCGCACCTCGGGATGTTCCCTTTCCACGGATTCGTTCGGATGGTCATTGCGGACCGTAACTGTCCGCAAGGACCCCTAGATTGTTGGTAACGGCCGAAGGACGGCAAGAGGGGAGAACGGTGATGGCGGACACCCGAGGCTTCGAGGTTCTCACACGTGCACACACCTATCTCGCCGAGGTGGTGGCCGCGGTGCCGCAGCCGGCGTGGGGAGCGCCGACGCCGTGCACCGAGTGGACCGCACGGCAGGTCCTCAACCACGCCCGCATCGACCAGCAGGGATACGGCCTGGCGATCAACGGGGGACGGCCTGACTCCGACCCCTTCCACCCCGCCGACGCCCTCGACGGGGACCCGGCGGCCGAGCTCGAGAAGGTACTGCGGCAGGTGGCCGACGCGTACGCCGGAGTGGCCGCCGACGCCGAACAGGTGCCGACCCCGCTCGGACCGCTGCCCGCGCCGCTCGCCGCCGCGGCGGCCGCGATGGACGCGGCCGTGCACGCCTGGGACATCGCGGTCGCGACCGGGCAGGACCGGCCGCTCGGCGGGGAACTGGCCGAGGGGATCTGGCCGGTGGCGGAACGGCTCGTCGACCATCTCCGGGACTCGTACCGGGTGTTCGCCCCGGCCCGCGAGGTGCCGGACGACTACGACAGGGCCGAGGCGCTGCTCGCCTTCCTCGGCCGCGACCCGCGCTGGACCCCGGCGACGGCCTGACGCGCGCGGCGCAGCGCGCCCGAGACGACGACCAGCAGGAACAGCCCGACCAGCCAGTTGGTCACCGCGGAGAACTGGTTGACGACGAAGTCGAAGAACTGTCCCGCCAGCAGGTCCACCAGCACAGAGGCGCGCAGCAGCGAGAGGCCCCGCACCCGGTCGCCGCGCAGCCGCACCGCGCCGGCGACCGCCAGCCCCAGCATGACGGCCGAGCACACGACGAGTCCGGTCACCGCACCCCACTCCGGTTCGTGCCGCAGCCGCCCCGCGGCCAGGTCCCGGCCGACACCGACGAGCAGCACCGCACCTTGCAGCACGGTCCACGTCACCGCCGCCGACAGCGTCACGCGGTGCGCGCACAGGGCGGCTACGGCACCTCGCCCGCGCGCCATCGCGTGGCGTACGGCGTCCGGCACGCGCACGCGTGGCCGCGCCGGGGCCGTCTCCACGCACTCCAGCAGCCGCACCAGCGCCAGGTCCACGGGCCGCGTCGAGCCCTCCAACGACCGTAGAGCGGAACGCCGTTGGGCCTCACTGAGCCCTGACACGACACCCGTGAGCGCGAGGTCGGCGGCGCGTGCCGTACGCGCCGTCGGCGGACCGGGGCGCCGCACCACCCACCGGCTCAGCACCACCAGCGCGGCGAAGGCGAGGTAGATCAACCCGGCGGCGGGCCGGTAGAGATAGCCGCCGCCGTCGCTGACCACCTTGCCGATCTCGTCGATGAACAGCCCGAACCCCACCCCGCCCGCCAGCGCGCCGCACAGCCGCACCCGGCGGCCCAGGAAGACGATCAGCACCAGCAGTCCGCCCGCCATCAGCAGACCGCCCCAGAGCATGTGCGCGATGTGCAGTCCCGTGCCGTGGCCGCCGAGTTTCGGGTAGCCCATGCGGGCGAGCAGCCAGCGGGTCAGCAGCACGGTCGCGATGCCGGTGAGCAGGAACACCCGCAGATCGGTGCCGGTCGTCGCCGAGCGCGAGGGCAAACTGGGCCGCCAATTCGTCATGACAGCATGATCGCGGCCGTACGCCCCCGGGATCCATGAGGCCAACCCCCGTCTTCTCAGGGGCGTTTCGCGCACCCCGGCCCGGAGGACTCCCGGATGGTGCCCGACCCGCCCCGGCCGTCGCGGCGACGGCACCCCGCCAGGCCCTCAGGCGGGTGCGGCCGAAAAATCGCCGGAGCGGTCCGGTCGACCGTGGCAAGATCGTCCTGGCGGTGGCCGGGCACTGACGTCTCCTTACCGCCGCCCCAACGGGAAGGGGAGCCAGTGGAGTTCGGGCATGTCGAGTCGGCGCGGGCGCGGGCGGCGCTGCGCCATCTAGCCGCCCGTTCGACGGGCCCGGCCGTGAGCGCGGAAGTGCGGATCACCCTGAACTTCCACCCCGACCGGCTGATCGGCGGGCTGCCCGTGCTGGCGGCGCTGGCCCAGGACGGCGTGTACCACTCACAGTTCGTCACCGGCACCAGCAACGGCGGGCTCACCGCGCACCCCGGCGGCGACCGCTGGCGGTGGGAGAGCCGCATCTTCGGCGGTGCCTACGACGACGGGGACCCGCACGAGCGGCCCGTCTACGGCGCGCTGAACTTCCGCCGCCAAGTCGTCGGCGCCGCCCCGCGGTTCGGCTCCTCACACTTCCGGCTCACCGCCGACGCCCTCACCCGCACCACCTTCTGCTACCCCGACAGCGCCGCCGAGCCGACCGACTTCGGCGTCGCCGCCGGCATGTCCCTCATCGCACTCGCCGAGGCCGACGAGCAGGACGCCCTCAACGACTACATCGAGGCCCAGATCCACGGACGTGTCCTGCTCGACCGGCACGTGGAGGCGCTCGTGCTGGACGCGAGTTACCGCGGCACGCCCGTCGAGGCGGCGGCCCGGCAGCTGCCCTGCCCGGTGGAGTGGCACCCCGGCTACCGGCTCACCGTCGCCGAACTGCGGCGGCACGGCGACTACCGCGGGCAGGAGTACGTGGAGCTGGGCGCCCGCATCGCCCAGGACGGCCGGATCGACCCCCGGATCATCGGGGACGCGTCCCGCACCGGCCACCACGAACTCCAGGACCTGAAGATGATCTGGCACACCCTCGCCCGCTTCGGGGCACCGGAGGGGGCGGGGACGGCCCGTGCGGAGGGTGCGGGAAGCCGGGGTGCGGGTGCGGCGGTGGCGAGCGGCGCGGACGTCGGGGGAGCGGGCAGGGGTTGTGCCTCCGGGCGGGAGACCGCGGCCTGAGTCTCGGCGCGGCCGCCCCGGCCTCGTACCCACTCGGCACCCCTACACGGCGAGCCAGACCGCCCGGTCCGGTGCCAGCAGGCCGTCCTCCAGTGGGCCGCTGGACAGGAGTACCGACGTGTGGTCGGGCAGGTGGCAGGGCTCGGGTGACAGGTTGACGACGCACACGAATCCGGGGTCACGGCTGAAGGACAGGACTCCGGCCGGGGCGTCCAGCCAGGTCAAGTGGCCCTCGCCCAGGGCGGGATGTTCGCGGCGCAGACGCAGCGCGGCGCGGTACAGCTCCAGCATCGAGCCCGCGTCCCCGCTCTGCGCCGCCACGCTCAGGTCCGCCCACGCCTGCGGCTGCGGAAGCCACGGCTCGGCCCGTGCACCCTGCGCGCTGAAGCCGTACGGCGCACTCCGCCCCGACCAAGGGATCGGCACCCGGCAGCCGTCCCGCCCCCGGTCGGTGTGCCCGGACCGCTCCCAGACAGGGTCCTGCAGCACTGTCTCGGGCAGGTCCTCGACCTCCGGCAGACCCAGCTCCTCGCCCTGATAGACGTACGCCCCGCCGGGCAGCGCCAGCATCAGCAGGGCGGCGGCCCGGGCCCGCCGGGTGCCCAGCTCCAGGTCCAGGGGACCCTCGGGGCGGTAGGGCTCGTTCGCCACCCAGCGCCGGGCGACCTTGCGGCCGTAGCGGCTGGGATGGCGTACGACGTCGTGGTTGGAGAGGACCCAGGTCGCGGGCGCGCCCACCGCGCCGAGCATCGCGAGGGAGTCGTCGATGACCGCGCGGAGGTCCTTCGCGTCCCAACTGGACATCAGGAAGTCGAAGTTGAAGGCCGTGTGCAGCCCGTCCCGGCGGACGTAGGCGGCCAGCCGTTCCGGAGTGTCCGCCCACGCCTCGGCGACGAACGACCGGTCGCCGGGGAACTCGTCGGCCACCCGGCGCCAGGCACGGTAGATGTCGTGGACCTCGTCGCGGTCCCAGTGCGGATGGTCGAGATGTCGGCGGGGCTGCTCGGCCGCCGTCTCCTCGTGGGGCGGCAGATCGGGCAGTTCGGGGTGCTTGATCAGGCCGTGCGCCACGTCGATGCGGAAGCCGTCCACGCCCCGGGCGAACCAGAACCGCAGGATCGACTCGAACTCCGCCCGCACTTCCGGGTGTTGCCAGTTCAGGTCCGGCTGCTCGGGTGCGAACAGGTGCAGGTACCACTCCCCGTCGGGCAGCCGGGTCCAGGCCGGGCCGCCGAAGCAGGACACCCAGTCGTTGGGCGGCTCGGCCCCGTCCGCACCGCGCCCGGGCCGGAAGACGTACCGCTCTCGCTCCGGGCTGCCCGGCCCCGCCGCCAACGCGGCCCGGAACCAGGCGTGTTGGTCGGACGTGTGGTTCGGCACGATGTCCGGGATCACGCGGATGCCGTGGCCGTGCGCCTCCTCGATCAGCCGCTCCGCCTCCTCGACCGTGCCGAACAGCGGGTCGATCTCCCGGAAGTCGGCGACGTCGTAACCGTGGTCCGCCATCGGCGACTTGTACCAGGGGTTGATCCAGACGGCGTCGACGCCCAGCGACGCGAGGTACGGCAGCCGGGAGCGGAGTCCGGCGATGTCACCGACGCCGTCGCCGTTCCCGTCGGCGAAACTGCGGATGTAGACCTGGTAGATGACGGCGTCGCGCCACCAGGGCGCCGGGCTGTTGGACATAGGGGCGCTTACTCCTCACCTGTGACAACGCTTGCAAGCTTGGAGCCTCGCCCGGGACACCGTCAATGAGGCATGCACCGGCATCCCCGTGACAGCGCTGCCACGACCCCCGCACACCCGTGCTAGCGTCCGCGCATGTCACCAGCTCAACGGCACCCCACGATGGCCGATGTCGCCGAACGGGCCGGGGTCTCCGCGTCCACCGTCTCGCGCACTCTGCGCGGATTCGCGAACGTGTCGCCTGCTGTCCGGTCGCGGGTCGAACTGGCCGCCCGGGAGCTGGACTTCGCCGTCTCCCGGCATGCGTCGAGCCTCGTGACCGGCAGGACCGGCGTCGTCGCCGTCCTTGTGCCCACCCTGAACTCCTGGTTCATGGGCTCGGCGCTGTCCAGCCTGGGCCCGCTGCTGCGCGCCGCCGACATGCAGCTGGCGGTCTACGTGATACCCGATCTGGCCGAACGCGCCGCGTTCTTCGAGCGGTTGCCCGCCCGGCGCAACGCCGACGCGCTGCTGGTGTTCTCCTTCGACCTCACCGAGGAGGAGAGCGCACGGCTCGACGACCTCGGCATGCCCGTCGTCTACGTCAGCCAACACGCCGACGGGCGGCCGAGCGTGTACGTCGACGACGTCGCCGGGGCCAGGCACGGCACCCGGCACCTGCTCAACCTCGGGCACCGGCGGATCGCCTTCCTGCAGACGGCGGGCGCCACCGGCTTCGCCTTCAGCGCGCGCGAGCGGCTGCTCGGCCATCAGCAGGCGCTCACCGAGGCCGGCGTCCCCCTGGACGACTCCCTCGTCGTGGCCACCGAGACCGACGGCAAGCGCGGTGTCGCCGAGGCCCTCGGCAGGCTGCTGAGCCTGCGCGAGCCGCCGACCGCCGTCTTCGCCGAGCAGGACGAGCTGGCCGCAGACCTCGTGTGGACGCTGCGCCGGGCCAGGATCGAGGTGCCGGAACGCATGTCCGTGCTCGGCTTCGACGACCAGCCCGCGGCCGAGTGGTTCGACCTGTCCACGGTGGCCCAGTCGCCGTCGGAGATGGGCCGCGTGGCCGGCGAACTCGCCCTGGAACTGATCGACGACCCCGACGGCGACCACCACCGGCACGTCGTCCTGCCGACCCGTCTCATCCCGCGCGCCAGCACCGCCCCACCGCCCGCGCCCGAGAAAGATCCCTGCTGAGGGCTTTGGCAAGCCCCTCCGCTGTGCTTCGGCGCCCGCGTGTACGTCTGTGGCTACGGATCTCGAATGGTCCCCGGCGTCAGGGAGGCGTTCCGTACCCTGTTCCGGAAGCGCACGCCTGACGCCGACGGGCTGCTGCGGGAGGGGCGTTACGTCGAGGACGTGTACGCCGCGGGGTGGCACGACGGAGGGGGCGGGGCGTTGGTGGACTCCTGGGAATGGGCCCGACGGGTGCTGGAAGGCGCGGGCCTGGACCCCGACCTGCTCGCCGGGCTCCGGCCGCTGAGCGGCGGCACGTACAACACCGTCGAGGAACTCCTCCTCACCGACGGCACGCGTTACGTCCTCAAGGTCCCGCCCGCGTCCACCGTCCCGGGCATGCGCTACGAGCGCGGACTCCTCACCGCCGAGGCGGAGTTCTACCGCGCGGCCACCGTGGCCGGGGTCCGGGCGCCGCGCCTCGTGGCCGTCGGCGAGGACCCCGCCGTACCGCACCTGCTCATGACGGCCTGCCCCGGCGACCCCTGGGACGGAACGGTCGCCGAACCCGAACGGGCTTTACTACGCAGGGAGTTGGGCCGTCAGGTGGCCCGGCTGCACACGGTGACCGGGCCGGGCTTCGGCTATCCCTCCGGCGCCCTCGGGCCGCTCGCCCCCGACTGGCGGACCGCGTTCACGGGCATGGTCGAGGCCGTCCTGGACGACGCCCTGGACTACGGAGCCCGGCTGCCCCGCTCCGTCGACGAGGTGGCGCGTGCACTCCGGCTCGGCTACTCAGCGCTCGACGAGGTCACGACCCCCGCGCTGGTCCACTTCGACCTGTGGGACGGGAACATCCTGCTGGAGCGTCCGGCGGGGGAGGAGCCCCGGATCGGCGGGCTCATCGACGGGGAGCGGATGTTCTGGGGCGACCCCCTCGCGGACTTCGTCTCCCTCGCTCTGCCGGCCGACATCAGGAAGGACGAGGCGTTCCTCGCGGGCTACCGGGAGGCGGGCGGCCGGGCCGACTTCGACGTCCCGGCGCGGGTGCGCCTGGCCCTCTACCGGGCCTACCTCTACCTGATCATGCTCACCGAGACGGTTCCCCGCGCGGTCGACCAGGAGCACGAGCGCTGGGTCCAGGCGGTGGTCGCACCGGAGCTCGTCATCGCCCTGGAAGAGGCCGAGGAGCTGACCGCGTCTTAGCTCACATCATGAACTAAGGGTTGGAGGAATGTCGCGCCGGACCTGCGGTCGGAGGTATGTTGCAGGTCGAACAGGGTGCGAAGGGAGCCACATGGCAGGGCGGAACGGGCGCACGGTGCGCGACCTCAGGCGGGCCAACCGCACGGCCGTGCTGCAGCGGCTCTACTTCGACGGACCCCTCAGCCGCTTCGAGCTCGGCCCGGCGACCGGGCTGAGCTCCGGCTCGGTCAGCAATGTCGTCGCGGACCTGGTCGCCGACGGCCTGGTCGAGGAGGCCGGCAGCGTCGACTCCGACGGCGGCCGGCCCCGGACCCTGCTGCGGGTCGCGCCGGGCAGCGGGCACATGATCGGCGTCGACGTCGGCGAGACCCGGGTCCGCGTCGAGCTGTTCGACCTCACGCTGACGGAACTCGCCCGCGCCGAACGGCCGTTGGAGCAGCAGCGGTACGAGGTCGAGGTGATCGTCGGGCACATCCGCGACGGCATCGACGAGGTGCTGGCGGGTGCGGGTGTCCCCGCGGATCAGCTGCTCGGCGTCGGCATCGGCGTTCCGGGGATCGTCGAGTACACGCCGGACCGGGGTGCTGTCGTACACGGGCAGACGATCGGGTGGGACGCGGTCCCGCTGGAGAGCCTGCTGCGGACGACGTCCCAACTTCCGGATTCTGTGCGGTACTTCATCGACAACGGTGCGAAGACCCTGGGGCAGGCCGAGATGTGGTTCGGCGGTGGACGGGGTGCGCGCAACGCGATCGTCGTCCTCTTCGGCTCGGGTGTCGGGGCGTGTCTGGTGACGCCCGAGGTGGAGCACGGGCGGGCGGTCGAGTGGGGGCATCTGACGGTACGGGTCAGGGGGCGGCGGTGCCGGTGCGGTGCGCTCGGGTGTCTGGAGGCGTACGCCGGGGCGGAGTCGCTGCTCGACCGGTGGCGTGAGGAGGGCGGGCGGCCGCCGGAAGGGACGGACGAGGAGACGGCGCTCACGGCGATGCTCGCCGCGGCGTATCCCTCCGGGGGGTCGGCCGATGCTGCCGATGCTGTGGCGCTGTCGGTGTTGGAGGAGACCGCCGAGTATCTGGGGGCGGGGCTGTCCGACCTGATCAATCTGTTCCAGCCCGAGCGGATTCTCATCGGGGGGTGGGCGGGGCTTCAGCTGGGGGCGCGGTTCCTGCCGGCGGTGCGGCGGCATGCGGCGTCGTATGCGCTGCGGTATCCGGCGGAGAAGGTGGCTATCGAGCTGGGGCGGTTGGGGTCGGATGCGGTGACTGTCGGGGCGGCGATCTTGCCGCTTGCGGACTTTTTTGCCCGTGGGGGGCGGCGGCCCGAGCCTGTGCCGGAGGGGCCGGCGCCGGCTTGGCAGACGGCGTTGGAGGAACGGGCTCCGCATTAGTCATCAGCGGCGGATTGTGGTTTGGCGGGTGCGGGCCGGTGGGGGCTGGTCGCGCAGTTCCCCGCGCCCCTTAGGGGCGCGCTGCCCTGCTGTCGGCTCCAAAAGGACTCCAGGTTTCAGTCGTCCCCGCCAGAGGTACTCGCGTGTCGCTCGTCGACGTGAAGGGAGTTCCTCGTGGCTGATCGGCGCGAGACGGGGGCCGACGGGGAGCCCGTGCCCAGGGATCTGCCGGATCAGCAGGTGCGGGACGGCGAGGATCCCTTGGACATCCCCGTTCCCGATGAGGACGCGGACGAGTCGGGTGCCCCGGTGCCCGACACCGACGAGGCCGGCACCGGGCGGCAGGGTGGACCCCGCTCCGCCACCGTCCATCCCGAGCACCCCGACCCCGACGAGTCCTCCGCCTGACCGGCACAGGGAGCCCAGCATGGGTATGGCCGACCGGGTCCGTTCCTGGCCCGTCTACCGTCAGCTCACCGGCAGCGACCGCACGGGGCGGGGGAGCGCGGCGAAATCCTCGTACACGGAGAATCTGCGGCCGCGCACCGACCGCGCGCAACGCGTCGTCCAGTCCGTCTGCCCGTACTGCGCGGTGGGGTGCGGGCAGCAGGTGTACGTCCAGGACGACAAGGTCGTCCAGATCGAAGGGGATCCCGCCTCTCCAGTGAGCCGAGGGCGGTTGTGTCCCAAGGGGTCGGCCACGCTGGAGCTGACCAGCGGGCCCGCCCGTGAGCACCAGGTGCTGTACCGGCGTCCGCACGGGTCGGACTGGGAGCCGCTCGATCTGGAGACGGCCATGGACATGGTCGCCGAGCGGGTGATCCGGACCCGGCGCGAGACCTGGGAGTGGGAGTGGGACGGACTGCGCACCGCCCGCACCATGGGCATCGCCAGCCTCGGCGGTGCCACCCTCGACAACGAGGAGAACTACCTCATCAAGAAGCTGCTGACCGGCCTCGGTGTGGTCCAGGTGGAGAACCAGGCGCGGGTCTGCCACTCCTCGACCGTCGCCGGGCTCGGTACGTCGTTCGGGCGCGGCGGGGCCACCACCTTCATGCAGGACCTCCAGCACTCCGACTGCATCGTCATCGAGGGTTCCAACTTCGCCGAGTGCCATCCCGTCGGCTTCCAGTGGGTCATGGAGGCCAAGAAGCGCGGGGCCACGATCATCGACGTCGACCCGCGCTACAACCGCACCAGCGCCCTCGCCGACCTGTACGTGCCGATCCGCGCGGGCACCGACATCGCCTTCCTCGGCGGGATCATCAACCATGTCCTGAGCGAGGAGAAGGACTTCCGTGAGTACGTCCTCAACTACACCAACGCGGCGACCCTGGTGAGTGAGGACTTCCGGGACACCGAGGATCTCGACGGTGTGTTCTCCGGGCTGGACGAGGAGAAGGCGCACTACGACCCGCACAGCTGGCAGTACGAGGGGGTCGAGGTCCAGCAACCGGCCGGTGAGGCCGACGAGTTGTACGAGGAGCGCACCCGGAAGTCCGCGGGTGCCGAGGCGCACGGATCCGGCGGCGCCCGGACCGGCCACCGCGCCCCCACCGACGAGACGCTCCAACACCCGCGCTGCGTCTACCAGATCCTCAAGCGCCACTACGCCCGCTACACCCCGGAACTGGTCGAGGACGTCTGCGGCATCCCGCGCGATACCTTCCGGCGCGTCTGCGAGGAACTGACCGCCAACTCCGGCCCCGAGCGCACCAGCGCCTTCTGCTACGCCGTCGGCTGGACCCAGCACACCACCGGCGCCCAGTTCATCCGCGCGGCGTGCATCCTCCAACTGCTGCTCGGGAACATCGGCCGCACCGGCGGCGGCATCCAGGCCCTGCGCGGCCACGCCTCCATCCAGGGCTCCAGCGACATCCCCACCCTCTTCAACCTGCTGCCCGGCTACATCCCGATGCCGCACGCCCACACCGACATGAACCTCGACAACTTCATCCAGGCCAGCCGCACGGTGAAGGGCTTCTGGTCCGGCATGCGCGCGTACGTCGTCAGTTTGCTGAAGGCCTACTACGGCGATGCCGCCACCGCCGACAACGACTTCTGCTTCGACCACCTCCCGCGCCTCACCGGCTCCCACTCCACCTACGACACGGTGATGGCCCAGCTCGACGGCGACTGCAAGGGCTACTTCCTGCTCGGCGAGAACCCGGCCGTCGGCTCCGCAAACACCCGGCTGCAGCGCCTCGGCATGGCCAACCTGGAGTGGCTGGTCGTCCGGGACTTCTCCCTGATCGAGTCGGCGACCTGGTGGAAGGACGGCCCCGAGATCGAGACCGGCGAGCTGCGCACCGAGGACATCGGCACCGAGGTGTTCTTCTTCCCGGCCGCCGCCCACACCGAGAAGTCCGGCTCCTTCACCAACACCAACCGCTGGGTGCAGTGGCACTACCAGGCCGTCGAACCCGAGGGCGACGCCCGCAGCGACCTGTGGTTCATGTACCACCTGGGCCGCCGCATCAAGGAGCGGCTGGCCGCCTCCACCGACCCCATGGACCGCCCGGTTCAGGACCTGGCCTGGGACTACCCGGTCAGCGGGGAGCTGGCCGAACCCGTCGCCGACGCCGTGCTCGCCGAGATCAGCGGCCACGGCCCCGAGGGAGGTCCCCTCGGCGCGTACACCGAACTAAAGGAGGACGGCTCCACGCGCTGCGGCTGCTGGATCTACTGCGGTGTCTACGCCGACGGCGTCAACCAGGCCGCCCGCAAGAAACCCGGCTGGGAACAGGACTGGGTGGCCGCCGAATGGGCCTGGGCCTGGCCCGCCAACCGCCGCATCCTCTACAACCGGGCCTCCGCCGCCCCCGACGGCACGCCATGGAGCGAACGCAAGAAGTACGTGTGGTGGGACGGCGAGGCCGGCAGGTGGACCGGCCGCGACGTGCCCGACTTCGTGCCGGATCTGGCACCGGACCATGTGCCCGACGAGGACGCCGAGGGCGTGGAAGCGCTGCGTGGCGACGACCCGTTCATCATGCAGGCCGACGGCAAGGGCTGGCTCTACACCCCGGCCGGCCTGGAGGACGGCCCGCTGCCCACGCACTACGAGCCCCAGGACTCCCCGTTCCCCAACGCCCTCCACCCCTCGACACCGCGCAGCCCGGTACGCCAGCTGCTGCCCCGCGAGGGCAACCGCTACCACCCCAGCGGCGACGAGAAGGGCGCCGACGTCTTCCCGTACGTCGTCACCACGCACCGCCTCACCGAGCACTTCACGGCGGGCGGCATGAGCCGCTGGTCGAACCATCTCTCCGAGCTGCAACCGGAGTTCTTCTGCGAGGTCTCGCCCGCGCTGGCCCGTGAACGCGGGCTGGAGAACGGCGGCTGGGCCACCGTCGTCACCGCACGCAACGCCGTCGAGGCACGGGTGCTGGTGACCGACCGCATCCGCCCGCTGCGCGTGCAGGGCCGCACCGTCCACCAGATCGGCCTGCCCTTCCACTGGGGGCCCAACGGCGTCGCGACCGGCGACGCGGCCAACGAGCTGACGTCCATCGCCCTCGACCCCAACGCCCACATCCAGGAGGACAAGGCCCTCACCGCCGACATCCTCCCGGGCCGCCGGCCGCGCGGACCGGACCTGCCGAAGCTGGTCGCCGAGTACCGCAGGCGGGCCGGCATCACCCCGGACACCGGACGGGAGGTGCGCAAGTGAGCGAGGAACGCGTCGGCTTCTTCACCGACACCTCCGTCTGCATCGGCTGCAAGGCCTGCGAGGTGGCGTGCAAGGAGTGGAACGCCATCCCCGAGGACGGCCTTTCGCTCAGCGCCATGTCGTACGACAACACGCAGGCCCTCGGCGCCTCGACCTGGCGGCACGTCGCCTTCGTCGAGCAGCCGAAGCCGGAAGGGCGCACCCAACTACCGCTCGCCGACGAGGAGTCGGGCGACGGCGAGATGCGGTGGCTGATGTCCTCGGACGTCTGCAAGCACTGCACCCACGCCGCCTGCCTCGACGTCTGCCCGACCGGCTCGCTCTTCCGCACCGAGTTCGGCACGGTCGTCGTCCAGGAGGACATCTGCAACGGCTGCGGGTACTGCGTGCCCGCCTGCCCGTACGGCGTCATCGAGCAACGCCCGCACGACGGACGGGCGTTCAAGTGCACGCTGTGCTACGACCGCCTCGGCGCCGGACAGGAACCGGCCTGCGCCAAGGCCTGCCCCACCGAGTCCATCCAGTACGGCCCCCTCGACGAACTCCGCGAGCGGGCCGCGCTGCGCGTGGACCAGCTGCACGAGGCGGGGTCCACCGAGGCCCGCCTCTACGGCGCCGACCCGGACGACGGCGTGGGCGGCGACGGCGCGTTCTTCCTGCTCCTAGACCGCCCCGAGGTGTACGGCCTGCCACCCGATCCCGTCGTCACGACCCGGGACCTGCCGACGATGTGGAAGCACGCGGGCGTGGCGGCGCTGTCCGTGCTGGGCGGCCTCGCGGCGTGCTTCGCCGTCTCGGGACGGCCGGGAAGGGGACCGCGATGAGCATCACGGAACGCGCGGGGCGCAGGCGCCGGCGTGGCGAGCAGCCGATGGTGCCGAGGGCCGAGTTCGAGTCGTACTACGGCCGCCCGGTCATCAAGGCGCCGTCCTGGGCCGCTCCGGACATCGCCGGCTACTTCTTCCTCGGCGGCCTCGCGGGCGCCGGGTCCGTCCTCGCGGCGGGCGCCCAGCTGACCGGTCGCACCACCACCGCCACCGCCCTGAAGGTGTCCTCACTGACCGCGGTCTCCCTCTCAGCCGCCGCACTCGTCCACGACCTCGGCAGGCCCGCCCGCTTCGCCAACATGCTGCGCGTCTTCAAACCGACCTCGCCGATGAGCATGGGTTCCTGGCTGCTCTCGGTGTACGGGCCCGCGGCGGGTGCGGCCGCCGCGAGCGCCGTCACGGGCCGGTTGCCGCGGCTCGGGGGAGCGGCAACCGGCGCGGCGGCGGTGCTGGGCCCGGCGGTGGCCACGTACACGGGTGTCCTGGCCGCCGACACCGCCGTACCGGCCTGGCACGGCGCCCACCGCGAACTGCCCTACCTCTTCGGCGCCTCGGCCACGGCTGCGGCGGCCGGCATGGCCCTCGTCACCGGCCCCGCCCACGAGAACACACCCGCGCGCTGCGCCGCCGGGCTGGCCGCAGTGGCCGACGCGGCGGCGGAGAAGGCGGCGGAACGGCGGCTGGGTATGGTCGCGGAGACCTGGCGGGAGGGCAGGGCGGGCGCGCTGCTGCGGACCGCACGCGTCCTCACCGCCGCGGGCGCCCTGGGAGCCGCCGCCTTCGGCGGACGCCGGGCCCCGGCCGTGGCCTCCGGCCTGGCCCTGCTCGCCGGCTCGGCCTGCACCCGCTTCGGCGTGTTCGCGGCGGGGATGGCCTCGGCGGAGGACCCGAAGTACACCGTGGTGCCGCAGCGGGAGCGGCTGGACACCCAGGCCGAGTAGGTCCAGGTGATCTCAGCCGACCTTGCGCCCCCGCATCGGCTCCGTGCTGGCGCCTTCCCCACGCTGCAGCCCCTGCAGGAACTCCTCCAGCACCTCCGTCGCCGTGTGCTGCGGCTGCCAGCCCAGTTCGGTGTGCGCGCGTGTGCAGTCCATCAGCGGCAGGCGCAGGACCGCGTCGAAGAGGTGGGGCGAGGCGGGCAGCAGGTGCAGGCCCCACGCGGCGGCGATCGCGGAGCGGGCCGCGGCCCGGGGGAGCCGGATCGGCCGGTTGCCCAGCATCTCGGCGAGCATTTCGGCGTTGACCGGAGGCTCGGCGGCCAGGTTGAACGCGCCGCGGGCCTCGCCGGCGAGTGCGTGGACGTACGCGTCGGCCGCGTCGTCGGTGTGCAGCGCCTGGACCCGCAGGCCGGGGATGTCAGGCAGGAACGGCAGCAGTTCCGGACGCGCCAGCGGCCCCGGCAGGAAGCGCCCGCCGAAGATCCGGCGCTGCTCGCTCGCCGACTCCCGCTTGAACAGGAACGCCGGCCGCATCCGCACCACCCGCACCTCGGGATGCTCCCGCTCGAAGATGTCCAGGGTCCGCTCCAGATACGCCTTCTCCCGGCAGTACGCTGCGTCCGGCCAGCCGTGCGTCGGCCACGACTCGTCGACAGGACGGCCCTTCGGCCCCGGCGAGTACGCGCCGACCGACGAGGCGTGCACCAGCGTCGGCACACCGGCCGCCGCCACCGCGTCGAACACCCGGATGCCGCCGAGCACGTTGGTGCGCCAGGTGGCCGCGGGATCGTGCGTGGGCTGGAACGCCCACGCCAGATGCACCACCGCGTCGGCGTCCGTGAACTCCTTGACCAGGTCCGCGCGTTCGGACCCGAGGTCGACCTGCGACCAGTCCGTCCGCGGCGGCGACCACTCCGGGATCCGGCGGGCCAGCCCCAGCACGGAGCCGACGTCCGAGTCCTCGGCGAGGGCGCGCACCACACTGGTCCCCACGTTGCCGGTGGCACCCGTGACCACGATCCTGCTGCCCGTCATGCCGCTCACGTCAGCCTCCCTTCCGAGGGGAGTGACCGGGTACCCGGCCGGGGCGGAATTCACGACGCGGGAGGCGATGGATCCCCGGACGGCCGGAGATGATCGGCACATGACCGAGATCATCCTGATGTCCGACGCCCGGGTGGCGGCCGTACCGGTGCAGGAGACCGGCGACCCCCTCGTCGACGTACGCGACTCGCTCCTGATCGACGACCGCAAGCACGAGGACTCCCACGGCGCCGAGCACCACCTCCGCCGCGGCGTCCTGGAACGCCTCCTGACCGCCCAGTCCCTGCTGCCCGACGGCCTGCGGCTGCTCTTCGTGGAGGGATACCGGCCACCGGCCCTGCAGCGGCTCTACTTCGAGCGGTACGCCGACGAACTGCGGGCCGCGCACCCCGACTGGCCCGCCGACCGCATCCGTACCGCCGCCAGCCGCTATGTCTCCCCACCCGAGATCGCCCCGCACAGCGCGGGCGCGGCCGTCGATCTGACCCTCGCCGACGCCGGCGGCCGTGAACTCGACCTGGGTACCGCCATGAACGCCAGTCCCGAGCAGAGCGACGGCGCCTGCTACACCGGGGCCGGGAACATCTCCGGTGAAGCGCGGGCCAACCGGGCGGTGCTCGGGGAGGCGCTCGGCTCGGCCGGGCTCGTCAACTACCCGACCGAGTGGTGGCATTGGTCGTACGGCGACCGGTACTGGGCCCTGATGACGGGGGCGCCCGCCGCGCTGTACGGGCCCAGGGAACTGGCCGGCTGCTAGGCGGCGAAGGCGTTCACGCCCGTCAGCTGTGCCGACAGGTCCCACAGGCGTGCCGCCTGCTCCGGGTCCGTCGCCCAGGACTTGACACCGCTGCGCTGGTCGCCGTCCACCGCGGGCTCGGCGATGTCGCAGTCCTCCAGATAGACGCCGCCGAGACCCTCCAGCTGCGGAGAGGTCGCCGCCCACACCTGCGTGGCCGCACCCTGCGGCGGGGTCTTGAAGCCCTCGGGGTTGAGGACGTTGCCGTCCTCGTCGATCCAGCCGCGCTCGACCATCTCCTCCTTGGGGATGTGCCGTTGGAGCGGAGTGATGATGCCGCCGGGGTGGAGGGAGAAGGCACGCACGCCGGCGTCGCGGCCGAGCCGGTCGAGGTGGACGGCGAACAGCACGTTGGCGGTCTTGGCCTGGCCGTACGCCTCCCACTTGTCGTAACCCCGCCGCCACTCGACGTCGTCCCAGCGGATGCCGGAGAAGTGGTGGCCGCGGGAGGAGACGGAGACGATCCGCGCGCCGCCCGGCTCGATCGCCGGCCACAGCCGGTTGACGAGGGCGAAGTGGCCGAGGTGGTTCGTGGCGAACTGGGCCTCCCAGCCGGGCCCGACCCGCGTCTCCGGGCACGCCATGATCCCGGCGCTGTTGATGAGGATGTCCACGGTCCGCCCGGAGGCGAGGAACCGCTCGGCGAACCCGCGCACGCTCTCCAGGTCGCCGAGGTCCAGCTCGTCGATCTCCACGCGGTCGAGGTCGGCCAGCGCCTCCTCGGCGCTGGCCCGGCGCCGGGCCGGGACCACCACGTGGGCGCCCGCCTTGACGAGCGAGCGGGTGGTCTCCAGGCCGAGGCCCGAGTAGCCGCCGGTGACGATCGCGAGCTTCCCCGTGAGGTCGATGCCCGCCAGGACGTCGTCTGCGGTGCTGGTGGCGCCGAAACCGGATCCGATCTTGTGCTGTGCAGTGGTCATACCGGGAACGCTACGAATTGGAGTGCTCTCGAAGTCAAGCGCGGCCGAGCGCGATCCGCGGCCGGACAGAGGAAAGCCCCGACCGGACGGGGGAATCACGGTCGGGGCGGTCAAGGGTGGGCGCGGATGGCGGTCGCCTCTCGGCGAAAGGCTCCACAGGGCTTCAGCCGAACGATCGTCCCTGTGGGCAAAAGGTGAGGCCCGGGGACACTGTCCCATCCGCACCCACGGCTGGTTCAACGGCGAACCACCCGCCGGTGTTCCAGCACCCGCCCACGGAGCGTGGTGATGTGCGTCACTCCCTGTGAGCCCAGGTCAGCAGCCGCTCCAGCGGCCAGGTGGTCACCACACGCTCGGCGGGCACCCCGCACTCCTCCGCGCGGGCACAGCCGTACACCTGCCAGTCCAGCTGGCCCGGCGCGTGCGCGTCCGTGTCGATCGAGAACAGCACGCCCGCCTCCACCGCCCGCCGCAGCAGCCGGCGGGGCGGATCGAGCCGCTCGGGCCGGCTGTTTATCTCCAGCGCCGTGCCGGTCTCGGCACACGCGGCGAACACCGCGTCCGCGTCGAACTCCGACTCCGGCCGCCCCCGCCCGGTCACCAGCCGCCCGGTGCAGTGACCGAGCACGTCCGCATGAGGATCGCGTACGGCGGCCACCATCCGCCGGGTCATCGAGCGGGCGTCCATGCGCAGCTTGGAGTGGACCGACACCACGACCACGTCGAGCTGTTCCAGCAGCTCCGGCTCCTGGTCGAGGGAGCCGTCGTCGAGGATGTCGCACTCGATGCCGGTCAGCAGCCGGAAGGGCGCCCAGGTCTCGTTGAGCCGCGCCACCACCTCCAGCTGCTCGCGCAGCCGTCCGGGGGACAGGCCGCGGGCCACGGTCAGCCGGGGCGAGTGATCGGTCAGCACCGCCCACTCGTGTCCGAGCGCCGCCGCGGCCCGGCCCATCTCCTCGATCGGGCTGCCGCCGTCCGACCAGTCCGAGTGCAGATGACAGTCGCCGCGCAGCAGCGCCCGCAGCCGCTCACCGCCCTCGGGCAACGTGGCCGCGGGCTCGGCCTCCAGCTTCTCCAGGTAACCCGGCACCCGCCCGTCCAGCGCCTCCCGGACGACCTGTGCCGTCTTCGGGCCGATGCCCTTGAGCGACTCCAGCGACCCGTCGGCGGCCCGCTCGCGCACCTCCGCCTCGGGCAGGGAGGCGAGCACCCTGGACGCCGTGCGGAAGGCGCGGACGCGGTACGTCGGCGCCAGCGTGCGCTCCAGGAGGAAGGCGATCCGGTCCAGAGCCTCGACGGGATCCATCGAGACCTCCTTTCTGGACGAATCGGGAGATTCGCGAGCGCGGATTGCGTTCTACGCTCTATTGCATGACCGAAATCGCCAGCCCGCACATCTCCCATCCGCGGATCATGGTGCTGGGGGTCCAGCCCGGTACACCGCCCTTCCGGATCGTCGAGATCGACGGTGTCGTGGTCGGTGAGGCCAAGACCGTCACCGACGTCCTGGCGGCGGCCGCCGCCTTCGGAGTACCCATCCACGACATGGACGACCCGGACGTGGTGCGCTGGGTCGGCGGCGACAAGTACACCTGGAAGCTGCACTGACCGGTCCGGTCAGCCGACCGTCCACTTCTGGTTGGCGCCGCCCGAGCAGGTCCACAGCTGGAGCCGGGTGCCGTTGGCCGAGCTGTTGCCGGTCGCGTCCAGGCACTTGTCGGCCTGCGGGTTGACGATGTCGTGCGCCGCGGTGACCGTCCACTTCTGGTTCGGACCGCCGGTGCAGTCCCACAGCTGGGCCGGCGTGCCGTCGGCGGTGCCGTTGCCGGTGGCGTCCAGGCACTTGCCGAGCGCGCGCAGGGTGCCGTCCGAGCCGGTCGTCCACTGCTGGGCGGCGGTGCCGTTGCAGTCGTAGAGCTGTACGGGGGTCCCGTTGGCGGGGTTCGCCCCTGCCACGTCCACGCACTTGCCGCCCAGGCCCCTGATCGCCGCCCCGGCCGCGGTGTCACCCGTGGTGACCGACACCGAGTCCACCACCAGCTGCTGCGGGAAGGCCGTGGAGCCGTCCGGGTCGCCGGGCCAGTAGCCGCCCACCGCCAGGTTCAGGATGAGGAAGAACGGCTTGTTGAACACCCAGGTCTTCCCGCCCAGGTCGGCGGGCGTGCGCCGCTGGTAGACGTTGCCGTCCACCGACCAGGTGATCGAGTCCGGCGCCCAGTCCACCGCGAAGGTGTGGAAGGCGTCGGCGAAGGCCTGGCCGTTCGGGAGCGAGTAGGCGGCGCCTATGCCGCCCGAGCCCGAGTAACCGGGGCCGTGGATGGTGCCGTGCACCGTGGAGGGCTCGAAGCCGACGTTCTCCATGACGTCGATCTCGCCCGAGTCCGGCCAGTTGACCGGCGTGCCCAGCATCCAGAACGCCGGCCACATGCCCTGCCCGCGCGGGATCCTCATCCGCGCCTCGACATGCCCGTACTGAGCGTTGAACTTCCCGGAGGTGTTCAGCCGCGCCGAGGTGTACTGGCAAGTGCCGTACCAGCACTGGTAGTTGGCCGGGTTCTCCTTCCGGGCGGTGATCACCAGGTGCCCCTGGCCGTCCAGGGCCGCGTTCTTGTTGCCCGAGGTGTAGTACTGCCGCTCGTGGTTGTTGACGTTGTCGCCGGTCTCGATCTGCCACTTCGAGGAGTCGACCGCGGCCCCGGCGGGCCCGTCGAAGGTGTCCGAGAAGGCCACCGCGGCGGCGGCCTTCGCCGTCGGCGGATCCGCCTGCGCCGCACCGGTCGCGGCGAACGCGACCAGTACGGCGGACAGGGCGGCGAACAGACAGGTGCGCAGCAGCGCCCCGCGGTTGCAGTACTCCTCCCGGTCGACCGTCGGCGAGGGCTACTGCCTCCTCGCAGACGCCGGCGGTTTCGTCGACCCGCTCTACTCG